>SVFO01000001.1:56559-238775 GCA_015056795.1 Lachnospiraceae bacterium
GGACTGTCCTTCATGATCTCCATGAGCTGCTGATAATGAGGCCTTATCTCCTCGCGCTCCACAAGAATGCCATCGATGAACTTACGTTGGTTTCTCGTTATACTTCTTTTGCCAAAAACAGTAGCAGGTCATCATCATTTACACAGGGCGCGTATTGATCCAACTGTTTTCCCTGATACCACACGCCGCTGCCATCTGGTACGTATCCGCGCTTTACGTAAATCCTCTGCGCCGCGCCATAGCCGGAATGCAGGCCTACAGCAAGAAATACATGATCCGCATACTTTGCCGCCTCTGCCTCAACCACGTCAAGAATCTTATTTCCAATCCCCTTTTTATGCAGGTGAAAGAACACGCCAAAATCAACGATCTCCGGCCATCCCTTGTCTGCGAGCGGCCCTTCCGATGGCTTTAGGACCAGCGTACAGATCCCCGCAACCTTGCCATCATATTCCGGGATAAACACGATGCGTTCCCCCGCTTCCTGCTCCTGATAATATCCCTCATAAGTCTCCATCTGCGGATGCCAATTGTAGGACAGATAAGTGTCATAAAAAATCTTTGCATCCGCTGGTACCATGCTGCGGATCTTAATCGTCTCATCTTCGTAATATACCTTTGTATCCATTTTATCCATTATTTTCTTCCATCCATTCCATTGCAAGCAACAAACCGAGGCCCTCACGAGCCTTGCTTTTCCCATCTTAAGACGACCTGCCAAGTCGCCTGCTTATTTCAGCACGGTCGTCCATACGTCCCCATCAACCAGATACTGGAACTCCGTAAGATTCGGATCATCGAAGACCTGCAACAGCTCTTCCAGATCATCCACCGCAGAAATCTTCGAAATCTGGCTTCGTTTCACCCACTCCATCTCGCCCTCTTCCGAGGATACGACCTCCCCCGTGAATTGATCTGCAGTAAACAAAAGCACAATGTATCTGCCCTCTTCATACCTTCCGTTTTTCATCGGGAACTGCTTGATCCCAACCATCTTGGGCTTTATGATCGTAAGGCCTGTCTCCTCCTTCATCTCGCGAACCACCGCATCCACAAAGGATTCACCGCACTCCACATGACCGCCGGGAAGCGTATAGCCCTGCCAATCCTTCTTCACTCTATTTTGCAACAGGATTCTGTCGCCATCCCTGATGAGGCAAAGCACTGCCAATTCCGCTCGTTCACTTCTGTCCATCTTCAAAACTCCAATTTATCAAAGCTTTTCAGCCTTTTTTATTCTCTGATCTTCATTTCGACCTCAGCATCTCACTTCGTCGCCAGAGTGTACATAATCTAATTTCTCGTTCAAAATATCTTTCATCACTTCATATGCCGTCGTGCCAGTGCAGTGACAGGTCACAAACCTCGTAGGATAGTTTTTCAGCTCCCTTGCGATGTCTTCGATCTCCTTGATTTCATCCTCCCGATAATCCGTCTTCTTCATCAGATGAAATCCACTGACCACCAGGTCTGGTGCCTTCCCATACTTTTCCATAAATGCATCCATGATGCTAAGAATGCCATTATGTGCACAGCCTGACGTCAAAATCGTTTTCCCATCTTCCCTGATTACCAGAAAATGTTCATGTCGGAAATCATCCCTCTGATATCCATCCCCTGTTTGGATCAGGAGTCGCTTATTGGTAAACGGCAGATCATGGCTTCTTTGCTTGATGGTAAAGAGCTCTAATTCCTCATCAATCACGATATCACCACATAAGAACTGAACCTGTGGCAGCTTTGCAATCTCCTTGTCAATTCCAATATAGCGGAATCTCTCTGGTGCATTCCTTCCATCATCTGCATAATACGCATCCGTTGCAGCCTCCTGCATATAGATACGAGCGTGATCGTTCATTTTCGAGAAGGGAAGAATTCCTCCCGAATGATCATAATGTCCATGGCTCAAGATGACGGTATCAACTTTGGTAAGATCGATGCCAAGCACCTCTGCATTCCGCAAGGTCTCCTCCGAAGGTCCAAGATCTACAAGCAATTTATGCTTCTTTGTCTCCACATAAAAGGACAAGCCATGTGCGTATGCACATCCACTCCGACCTTCCGTATTCTCAATTAGATTTACGATTCTCATGCCTTCAGCCCCCACATACTTTCAAATAAGTTTAGATATCTGTTCCTAATTCAAATAAGCCTTTATAAATTCGTCCACGCTTGCAAATTGCTCTGGCTCGATACCAAGCTTGACATACTCCTGACGGTAATCCTCGAGCGCATCATCAAAGATCTTTGCATTCTTCGCAAGGTCGTTTGCGTCAAACTCTTCTAATACGTTAAATCTCGGAATGGCATTCTCCGCACTGATCTCCTCAAGCATATATTGCAGGGAGGCTAGGTTCATGAAGGAAGCGAATGCATCTCCGCGTTCTGCTGCCTCTGGCATCTTATTTCTCCAGTTAGAATACATCTCCTCATAGGTGCCTGTAAGTCTTTCCTTCGCAGGCGCATCCTTTCTCGTTCTGCGCTCCGTAAAGCGCATGACTGACTTAAACAGTGTTCCTAACGCAATCCCAAGCTCAATATAATTCTTCGCCTGCACGATCTTCATGACATTTGCTTCGAAATCATCTGGAATATCGAGTCCCTCCATCTCCTCAAAGGTTCTCTTAACGCCACGCTTGAAATATACACCATTCCATAGCATCACGGCATCCAGACTAAGCGTAATCATATATGCCGCCCAGCCTCGCAGCTGTCCGATCGTTTCTGCAACAAAAGCATGTCCATAGATCTTGCAAAGCTCCTCCCGAATTCCTGCAATTCCATCAAACCGCTTGTCAGAGCCCAGCACCTCTCGCGCCTGATTTTTTAGGTTCTCCCAGCGCTCCGTCACACTCTCATCACGCACGAAAAGCACCTCAGAATCCATCAGCTTGCTGATATGGGCATGTCCGCAATTTGCATCCTCCGTAAGGCTCTCCCAGCTCGTGCAATAAATGTCATAGCCGATCCCTTCGTCCTCCAAGATAAATGCTTTTGACAGCACATATCCCTTGGGATCATTGATCAAAACCAACAGATCAAGGTCCGAATGCTCATGCACGTCACCCGTACAAACCGACCCGTAAATCCCTATCATGTCAAGAGCTTCCGGGCATTCACGCTTCGCCTTTTCTAACACGGCATCTACTATTTTCTGATGAACGGCATTCATATCGTTTCCTCCCTATATTCAATCTCAAAAAAATCATCCTCATAAAGACGAATATCTTTTTCGAAAACCACAAATCCCTCTTCCGATCTTTTATAACAGAGATAATCATCTAATGAATGAAACACCTTACGAACCATGATTTGACCATCGGAATAGACCTTAAAGGATTGTGGGACAAATCCATGTTTCAAATAAAACTTTTCTGCAAGACCTTCAGCAGACCCCACGGAAAGGATTCGATATCCGTACTTTCGCATGCCTTCCTCAAATGCCTCAAGGAGCTGGCCTCCCACACCTTTTCCCCAGTACTCATACCGCACGGCAATGCCATCCAGACAATATTCCTTCCGGGGTAAAGCCGCCTCTCTTGGCCATCCAAAGGCAATACCGATCACCTTCTCATCCTTCAGCGCCACAAGACAAGTTTCCGAATAATTTTCAGCTTTCTCTCTTACTGTTTCCGGTTCGCTTCCGGGAAGATATTCCCGCAGGATTTGCTCAAATTCCACCTGATGCTTTTCCGTCATGCATGCAATTTTCACTTCAAATAAACCTATCCTTTCACCATGTGTCATACGGGAAGATTCATTTGACCTATCTTACAATTCTCCCTGAAACTCCTCCAGCAAGTCTCGGGAATACTTCTTCTCCCAGTCTGAGTCCCTAACAATCTTCCATAATGCAGCTGCCGTTTTCAGTCGGTTCTCAAACCCCTTTGTTGCCTCATCCGCGCAGAAGTCATGAACAAACTGGTTCCACTGAAGCGCTGATTTGTCATAGGTCGCGTAGGTCTTTTCCCCGTAGTAAATATCCAAAAGGTCTCCTAGCGTAAAGCTTTCGTCACCCGTCTCCTTGACCTTCTTCGCCGTGGCTACCATGTCGACGTTAAACTTAAACTTTTCTTCTCCCGTTTGCTTGACGAAAAACTCACGAAACCTTGGTCCAAAGGTAAAACCGCACTCGATCAAACCTGTTTCCCTTGTAAGCTCCGTTACAAAATCTTTCTTTTTACCATAGCTTTTCTTAGTTACGCTTCCAGAATTTCTTCCAGAGAATCTCTCCTTCTCTCGTCCCGCAGAAATCTTCTCTGGCAAGATCTTCTCTCCGGAAAAGTACGCCTCAATAACCTTGTACAACTCAATCTTCCCGCTGGGTGCCTTAAGTCCATGCGCCTTGCAAATCTTGATCAGCTCTTCCCGATACCAATAATATTTGCTAAATTCCGCGAAGCTTTTTATTTCCTCAAAGTTCGGCCTGTCCATTCCCATTGTGTCCCTTCCTTCATAAGCACCTTATCCATCCTATTCCTTTCCACCACGAACAGCCTCCCTTTCCTCCATGAACGGCCCTATCGCCTGCCCTCGCGCTGATCCATGAAGAATCCCATGTCAAAGCGAATCTCACGTCGTTCCACATCGCGATTGGTATAGCAACAGGAATCAAATCCGATCAATCGAAACCCCTGCGCGCGATAAAACGCAATCGCCCTGACGTTGCAGGACTGGGTCTCGAGAATGATGGCCCTGCGATTCTGCTCCTTCGCGATCTCCTTCGCCTTGTTCATGAGCGCCGTGCCAATGCCCTGCCTGTGCAGGGAATCATCCACCCAAAGCTCCGTCACCATCAGGCGGTTGCTCCACTCCTCAGGGCAGACCTCGATACACGCCATCAAAATCTTCTTTCCGTCTTCCTCACGGTAAATTCCATAAGCTTCTGCTTTCTCCCAATGATCCTGATACAGGCCGTCCGGAAAATCATATTCCTCCGGCGTATGCGTCACCGGCGTTTCAAATTTCTTCTTTATCATCTTCGCCTCAAAAGCGTCCGCACTCTCTGATACCTCAAGATCATAATACTCCTCCGTCGTATATTTCATCAGAATGGGAACGCCCTTCCACTGCTCCTTTGGCAGCGGTACTATTTTATGTTCCATAACTCTTTCTCCTTAAAGCACTATTAAAATCAATCGTCCATCTTCCAAAGGAACTCCTTTGTGTATCTCTCAAATGAACCTATGTCGGCAAGCAGCGTATTCTCCAATTCTACTTTTGTATCAATTGCACGCTGATATAGCAGCTCCGAAATAACGCCTTGATTCAGCGCATCTTCCAGTTCATCCATATCATCCGTGATGATTGTTCCATCTGGATAAACAACTAAGTCTAAGTACAAATCATAGAAATACGGAATATGATCCTCTACTCCTTGACTGGCAATCATATCAATGTACCATACAATTACCTCATCATCGGGATCCAACATGGCCGTAATACAATAGTACTTATCCCTCGGAAGAATAGAAATCCATTTGATGTCCTTGTCGCAAACAATTTGGTCCTTTCCATGAAAGTTCCAAACCTGCGGCTCCGTAACCTCCTTGATTTCCAAAATACCGATATATCCGCAAAATGTATCCGTGGAAACAAACTGGATTCTCTGCTGTTTTTCCTTTATGCATTTCCATTCATCATATGTTAGCTTGCACTTTTTCACAAAATATCTCCCAGTCAACTAGAAGTCCGATTGATCCTGCCAAACAACTTCTTCAACGAAAATACGAGATCATATTACCTTCACATATCGGTTTCATTCTGAAGGATCTATAGAAGAGATTATCTCTTTCATCTTCCATATCCGTATTCACCTGGAACATGCGTACGTGAAGGTACTTATCCCAAACCTTCTTAAACAGGGTTGTCCCGATTTTCTGTCGCTGATAATCCGATTCAACAATGAGATCCTGCACAAATACAATATGCTCACCATCGCCGACACATCGAATAAAACCTACCAGCTTATCACCATCATATGCACCTAAGCAATCTAGCGATTTTTCAAATGCCCTCTTCAGCGCTTCATCATCATGCAGGTATGCAGCCCAGCTTTCCCCACGATAGATTTCCTTGATCCGTTCCAACTCTTCCGTTCCAAATTCTTTATAATCTATCATGTTCTTCTTTCTCCCCATTCATTACTGGTTCTTATACACCCGCTACCGGAACATCCTCAAAGCACATGGCATACGGACCCACAAAATCAGCTGATTTCTGGATTTCTTTCGAGAAATGCATATTGGTCTGTGAATCAATGATGCTTCCGTTGATGGAACCACCGGTTACGGGCGTAACCTTTTCGCCGTCATACAGGAACGCAAGTCTGATCTCCCCGCCAAAGTGCCCAGTGAAATCATCCAGCTGGAAGTCAGAGAAATTCACCACCCAAAGATACGGCTGTTTCTTCATGTCTTCCACTGACATAGTGCCGGGCGCCACATTGACGCTGCCGAAAAATCCGGTCGGCTCAATCCCTAAATATCTCGAGAAACGCAGTCCCCCGTAATAGGTTTTCAGCACACCGTTATCTATCAATTCCCGTTCTTTCTGCCAGATTCCTTCACTGCTCAAGGGCTCGGTAGGCACCAGCGTCATGCTGACCTTGTCACCTTTAACTTCTGCAGTTTCTCCTTCCGCATTGGTAGCCTGTACGTTCTGACCCACCTCAAACGTTGAATACCCTGCATAAATATAACCGGCTTGCGCTCTTCCGCTATAATAGCTAAAGACATCATTTACATAGGAATCACTGATAATCACCCTATATTTTCCGGCCTTGGGAGCTTCCGTTGCCTTTGCTCTTTCAAGAGTGTATTCCAGCGTTTTACGAACCTTTGACTTTAAGGACTCACAGTCAAGATCATTATATCGAAAATCTTTATAGGTTTCTACGTCCTGAGGCTCCTTGCACTGTGCCACAAACTCTCCGCTGATCCATCTTTTGGCATATCCGGAATCAATACCTGTTGAGGATATGATTTCGACATTTGTTTCATAAGCAAATACCTCAGCTGAATTGATAAATACGTCCTCTCTGTGATCCTCTGCAAACAGCGCTTCTGAAGTCTTCTCGCAACATTCCTCAAGCGTATGATTAAACAGGTCGGACTCCATTGTCAAAAACTTGTTTTCGGTGCATTCCATAAGCTCATACGCCGGGTTGCACACAAAGGATGCCGCAAGATATGCGCGGCTTAAGCTGGCATCAATCTCCCCATCCGTCATGCCGTTATAAACATATACAGAGGAATTTCCTTTCATCTTTTTGCCATCTTTTTCAAAAGACCTGTATACGTTTACGTTATAGGTTACCGTGTCCTCCGCCCTCTTGCAATCCAGGCTCTTTTTTACAAAGAACATCTGAGCACTTTGATAGGATGTGATATTGATGATATATTCTTCAATGTGAAGCCTCTTTAATGAGGCCAGGATTTGTTCTTTCATATTGCACCTCGTTTTCTAATCTGTGATCATAAATCCGCAGACGCTTCTTCCTGCGTCCGTAAAGCTTTCCCTCTGGGAGCAGGTGTTTACTGATTATCCCAAACGGATCCTCGCCTTAATATACGGGCCGCCGTCCGATACCTTGACCCACTCCTTATAGCCCTTGCCACAATAACCAGTACCACCAGCCTCAATGCTGTCGGATATCATGGAAATGGACTTCAATAGATCAGGGACATAACCCGTCAAAACGATTGGTGAAAAGATCCTTCCAGTCAGGTTACCGTCCTTGATCTCCCTGGCGATGTCAACCATGAGCTGAATTCCCCAGTTTTTAGGATCTTCCATGCCTGAGGAAGCCTGGCAGAGTAAAAACCCGTATTTGACGGAGGCTATCATGTCCTCGACCTTGCTTGTACCTGCTTCAAAGATGGTATTGGTCATTCTGGTATAAGCTTTTCTTGTGGTATCCTGGCGTCTGCCATTGCCCGTGCCAGCCACACCCAAATGCATGGCTGACTGGGCATCGCAGATACCGGTTTTCAGGATTCCTTTATCGATAATAATGGTATCATGAGCAAGTACGCCTTCATCATCAAAAAAGTATGTGGCTACCTGAGGGATGGTGCATGCGCCGTCGTGCATGGTGATCAGCTCAGAGGCTACCTGCTTTCCGATAAACTCCTGTGCCTGCGCCCTGTCCTTTACGAACATGTCCATCTCTACGCCATGTCCAAATGCTTCATGAACGATCATGCCGGTCACGTCAGGCTCACAGATGCAGTCATATTCACCGGGGATCATGGGCTCGGCCGAAAGAAGCTCTATCGCAGTCTTACATGCATCCTCGAGTTTACTCTCCAAGGTATCCAGCACTTCGATGCCGCCCAGCATGGATACGGGCTTGTAGCCATTCTGAATCTCCTCTCCGTCCTTGGCCATGGCTACGATATAGCCACATGACCACATGACATTCTGGGTAAGGTCTTTATTCTTGGACAAAAACATTTTTGAGTATTTCTGATAAGAGAACGCCACGCTACAGTCTATGATCTTTTCATCATAGGCCCGGCCCTTTTCCGAGATACGCGTCAAAAGATCAATGATGTTATTGTCTCCCTTTTCTTCGGGATCAACTTCGTACTCCGTGCTCTCGTTGATATAGAGCTTCTTATCTTCAATGTCATCAAAGCCAAAAGCCGTAACTCCCTCAGGCAAGGTCTTTCCAAGCGCATCCAGTCTTTCCGTGATCTCGCTCACTATTGCATCCACGGTATCCTCTTCGATGGCACTGAAGCTGTACTCCGCTGCTTTCCCGTTATCATATACCTTCACGCAAAAACCGCGTTCTGACAGCGTTCCGTCCTCAGAGATACTCGTCCCCGTCTTCGATACGCGATAGTTGGTGCTCTTGGAATCATTTGCAAGAATGGATGCATATTCATATCTTGCAAGAAGCTTATCAAGCAGTTTTTTCAGTATCGGTTTTTTAAGCTTTAGATATTCACTTTCTTTAACTTTCATTTCTTCGTCCTTTCTTATTTTTTGTATGAAACATATGCTCTTTGTATCTGTGTCCCCAATTTTTTTCATGTCTTACGACCATTATATCCTAAAAAACGCTTCTGTGTTCTCTTTCACGGCCGAAATCAGTTCCTCTTCATTCACGCGCATATTCTTTGCAAGCTCCGTCGCAACGTATTTGATATTCTGCGGCACATTCGCGCGGTCTAAGCCCTTTATGTTCCGCGGCGTGAGATAGGGTGCATCCGTCTCTATCATGATCCGGTTCAGTGGAATATATTTTACTGCCTCCCGCAGCGCATCTGCACGCCTTTCATCACAGATCCAGCCGGTAATCCCAATATAAAAACCCATATCCAGATATCTTTGCAGGGTCTCTTTCGTCCCTGTAAAACAATGCACTACGGAATGCTTACAGATCTCACCATGCTTCTTAAATCTGGCAATAAAATCATCCGCTGCTTCCCTCTCATGGAGAAACAATGGCTTGCCGCATTCTTCCGCGATCTTGATCTGGTGATCAAAGCACCGGATCTGATTTTCACGCGTTGAAAACATTCTGTCATAATCCAGACCGCATTCCCCCACCGCAACGATCCTGTCATTACCGGATACGATCTCCCGGATCCGTGCAAAGTCTTCGCTCTGCGCGCGGTCTGCGCCATGCGGATGAATCCCGCATGTTCCATGGCAATCATGATCCTTTACAAAGGTATTAACGCTTTCGCTGCTTCGCATGTCCGACCCGGTCAGGATACAACTGACACCTTCCGCAGCCGCGTCGTTTATGATTTTTTCCGGATCCCGAAACTGTTTACAAAACAGATTCAAGCCTATGTCTATGTACTGAATCATTTTCTTTCTCTCCCCGTTAGTTCTTTGTCCATATCGCTATCCCTTCCTTACACTTTTCTCTATGGCTCTCACAGTCGCTCGGCTTATTCCGGCTCTCTCAGCGACCAGCTCTACCTCTCACCGGTCTTTTTGTGAGATATAAGACATAGGTATCATGGAAAACGATCCTGTCCCCCGCATCCAGCACGGCACTCCGCAAGCCCTCAAAAAATTCCGTACGCAATGGCTCGGGGATCACGATATGGTCACTGTGCGTACCGGTAAATGCGACATACTCATCGGCCGTGAACATTCGCTGACCTTTGAATTCACGCCGCTCCACCTCCGCATAACCATACTCAGGGGCCGCGCCGTAACGAAAGCCCCCTTGCTTATATGGGATGTCCGGCTTGTAGTAACGATCGTACAAGGTCTGTATCTTCTCATACAGTGCCTCATCGTCTGACCTGTATTCGGCGCTTGTCAGCATCATCGCCAGCGTTCCGCCGGGCTTTAGAAGCTCGAAGGTCTTTGTAAACGCAACATCCTCCGGGATCCACTGGATCGTAGCAGCCGAATAGATCATGTCAAATTTCTCGTTGCCAAAATCGTGCGTGATGAAATCGTCATTCACGATATGAAAGTTCGGAAGCTTCCCGTACTTCTCCTTCATCTTGCAGCACAGATGCTCGCCAAGCTCAATGGCATGGTATTCGCAGCCTGTCCGAAGTACGGGCTCCGTCGCCTGCCCCGTCCCTGGTCCGATTTCCAAAACGCGTTTGCCGGGGCCGATCCCCGTTTCGGCGATCAGATATGCAAAAAGTTCCTCGCTGTAGCGCGGCCTATATTTATCAAACTGATCCGGGATCATGTCAAACACTCTCCGAAACTCATCCTGCTCGAGTTCTTTGACTTCTTCCTCCGTAAGTAGGCGAAACTCCCTGTCCTTCACCCGGAAGATTGTGCCGACAACGTCGATCCGTCCCTCCTTGATGAAGAATGCGCTCATGTCCTCCATGGCATACACCGTGCGGTCCTCGGACATCCTGAGCGTCTGCTCGAAGCGCCAGGTATCCTTCGGGTCATGGTGGCAGCTCACCGTAATATTTGTCAGCCCAAGCCCGTCAAAAGCCTCCATCGACTCGAAGAAATCCACTGTCTTGCGCGCCATGTTCATCGACCCTGCGCTCACGCCGAAGATCGCTGCATGGCAGGATGTAAGGGCATCATAACAGCCCTTCTCACGGATCAGTTCAAGCTGTTCCTCGCAGGCTCCTCCACCCATCAGAAAAATGCAATCCGCATTTTCTACCAGCTTTTTTGCCATTTCCGGTGCGGTGCGTTTGTCGATCACACCGTGCTCCTCAAACGGCAATCCCTGCTCTGCAAACATCTCGTGCATGCCGTCTGCGTCTCTGTCATTTTGCTCATATTCAAGCGGGCATGCCGTGATAAAAACAATGCTCCTTCGCTCCGTCAGTTCTGCGCGAAGACGCTCCGTGATCTCTGCCGAAAAGTGATGCTCCGGGAACCCACTAAATACCGCCAGAAATTCCTTTCTCATATGCTCCTCTCCCACTTCTCAAAAAAACATCGCTTTGTCTAAGATCATTTCACACTAAAAATCCAACTGTAACACAATTTCTTCGTCATTCATCTCGCCGGTATCGCGGAAGCCCGCCCTGTGATAGAGTGACAACGCGCCTGCGTTCGTATCCTTTGTTGACAGGCGAATGTTATTTGCGCCGTGTTCCTTAAAATACTGAATGATCACTTGCAGTGCCGCCTTTCCATAGCCCTTGCCCTGTAATGTTTCATCGATCATGAATCTCCAAAGCCAGTATCTGTCATTTGGATCCTCATATTCCTCATCGAACGCGAACATGGTGAAGCCTACCATTTCCCCGTCACAATAGATTGCAAAAGGTCTCGCAACGTCCGCGTTTTCCTTCGCCGCATTCCAAGAATTTTCGTTGGAATCAATATATTGCTTTTGATCTTCTGCAACCTTCAGCCCAAAGCACTGTTGCAGATTCTCTTCCGTCAATTCTCTCAATTCAATTTTCATTTTTCTTCACACTCCCAGGTTCTGATTTCCTATATTCTTATTTTCTGCCCTGAATGATCATGGAAAGCGGATATCCGCTGCGATCGACCTCGGCAAACCCTCCACTGATGTCGTAATCAAATTCCTGCAGTCCCGTAATGACAATCCCGTTACGGCACATTCCCGTCATGATCTCAGACATGGAATGGGTAAAGTCGGTAAATGTCTTTGAGCGATAACTCTTTTGAGTCATGTAGTACATGCCTCCGTTGCTTTCCCACTTATGCTCAAAATAGGAATAGTGACACTCCTTTTTATGCGCCGGATCATAGGGTTCATCCCCCGCCGTGGCAAGCATGTTAGTACAGGGATGCTGCTCATTGATCACAATTGTTGCACCTTGCTTCATGCACTTTGCCACGATGGCAAAAAAACGGTCCAGATCCTCAAACCAGCAAAGCGCTCCTATGGTGATGATCACCAGGTCAAACTGCTCCTTGTAACGGTCGTCGATGTCATAAATGTTGGCAGCCACGAATTCGCAGGGTAAACCCAATTCCTTTGCCTTTTCATTGGCAAAGGCAACCTGATTTTCAGCGATATCGAAGCCAACTCCCTTTTTCGCTTTTCCGCTTTTTACCAGAGAAAGCAGCTCTCGCCCGTTATTGCAGCAAAACTGTCCAATGACCTTTCCTTCCGTGTTAATTGTCTTAAGTATGTCCCGCGTCTCCTGATTGAAAAACGGATACTCTTCCTTACGGATTCTTTCCGTGACATCCGCTCCCCAGGAAGCATCCCTATTGTCAAAGGCCTCCTCCCACGCAGCTTTGTTTCCTTCGATATATTTTTCCATTTCCATTGCTTCTCCTTATGAAACCAAACAACCACTTCTCCAGTTATGTAATCCTTTTGCGGTCACCTATTTTCTTCGCGAAATCAGGCTTGCAACAGACTTAAAAATGCTCTCCTACAAAAATCTTCTTTTCAACAAATACGCGTCTCAGCATTTCTTCCTTCGCATTCACGGTGACATCCATGCGGAGCATTGCCTCATCCAAATTTAGGCAGCCCACGGCCAGCTGTGCCAGCGCGCGTTCATTTAGTTCAATGTCTGCCTTCTCTTTCCTGCTCACCTTGACGCCATCCGCCTGTACGCGATAGGTCGCGTTATTCTCCTCTATTAGCTCGTCTGACACCTTGATCGTAAAATCGCAATCTGCAGGCTTGTAGATTGCCTCTAGAAGCTTCTTTGCATTGATCACTCTGACCATGAAATTCTGCTGAGGTGTCTTTTCAATGTCATAGGCAAGGGGCGATTGTACAACGCGAAGCAGATCGATTCCCTTTGGCAGGGTCAGCTTGATTGTACCATAGTCTGCCTCAAATCTTGCAAGGAAGCCCAAGATGGCGTGGAAGCCTTCACGGCCCGTCCAAGCGCATTCCTCCACCTGAAGAATAGCCGCCGGGTCATGTCTGATATCCGTAAAAATGACATAGGCAATGGGCTTTCCATCCTGCTTCATCACATAGGAAAACTTCCTGTCAATGTAGGGCTTGTCGACCTTTAGGTGCCCTTGCATTTGCTCCTCCGTGCGCGCCAAGGCCATGTTAAACTGCGGTGCAAATGCATTGTACACCGTCATAAAATCCGTCACGGGATCTCCCATGTTCCACTTACAAACCTCACCGTCAAAGCGATAGTTGCAAAGCAGTCCAGGTGCTAAGGAATACTCGTTCCAGGCCGGCACCACCTCATAGCCCTGCTTTCGATAAAACTCATGCTTAAAGGGATACAGCGCTGAAAGCACCTCACCATCCTTATATGCCGCCGGAAGCAATTCCTTGAAGATTGCCCTGATTACGCCCTTGTTACGATATTCAGGAAGCGTTGCAACGGCTCCGATACCGCCCGTTCTCACGGTCTTCCCGTCCAAATAAAAATCATATTTATGATTGAGAATTCTGCCCATCAGCGCGCCATTTTCATCAAAGGCACCCCAATCCTCTTTCGTGTCAGCCTCGTAAACGGCTCTCTCTGCCTCCGGATCCTCCACCCGCATGTGGAAGCAATAAACGGCCGTCAAATACGCGTCAAATCTCTCTTTTCCTTCCAGTTTCTTGATCTTCATTCTCTTCACCTTTCATCTCAACTAAATGAGCTCATATTCCATCATCTCGTACTTGAGCTGACTTCCCTCATTGATTTCAGCAGGCAACAGTGCTCTTGCCACAAGCTTTAAATCATCTGATTCTATGTCCGTCCTCTTAAGATTTGCGTAATCTCCTTCAATGCTCACGACAACATAATACTTTGTTTCCATGTCCGCCTCCTTATCTGAAATCCACAAAATTTTCTGGTAACAACTCATAATCCACAAAGGATTGAAGCACACCGACCTGATCCGTCCAAGAGTCCATGCATGTCCGAACCTTCTGAAATCCCAACTGCTCATAAACATGCTGTGCCCTCGTATTTTTCAGATTGGTGTTCAAGATGATTTTTTCATATCCCATCGAAAATAATTTCGAGATCAGCATGCTGAGAATCTTTTTCCCAAGACCTTTTTCCTGATAGTTTTCATCACAGATCTTGATTCCGATCTCCGCAACATGATCTCCGAGATGATAATAATTCGTCTCGCCAATCGCACTGTTTTGATACTCTATGATCATACGCCGTTTGGTATCATCCGTGTCGCCCGAAACCTTATCCCAGATTTCTGCGGCTGTTATTCCGAGGCCATTCGGAAAGCCAGCATGCGCCATGACCTTTCCGTCATTCCACCATCTGGCCAGCTTCTCGCAATCCTCAATTCCTACATTCCGAATGCGTAGTTCGCCCTCTCTTATCTCCATAGCTTCCCTCACCATCCTTATGAAAAGTGCACGCAGTCATTCTTCGATTCTTTCTCAAAAAAGTTCTGGAAAGGTTCCCCGCAAAAAGAATTGATATTCCGGATGATCCTTTGCGTCTGCGTATTCCTGCAGCATAGTCTTTCGGATCCATTCCTTCTTTTGCGGTGTTAATTCTTCATACCGCAGAATTGTGATCCGCCCTTCCCTCTCAGCGCGAAGCAGCTCCTCATACGCATCTGCGACAAACTCACAGCCTGTCACGTCCACGGGAAGCTCACTGGTCACCGCATCCGGGATCTGCAAGGCAAATCTGGAATCCACTACTTCCGCCGCCTCATAGATATATCCGGAAACCCCTTGATAGGTACTCTCTAAGGCATTAGGATAATACTCCTCAAGCCGTAATCTCCCATCCTTTTCGAACCCATAGGGCCCCCACTTCGACCATTTCCCATCATACGCGAAATGGTGCTCCCTGCAGTATTTTTCAACGGCATTGCATAAGTAGACCAGCACATTCTCTCGCTTCGTGGAAAAATAGATGAGTGGAACATTATGGTTCGATATTCGCGGCTCCAATTGCTTAATTCCCGCCGCCTGTGATGCGTGATAATACATTCCTGTGCCCATCCCTTCCCATGATTTCCCGTTTTCTGCCTTTTACAAATCCACGCCAATGCCTGCATAGGGAATGTTTTCCACCAGGCACGTTATCGCATCCTCAATGTCCTCAGGATCAGGCTCTTCGCCCTCCCTCGCGGCACATTCAAACTCGTCCACGATACCCTCAATCTGCACCATGTCAATGAAGAGCTGCAGCTGCTCCAACAGGTTTTCCGGAAGACTTGTCTCGCTCCGATATCCCTCAAGAACAACTGCAAAATACTGCTCCTTCATGTACTTGAGGCGCGCTTCTCCGTCCTCAAGCCACATTCCCCCTTTATTACCCCTTACAAATTCACGTTTTCCAAATCATACTCCTTCGACGGCAAGATGACCGCATGCTCTGGGAATACCTCCTGCAGAATTCGAAGCTCCAGCGTTTTCCTATGCTCCAAATGCTTCACCAGTCCGTCAAAGCCTTTAAGACCGAGCTTTTTCCCATGAGGACAATTCTCAAGAAATCCCAGCATCAGCGGAAACCACATTTCATTTCCCTCCGCATCCACTCGCTCCTTGCGGATGATCTCCAGCGCTCCTGCCACCCAAGGGACGTCTAGATAAAGAATCTTATAATTCTCCACCTGGATCACCTGCGCCAGCTCCTTGTAAAACTCCACGATTTCCTCGTCCGTCATCTCAAAGAACAGGATCTGATTCTCCACGATGTTCTGAAAGATGGAGCACTCGAAAACCTGATTGTCCCCATGCCACTTTGCATATCTGGAAAATATAATCTGCTTGAAGGTCTCCCTGTCCACGCGGTCATTATATATCTCGTACTGCTCTAGATCCTTATGAAATCCGGGGATGTCCGTCAAGATTCTCGTGTAGGTAAGAACATAACGGTCCTCCGCATTCCTGTCAGCGCTCATGCCAGAGGTCGTAAAAACACGCTCGACGGTGGTATTCGCTTTGATCTCATCCGCGATCTCCGCATACCTACTGAGCACCGCTTCATATTGTTCCTTGGTCAGATAAGAGCACCAGGCCAGCTCCACGGGATTATAATCTCCCTCGCGGAACACATGATACTCCGGAAGCTTCTCCGCAAGCCGGCTTACCAAAGTGCTCTTACCCGCACCTTGAATCCCCTCTATAAAGTAATTCATATACATCCCCCATTAACGGCACAGCCTTATGTGTCAGAGCTCTTTCACATAGAGGCGGTCGGTGCCGCCTCCATAATTGACGATGTCCTTCACATAGGTATATCCATATTTCTCATAAAATCCGCTGAATTCCGTTGGAATATAGGTCTTGGTAAAGCCTAGCGTTTTCGCGTATTCATTGGCCTTTGCGATCAGTTTTTCGCTGATGCGCTCGCCTCTATATTCCTTTTCCACAAAGACACAGGATACCCACGGGAAGATCTCTGGCAGGGGATAATAGTCCTCCTTCAGAAGTGAGGTCATCCCCACAATCTTACCGTCCATAACAGCCACAAACATGGTTTCCCAGTCCGTCAGCTGCCATTCGCGAATCACCTGTGAGACATGCTCCTTGACCTCTTCCCAAGAGCACCCCTCCACAAATGAAAGAAGCTCCTTTGCCAGCTCCGTGCCCTGTTCGACCTGCATGATCTGAATGTCCTTCGTCATCTTCCTATGCTCTCCCCCAGCCAAAATGCTTTGCCACAAGCTCTGCGGTCTCGTCAACGCTCCTGGCATTATCACGCTCCAGCCAGAAATACTCACTCTTTTTGATGTCCGCATAGCGCTTTTCGTTTAGGGACTGCAGCGTCTCATTACAGGTCGCCTTGGCCTTTTCATAATCCGTTGCGCTGTGAATGAAATTGCTAAAGCCCTGATGATCCGCGCGGTTACAGTACTCCTCAACAAGGTTCTCCGGCTTCTTGATCATAAATGCCATCCTCGAAGGCTCCGTGCACTGCGCTGCCTGCTCCAGCGTTAAATGACAGTCACAAATGATCTTGCCATTCTGTGATAGCCGAATCAGATCTAACAGCACAAAATCCAGCTGCTCTCGCGTATTCTGCAAGAGCCATGCGCGGTACTCTTCCACGCTCCGTCCAAAGAATTCGTCCGCATCCTTAAACTGCTTGTTCATTGCAGGCTGATGCTCCTTGTCTGACATTCTCTGATGCTCATCAAATCGCTCGTCAATGTCATATACGGGAATCCCGTATTTCTTGCCAAGGGCTCGAGAGACCGTTGTCTTTCCACCACAAGGCGTTCCTGCGATAAAATATACGTTTTCTAAATACTTTTTAATAATATTGTCTTGGAATATCATGATTGTTCTCCTTTATGATAAATTGTTTCATCGTTTACAAGCTTCTTTTTCATTTTTCACGAGACCTGCAAGAAACCATTTATCAATGGCTTCCAGCGATCAGATATTCCGAAGTCTTAAAAACACCACCATGTCATTTCCCTTCTTTCTTAATCCTTCTTCTCTAGATCTTCCCTTAAAACGGAATAATACACCGCATCATGGATCCCCTGGTTATTCTTCTTTGCCGCGCGCAGCACACCATCAAAATGCATGCCAGCCTTTTGCATTACGCGTCCCGATTTCATGTTTCTCGGGTCATGGGTAGCAATGATGCGATTTAAGTCCTTCTCGCCCTCAAACAAATAGTTGATCACGGCCTTTAAGGCCTCCGGCATAATGCCGCGTCCCCAAAAGGCCCTGCCAAGTGCATAACCAATCTCATAAGAGCAGGTTCGCTCATCGCGCTCCACCACGGCAATGTTACCGATGACATGATCCTCGCCCTTCAGGGTAATGCCCCAATTGTAGGTTCTGCCCTCGTCATAATAGGAAACCCACTTTTCCAAAAGACTCTTGGTAAATTCCGCATTCGGATGCGTCGGCCAAGAGAGGAACTTCGTCACCTCAGGATCCCCCGTCCAGTTTCGATACATATCCTCCGCATCCTCAACGACATACCTTCTTAGTACTAATCTCTCTGTCTCTATTGTCCTTGTTCCAATTTGATTCATACTTTCTTACCTGTATCTAATAATTTATTAATCCGTCTGGTGTCAGACGATAGATTTTGTCGCACACCTCCGAAAGGTATTTTCTGTCATGAGATACGCTAAGGATGGCACCCGGGAATTCCCGAAGCATCTTGCGAATAACTGGTCCCGACAGGGGCGAAAAGTTTCTCGTTGGCTCATCTAAGATCAGGACATTTGCCCCCGACATGCTAAGCTTTAAGAGCAAAACCTTTGCTTTTTGTCCACCTGAAAGCTCCCGAATGGGATGCTCCATCTCATCTGCCGTATATTTCAGCGACCCAAGATAGGTGCGGATTCGCGTTCGTTCCTCCTTGTCTCCGGAGCTGTCAAGGAAGTCCACGGGAGTCATATCCATGTCCAAAAGTGCCTCGTAGTTTTGCGGCATGTACTCTGCCCGAAGATCTGGCCTTGCCAGCAGTTCCTTCGCCAACAGGGTAAGAAGCGTTGTCTTTCCACATCCGTTCGTCCCGATAATGCCAATCTTTTCTGAGCCACGGAGCTTTAACTCCACGGCACATGCCAGCGTTCTCCCGCCGTCTGCCGTTGTCAATTCATGATTTTCATACTGCAATACCCATTTTCCAGAAGGAATCGCACTGTCCTTATTGCCAAGTTTGAAAAAAATTGCTTCTTCCTGCTCCGGCATCTCCGTCATTTCTGCATCTTCCCGCTCAAAGCGCTTCTCCATGGCCTTGACGTTCTTCATTTTCTTTTTGAGGAGTCTTCCAATCGCGTCCCGATCACCCTTGGAAATATTATCGAGCCGCGCACCGACGCTCTGCTCCATCTTTCGAATCTTCTCATCTCGGATCCGCTTCTCCCGCCTCTCACCGAGGGCAATCTGCTCCTGCTTTTCGAAGGCGTTCAGGCGCTCCTCCACATATTGCCGATAGGGCATGTTCGCCACGGTATGGCGACACTTCGTCTTCCGCCGAATCTGCTCAAAATGGATTACCCGATTGGCCGTGTGCTCGATCAATGTTTCATCATGAGAGATAAACAGCACCGCATGCTCCCATTGGTTGATCAGCCGTTCCATAAGCTCCAATGTTTCGATGTCGATGTCATTTGACGGCTCATCAAGCAGTAAAATCGTTGGATTCTCTATCAGAATCCGCATCATTTGCGCCTTCACGCGTTCACCGCCGGAGAGCGTCTTCATCTCCTGCTGCCGATAGAAAAATTCGGCTTCCACTCCAAAATCACTCGCCAGCTTTGAAAGCTCCTTCGGTGTCTGATCCAGAAAATCCAGGCTTTCCATGAAGTACTCACAAACCGTTTTCGTTTTTTCCGCAGTCGGCAGCTCCTGAGGTAAATACCCCAGCTTTTCGCCGCTGATGGCCTTCTCCCCAGTCGCTTCGATATACTCCTCCACAAGCTGCGGGTCAAAGATCCATTTCATCAGCGTAGACTTTCCGTTTCCTTCTTCGCCGATCAAAACAGCCTTATCCCCGTCATTTAAGACGAGAGAAAAATTTTCCAAAATCGTTCTTAGATCCTTTTTATGTATCAGCGTAACGTTCTTAATCTGAAACATTAAGCATCACTCCCTTTCTGATAATCCCACGCGATCATACGGATTGCTTCGCTTCTTGGAAGCTATCGCAATCCTACTTGAATTCGTCAATCGCGCCGCTTCGCAGCGCTTTTTGACTCATTCACGTTGCGCTTCCAAATGAGCACGCCCTGGCGCAAGCAAGCTTGCCCAGCGGCGGCTCGCTTGGAAGCTATGATCGCTAAAAAGCCCCAATACCTTCTGGTATTGGGGCATAATAAGCGCGTTTGTTATGTTTTCCATATCCAAGGAAATCCCGTGGGGAATGAAGCCTACCGTGCTAATTGATGCATCTCCAGGAGGTATTATGAGAGCTATGAATGTTTTCAAATTTACGTACGCGAATCATCATTTTAGTACCTCCTTTCCCGCCGAATGGCGATGCACGGTTAACAGTTACAGGTCAGTAAATCAAATTACCAACATATTAGATTATACAGACAGTTTCCAGAGATGTCAACCACTTTTTGGAATTTTCATACAACGCTTCCTGCTTTCATCCTGCTCAGATTATCTTTGGAAATTCTTCCCGTAATTATTCCAAAAGAAGCTATACTCCTGGTTCCTTGCAAAGACAAAGGCATGATGGGCATTTCTTTTTTCCGTTTTCAATTGTTCCAAAAGTGGCGCTTGAAACGGCACGGAAAATTCTCCTTGCTCATAAAATACAACTAGCGGTACTTCAAAAGAGCTTTGTTCTCCTTCATCTGTTTTCAAAGGACTCCTTGCTTCAATCAGCCTTAATGGGATTTTGATCAGCTCTGACATGAAATACTCCGATAGCTGCGGCATTTCCTGTCTTAAGGAACTGAGATAGATGCGAACCCATTCTTCTCCCATACCTGCAGAGGCATATTGCGCCGCCGAAGGAATGGAAGGGGAAAATATTGGCGTTTCCACCTTCTTTCCATATACGATTTTTTTGATGGTTTCTGGTGAAAGGAAAAATTCTTCCGCGAGCTCCAAAACAGATTGCCCCGCCGAGTAGCGACTGCAGATCAAGGTGTTTCGTTTTTTGAGCTTGTCTCTGTATCCGGAGGCTTCTCCCCAGCCCCGCCCTTTTTCGGTTCTGGGGATATAGATCACCTTGCCCTCTGCATACTTTTGAACCTCTTCTAAAAGCTTTGCCGGAAGAACGTCCTTTGCGTTTTCATATTTCATAGCTGCTCCTAATCATCTTACAGCTTAGACATGCGATCCTCTAATGCATTAATGGATCTGACAATCGACTCACAGGATTCCAAATCATCAATGGATGCATGCCATCTAAGCGTTGCAATTCCCTTAAAATATGCCATACACAGGAATCTTTCCTTGAAGTTCTCAATCCGAATGTTCCTTTTCTTAGCATACTCAAAAAGCTTCTCTGGCACAAGAAGATAAGGCTTGTTCAGGTCAAGAATGGCAAAGTCCATCATATAATCCATGATTCCGGCCCTTCCCCAATCAGCGCAGTAGGTTTTTCCTGCAGTATCAACGATCATGTTGCAAAAGAATGTGTTGTTGTTTACAAGGAACCTCTGATTTTCACAGTAGGGTGCATAATGCAATGCCTTGTTTGCGATCTCAAAATAGTAATCCTTTTCCAAGAATGTGGTTCCAAACATCTGGGTCCAGTTCTTCCAATAGCCTTCCGTCTTTTCATGGATGACCTCATCCGTAATAAATTCTTCCAAGGTCTGATATGGCGCCTGATTGTTTTCGTCAAACTCTCCATAACCCGTCAGCCCTGAAATGTCGGTAGCTGCTATCGCAAAAATCATGTCAAAGAAGCTTTCATAAATCTTCTCAAATTCTTCCGGCGTAAGCTCATTCGCATTCCTTCCCTTAGGGCTCATCTCTATCCTGTCATTGGTCAAATTCCTAATAAAAATGTCTCTATTCATCATCGTATCCTTTCTGATCTGCCGATCGTTTCAGTTTTATTTGTATAAGCGCTTTACAATTTTATACTATCAGCCAGAAAGGTAAATGCATAGAGAAAGAACAATTATAACGAGACGATACCCACTATAACTTCTTTTCCATCGTCACGTGAGGAATCCCATCCTCCAAAAACGGTTCCGAGGTGACCTCAAAGCCCTCCTTTTCGTAATAACCGATGGCATACTGCTGCGCTTCAAGATAAATCTTCTTCGCTCCAAAGTCTTGTTCTGCGAACTGAACGCCTCTGTGAAGGATTTCCCCACCAAGTCCCTGACCGTGACAAAGCGTCACAACGCGGCCGATCTGTGCGATTCCTTTCTCCTTGTCCTTCCAAAACACGCGAAGGCATGCGGACACCCTGCCTTCTTCGTTCCATGCAAACACATGAACCGCATTCAAATCCTTTCCATCAAGGTCTTGATATGCACAGTCCTGCTCGACGACAAAGACCTCTGCCCTCGTCCTTAGAATCTCATACAATTCCGTAGTACTTAGTTCCTTAAAATGCTTTACGACAAATTCCATGTTTCTCCACTTCCAAATCATCTATGCTTCAATCAAAATCCCCGTCCAGCGTATTGCCAGACCACTCGACATTCTTTCCGTCACCCTTGTAAAGCGTTGCATGAGGACTCGTTTTTCTAAAGAGCCCCTCGGACACCAACAGATTGCCGCCCTGATGGTCAATCACAGTGACATGATCCAGACCATAACCGAAATTGTTGAAATAACTACATCCGTGGAGCCTCGTATTTTGCTTTACAAGGAATCCCGTTTTCCCTGTGTCCGCATAGCAATCCGTCAGAATAATGTCATAGGAATCCAAATAGTAATTCACGGAATCCACCAGCATTTCGGGCTCCAAGCCCTTCTCCTTGGGCGGTATGGGACCTCCCCATACATGGCACCTCGTCAGCCTGTTAGAACCGCCACCCACCATTTCAAAGCCTATCGTATAATCCACAATGATGCAATCAATGAAATGACTGTCTCCGCCATTAGAATGGATGCCGCAGTTAGGCGACAGTCCTGGCATCGTACACTTACAATACAGATTCTGCGCGATCAGCTCAAAGGTCCAGGTGCTCGTACCGTCCTCAATAAACAGTCCATATTTCTTGCCATTTCGGAAGGAAATGTCACGTAGCGTAAAATGCTTAAAGCTGTTCAGGCACATACAGCTCGCCAATCCTGCGCCATCGATCACGCCTCCCGTCACAAACAAATTCCAATCCTCGGAATCTGGGTCCTCAGAGGGAATAATGCACCAATTTTCTACCTGAATGTCGGGATAGGATTCCTTTGCATCATAGATCAGCACATATGGCATTTCACACACTGCCTTGAGTACTGCAGATTTATGCAAAAGAAGGGAACAGCAGTTGGTGATCTTGATCGTCTCCGCAATCAAATAGGTTCCTTTCGGAACATAAAGCACTCCCCTTTCACATGCCAAAATAGCTCTTTGGATTCTTTTGTCATCGCTTTCTTCCCCCGCAAACCGCGGAAATTCCTCCAGTGAAACATCATAATACCCTGCCATTCTCATTTCCTCCCGTGGTCTGCGCCGATTTCAAAATGACACTTGACGATTCCCAAATCCACTTGGCTGAAAAAGCCCCCTTTGTTGATAAAGGTTACCGTATCATCATCGTTGAGCCGGATGGCGAATTTCTGCTGGTTGATGGCCGTCGGTGCAAGCAGCGCAAGCTCAACACCTTCCTGAAACCACCTCGGTCTGTCCGCCTTCCCCTCCATCACCTGTTCGGCCGACTTGGATTTATGCGGCTTTCCCTGATCCTTTCCATATCCCACGGCAATGACGATCACAAGCTTTTCGCCATCCTCTATTTTGACGCTGACATTCTTTCGGTTGTAGGTACCAGTCCAGCAGGTATTCAGTCCTAGCTTTTGAAGGAACAACACCAGTTTTTCGCCGTAATAGCCCACACGCTCGTCCAGATCGTCTGCTTCCTTGCCAACGCATGCGATCACGCTCGGCGCTGATCCGAGCCCCATCGCCTTATTTAATAATCTGTTATAAATATTCCCTGCGTCTTCAACAAATTGTAGATGAAGGCCTCCTGCCTCATTCAGCTCCGCAATTTTCTCTTCGATCAGCTTCACCTGATCCGCTTCGATCCTTTTATCCTCATATGCCCTGACTGAGTGTCTTTGCAAAATAGCTTCTCTGTCCGTCATTTTTTGAACCTCCCTTCACATATTAAAGCTCTTCAAAACACAATTTAACTATACCGCTTTTGGCTTGGATAGACTACTCATAATTTGCCCCCTGCTACTCTCTTAGCACATAAGCCGCACGATAAACAAGTTATTATGCATCAGTTCCTACTATACGTTTTCTTAGTCTTCCAGTATACTAGCATTATCAGCAAGTAAATGAAACAAAGTGCTTTAATTAAGGAGGAACACATATGGGAGCATTTTCAAAGGTTCATAGATTCCATGAAGCTGGTCAGGGCGCAAACGTAAATAACATAGATCGGTTTGGAGTTCCCGCTTACTCCCTCTACACCAGCACTAAGGTTTTTAGCCTGCATCATCGCATTGAAATCACGGATGAGAATAAAAATGTCGTATATCGTTCCAATGCAAAGGTGATTTCCCTGCATGACAAGACGGAGCTGTATAAGGCATCCGGTGAGCACGTGGCGCATATCGAGAGAAAGCTGATTTCCCTCCATGAGAGACATTATGTTACGATGGACAGCGGCTTACATTTCGAAATTTCCAACGAGCTGTTCCACATTATTAAGGACGTAACCAATATCATTGGTCTCGATTGGCAGCTTCGCGGTAACATTCTTGCCCTGAATTTTGAGTTGTATGACAAGGATGGCAGCGTGATCGCCGTGATCGGTCAAAAATGGATCTCTATCCATGACAAATATTGCATTGATATCTATCGTCCCGAATATGAGGAGATCATCGTAGCGGTTCTGGTGACCCTACAGCACATGATTCGCGACAGAGAGGCATCCCGCTCCAGCGGATCTGCCGGCGGTTCCTCCTCCGGGAATTAACCAAAACGCTCCCGGCATACATTGTCGGGAGCGCTTTTTCATTCACGTCATAAGGATGCCACACCAAAAGCATCTGAGATGTTTTTCACATACTTCAGGCACGAAAGATCGTTTTTTAATATGTACTGCGGGATCTTCCTGGCCACGGAAAAACTCCTTTACCTGTTTTCGCATAAAACAATTATACGAGGCCTTCTTTTAGTCGTTCTTTTGAATATAATTATATATAATTCTAATCATCCCAAACCTCAAGCACTTTATCAAATACCCTACCACAGTCGATACATTGATACTTGTTACCATAAGACAGCTTAGTATCTGTGGCAGAAGTATGAATATTCGTGTGTGTGAAAGGATGAAAAGGATTCATGTTTTTAGCGACTCTTATGGTTTGTCCATCCTGCCTTACCCCAGACTGAACAAAATTTGACGAAATATTAGTACTCTTACAATACGGGCAGACCAATACTTGTCTATATCCATTTTCTAATTTTTCTAAATCAGCTAATCTTTTTTTGTTTCTCTGCGCTCCACCTAAAACAAGAATGCCTAACCCACCAAAAAATAACGCTCCCAACCAATAACCAATTATCAAAGACACTAACCCAATAGCCAAAGCAACCCAACCACAAAATAAGTTACCACGGCTGTTTGCTTGTTTTATTTGGTCTTTTTCCATTTTCAGAGCCTTTTTTCTCACATGTTCTTGATATGAGTTCTCTGTTTTTACATCAAAGGAGTCTTCCTGCTTTGCCATTATATTTTTAGGGCGATTCTCGGCCTGTTCAGTAGGGCAAGCACAGTTCGGGCAAGCGGCCGCCCTGTCAGAATATTCCTTGCCACATTCTGGGCAAATTATAAGTGCCATACTTATTCTCCTTTCGTTAGATAATCTCAACAAAATTACTATATTATCCAATAACTGAAGTTTATTGTGCAATATTTCGTAACTACAAGGATGTTTAGAAATATGAAGTTATTTCATTTTTATGTCATGTCATTTGGGGGACATAGCATCTTGAGGTCATATCGCTCCATGCCTTAGTCACTGTAATTGGTGTCGCAATTTGTAGTAACGGAAAAACCGGGGAAGGCTTCCTCAACCTCCTTTTTGATGCTCGCTGCCATGCCAAGCTTGTCCGTAACGCTAAAGTCTAGCGTCACGTCAAAGGAAATCTTTTTCGTCTCCAGGTCAATGAAAACACCGTGGCAGTTTACGACACCCTCATGACTCTTACAGAGTTCACTGATCTTTTCCCGCATGGACATCACCACTTCATTTTCCTGTTCCACTGCGTAGATGCCAACGGTAACAAAAATATGGAATTTCTCCAAAATGGCCCCTTGTATCTTTTGCGTCAGCGCGTGCAGTTGGGAGGCTGTCATATTTCCATTTACTTCTATGTGCAGACTTCCGATGGCGGAATCCGGTCCATAATTGTGCAAAATCAGGTCATAGGTTCCAAGCACGCCCGGAATGGCGTTTACTGTCTTTTTAATTTCACCCGTGATGGCGCTGTCCGGCCGTTTGCCGATCACGTAACTTAGGGCATCCGTCATCATTTCGATGCCCGCCTTCACAATGAAAATGGAAATGATCGCGCCAAGGATTCCGTCCACGGAAAAATGCAGAAAATAGGTAATGGCCGCACCGATCAGCGTAGTTGCTGAAATAATGGCGTCAAAGCTGGCATCTGATCCGGAGGCCACCAGCGCGTCAGACGCATATTTTTCTCCCCGTCCCTTCACGAACCGGCCAAGGATCAGTTTCGTCACTACGGAAGTCACGATAATGATGATCGTCACCAAAGAGTATTCCGGCAACGTCGGCACAAAGATTTTTTTCACGGATTCCAATAAAGAAGCCGCACCCGCCGCAAAGACGATGAGTGCTATCAGGAGTGTGCTGAAATATTCAATCCTTCCATAGCCATAGGGATGCTTATCATCCGGCTTTTTCTTGGCGAGCTTGATGCCAAGAATCGTGATCACGGAGCTAAAGGCATCCGTCAGGTTGTTCACGGCATCTAGCACAACCGCAATGGAGCCGGCGATCAACCCTGCTCCTGCCTTAAAGGCCGCCAAAAAAATATTTGTCACAATTCCAATGATGCTTGTCTGCGTAATCGCCTTTTCTCGGGTTTTCGGATCATAGAATTCTCCCATAGATTATCACCTCGTTTATCTAAATGTGTTCATGAAATATGCTATTCCAAGCCCCTATAAAAGTGCCTTGCCCGGCGTAACGCCGCCGTCGTCTCCACCTAAGATGCTGTCTTGCTACAGCGCCGCCGTTCTCAGTCCGCGAAACAGATGGGCCAGCAGCCGAAACAGGATACCGCCCAGCATGCCTCCGACAAAGTTCAGGATAAAATCATCCACGTCCACCTGCCGTCCAATGAAAAGCTGGGTGCACTCAATGAAAATAGGCAACGCTGCGGAAAACCAAAGGAGTCTTAGCAGGCTCCGATTCTTTTTCCACAAAAGTGCCAACCCAAAGCCCCAAGGCACAAACATGAGAATGTTGCCGATGATATTGATGCCAAAGACATCTCCCCGAAAGCCAAATACGCGATAATAATTGCGAATGGTATGAAAGGGCTCTAAATTCATGCCCTCCCCCGTCTCCAAACGGTGTTTCGCAATCTGGAGCATGACCTTAGGCGTATGATATTCGCCCTGCCAGACAAAGACAAACAATGCCATCATAAAAACAATAAATAAGCCCAGCAACACCTCTCTGAGCTTATTGTATTTTAGTTTCACTTTCTTCCCGCCAGCTTTTGCGCCCAGTCTTCTTGCCCTGCGGCTTAAAAAAAGGATCCTAAGCAGCACGTAGATCGGGATTCCCGCAATCATCAGCCGGATCAGATCCAAGATATAATCGGTCAAGCCTGCCCCCCTGCCATGACATATTTCCTCATGAATTACCTTCGCCGTGTTCTTGCAAACCCCCCGGTTCTAATTCCAGTGAAGTCTGTGCAATTCCCCCGCCTGCTCCAGACCCTGAAAATGATTTTGTCTCAATGCCTCATATAGCACGATCGCCACGGAATTTGACAAATTCAGGGATCGGATCGTCGGTGCCATCGGTATGCGAATGCACTGCTCCCGATGCTCCACCAGGATCTCTTCGGGAATTCCGGCACTCTCCTTACCAAACATAATATAATCCTCAGGCCCAAAGCTGACCTCGGAATAGGCCCGCTCCGCCTTTGTCGTCGCATACCAGATCTTCGCATCGGGGTGCGCCGTAAGGTCTTCCTGAATCGCCTCCAGAAAGGTCTGATAATTCATGTGCCGATAGACCTCTAGGTGCTCCCAATAGTCCATTCCCGCACGCTTAATCTCTTTTTCATTCAGCCGAAATCCCAGCGGCTCGATCAAATGCAGCGCCGTATTCGTCGCAACGCACGTCCGCCCGATATTTCCCGTATTCGCCGGAATCTCCGGCTGATGTAAAACTATTTTCATGTCTATGCTTCCTTCTCAGCCCTCAGCTTATTAATGAAATGCTCCAGCTTTCCAATGGCAAGCTTTAGCTTTTCCAAGGAATATGCATAGGAGATACGAAGGAATCCCTCGCCGCAGTCACCAAAGGCCGTACCAGGAACTACGGCCACCTTCTCCTCCTCTAGGAATCTTGTGGCAAACTCATCACTGGTCATGCCAAATTCCTTAATGCAGGGGAAAATGTAAAACGCACCAAAGGGCTCAAAGCACTCAAGTCCCATCTCCTTAAACGCGTTGATGAGGAATCTTCTTCTCTGATTATAGGATTCACGCATCATTGCAACGTCATCGTCACCGTTCTTTAAGGCTTCCACGGCAGCATACTGGCTTGTCGTTGGCGCGCACATGATTGCAAACTGATGGATCTTGGTCATCTGCTTTATGATTGCTTCGGGTCCGCACGCATATCCAAGTCTCCAACCCGTCATGGCATATGCCTTGGAGAACCCGTTGATCAGAATGGTTCTCTCCTGCATGCCGGGAAGGCTTGCAATGGAAACGTGCTTGCCCTTATAGGTCAGTTCAGCATAGATTTCATCTGACATGACATAAATGTCATGTTTCTTTACCACCTCGGCAACAGCCTCCAGATCGGATTTCTCCATGATGGCACCCGTCGGATTGTTGGGGAAGGGAAGGATCAGAAGCTTCGTCTTCTCCGTGATGGCCTCCTCCAGCTCAGCAGCGGTCAGACGGAACTCGTTCTCTGCCTTCAGGTTAATGATCACGGGCTTTGCACCTGCCAAAATCGCGCAGGGCTCGTAGGAAACATAGCTGGGCTGAGGAATCAGAACCTCGTCCCCGGGATTGATCATGGCGCGCAGTCCGATGTCAATGGCTTCGGAGCCGCCAACCGTGATGATGACCTCCTTCATGGGATCATAGGTAACATCCTGACTTCTCTTTAAGTAATTGCAAATCTCTACGCGCAGCTCCTTCAAGCCAGAGTTCGAGGTATAGAAGGTCTTGCCCTTCTCGAGGGAATAGATGCCTTCCTCGCGCACGTGCCAGGGGGTATCAAAATCCGGCTCGCCCACGCCAAGAGAAATGGCGTCCTTCATCTCGCTGACAATGTCAAAAAACTTACGGATGCCGGAGGGCTTAATCTGTACAATGGTATCTGATAATGGATTTCTCATGGCGTGATCATCTCTCTTTCGTCTTCTTTTTTGGTGGTCATAATGGTGCCGTGATCCTTATACTTCTTCAGGATAAAGTGGGTTGAGGTGCTAAGGACCATGTCCATCGTGGCAAGCTTGTCGGATACGAAGGAGCTTACCTCACGCAGGGTCTTGCCCTCAAGAATGACCATCAGGTCAAAGCCGCCAGACAGAAGATACAGGCTTCTCACCTCAGGATAGTTATAAATTCTCTCAGCGATGGAGTCAAAGCCCTGGCCTCTCTGCGGCGTCACGCGAACCTCAATCAGCGCCGTCACCTTCTCAATCGAGGTCTTCTCCCAGTTGATCAGCGTATGGTACGCACAGATGGTGCCGTCCTTCTCCATCTCTTCCATGGCGTTCACCACGTCAATTTCCTCGGCGCCAACCAAGACTGCCAGTTCCTTTAAATCTATGCGGCTGTTCTTCTCTACCAGCTTTAATAATTCCTCTCGCAATTTTTCATTATTCACTTGCTCGCTCATATTTCGAAAGCTCCTTTCGTGCTATCATTTTTATTTTATTCTAATGCATTTCCATCTTTCGCATTATGCTTCCTTCACACATTCTGCAATGACGTCTGCTCCCTTAGGCCTATCCAAAAAGCGTACTTCCTCTTCCTTTCGAATGATACGATCCTGTCCGTCCGTCAGCTTTCCGATGACCACGGCTGGGATTCCTGCTGCCGCGAGGGCCGACACAATGGCTTCTCCGTCATCTGCTGTCATGAGTAAGCTTCCGCCGCTTCTCATCTCATAGGGATTTACGCCGCATACCTCACAAACCTCCACGGTTTCCTGACGAATGGGAAGCTTTTTGAAATCCACTTCCAATCCCAGGTTTGCGCCCTCCGCAAGCTCCCAAAGGGCACCAAACACGCCTCCCATGGATAGGTCATGCATGGCTAAAGCGCCGCACCTTGCGGCAATGCTTGCCTCCTCCGTGATGGACAGATACTTTTCAAAGTCTGCTGCCTCATCCACAAGAAAGGCCGGATAACGCTCCAAAAGCTTCTCGCGATAGGTTTTTGCCAAGATGGCCGTGCCCTCCAAGCCAATCCACTTTGTTAGGATCAAATCCTGTCCTGCCTTCGCCATACTTAGGTCATGAACGCCTTCCTCACCGACAACGCCTATGGCGGTCATCGTTAGGATCGCGGCCGTCACGTAAGAGGTCACATTTGTGTCGCCTCCGGCGATCTCCATGCCCTGCATCGTACAGGCTGCCGTAAGCATCGTCATAAGTTCCTTGACGTCACTCTCCTCAAAGGTCTCAGGAAGCATCAAACTTATCTGGGCAGATACAGGTCTCGCTCCAGCAGCCGCAAGATTGTTTGCACATTTTTGTACCAACGCTGCCAGCTCACCCGTATCCGCCTTGACCGCGACTGCGGCCTCCTGGGCACACCATGCCAAAATCTGCCCGCTGGAAGCTGCAAAAAAAGCGCAGTCCGACCCTATGGCTGCGCCTTTCGTATTTTCCAAAATCATGCCCGTGAACGGACGGCTAATCCTGTGATTTCCCGTATGAACTTGTTTCAATACGGAGCGCTTTAGGGCGCTCTCCGGCAACTTCCCAGTTCTCATGCCTTCCGTCCCGTCATCAGGGGAATCCCCCGATATCCTTCATGCGTCAATTAAACTTAGCTTTGTCTCCTCCATGTGTCAGAGGTTCTCCAGGATCATGCGCAGGCACTTTATTGTTCCACAGGCTGCAAAAGCAACCCAATCACAACCTTCACGTGCTCCAGATTGTACGTACCGATGGCCGCCATGATCTCTTCATATTTCCACGCCTCATCCGTGGCAACGCCTACGACGGCGCTTCTCGGTGAAACATTGTATTTACTGGTGTTAACGATCTCGCGGCTGACTTCCTTGCCGCCCTCCTTCACAATCTTCCAAAGCCTTGCCTTATAGCCGATGTGGGCTGCTTCCGAGGTAACATAGCCCAAAGGCTTGCTGGGATCTGCGGTGATCAGGTCGATGGTCGGCTCATTTTTCTCCAAAATTTCGCTTTCATAACTAACCGTTCTGTCCGCAGGTCTGGTCTCCTTGCCATAGATGTTGAAGGTGATCTTTTTCTTCTTTGTATATCCTTCGATATAAATCGGGTAATCCGTATTATTGATAAACTTAAAGTCTTTCCCCGCGTCCTCCGCAATGGCGGCGTCTGCAGAATAATCCACGTAGGTTACAACCATGGAGTGCGGGCTTCTGTCCGTCACCGCAAGCTCCGCCAAAAGAACTGCGTTATAGAGCGTGCTGGAAACCTGGCAAATGCCGCCGCCCATGCTTTGAACCACTTTACCGTTCAAATAGGCTCCCGCCATGTAATAGCCATTGGCCGCCGTAAAGGGCGACACAGTTTCCGTTGCCGAAAACTCCTCCCCGGGATAAAGCAGGGTTCCGTTAATCTTACTACATCCGTTCGCAACATTGCCGCTTCGATTGCTGTTCGAGGTTGAATAATCCGTCGTATAGCTTCCGAGAAGATCTGTCACCTCTGCCAGATCAGCAGCCGTTCCGCGCGGACGCTCCTCTGCAACCGTGAGCTGAATCCTACAATCCTTGCCATCCCAGGAATGCTCCAAATAATCATAAATCACGTCGATGGAGGATTCCACGTCAAGCTCATAGCCCACCTGCCCCTCGGTAATCTGAAATACGCCATCTACGCGCTCCAAGCTTGCATCCAAAGGCTTTTGATCATACTTCGTACACTGCTCCACCAATACGTCATTGATGGCGCCCACGTCAAACTCCAGCTGAACCTCATAGGTCTTATTCTCAAACTGAAGATCCTTCATGGCCTTATAACGCTGAATGACGTTGCCTTCCGTTCCGAGTTTGGAAGCCTCCTGTACGAGCTCTGGATTTGCCCACTCGATTCCAAGCGCATCCGCCGTCACAGTGATCTCATGTCCGCCAGCAGCAATCAGCGTCACTTGACTATTTCCCATCTGCGCTATCTTTTCGCGGATCATGGCGTCCGCTTCCTCAGCCGTCATTCCAGCTAAGGGATCCTGATCAGCAAAAACGCCTTCCTTGATAGTAAGGGAAGACGCCTTGGCTACGGATCCCGCACATAAAACGATGGCAGCACTGCAAAGCAAGGCGCACCATTTCGAAAATCTCTTCATTTCCTACCTCTTACTTCTTAAAGCAAAACCGCATACCATTAAAACGAAAAGATCAGGGGAACCACCATGGCAATCACAAGAATGATCACGATCACGGCCGCGATGGTCTTTTTCGTTTTTCTGTTATTGAAATTAATCATGTCCTACTCCTTATCAACATAGTGACCTTTCTATGTTCTGATCTGATATTATAGCCGAATTCCTTAGGTTTGACAAGTAGAAACCTGCTTAAAATCGCAGGGTTCAAAGCCCCGTAGATGGACGTTTTGCTTACAAAATGACAGGTCCATCCCCGATTTCCACAACATAAAAATCAGCAGCATAGCCAATCTTCTTCTGATAGGCTTCCCCAACGCTCTGGATAAAGCGATCAACAGCCTCATCCTTCACGATGCTGACGCTGCAACCGCCAAAGCCTGCACCCGTCATTCTGGAACCAATCACGCCAGGAACCTTCCATGCTTCCTCCGCAAGCGTATCCAGCTCGATTCCCGTCACCTCATAATCATCCCGAAGGGATACGTGAGAAGCATTCATCAGCTTTCCAAACTCCTCGAGATTCCCTGCCTTCAAGGCCGCAACAGCCTTCAGCGTCCTCTGGTTCTCATAAACCGCATGCTTCGCACGCTTCCTGCGCACCTCATCCTGAATGGCATCCTGATATTTTTCAAATGTAGCCTCGTCAAGCTCCCCAAGGCTCTTAATGTCGACAACCTTTTGCAGCTCGGCCAGCGCCGTCTCACATTCACTTCTTCTCTCGTTGTACTTGGAATCCCCAAGGCCGCGCTTTTTATTACTGCAGGAAATCACGATCTTGGCGCCCTTTAACACAACGGGAGCATACTCATATTTCAGATTGGATGTATCCAGGAAGATGGCACAATCCTTCTTTCCCATGGCAATCGCAAACTGATCCATGATGCCACAGTTTACAAGATTATACTTGTTCTCTGAGAACTGTCCGATGAGGGCCAGATCCTGATTGGAAACCTCAAAGCCATAAAGATCCCGCAAAATCGCGCCCGTCAACACCTCTACGGAGGCTGAGGAGGAAAGGCCCGAACCATTGGGAATATTACCAAACAGCAGAAGCTCAAGACCACAGTCCATCTTCATGCCCTTCTGCTCAAACGCCCACATGACGCCCTTCGGATATGCCGTCCAATTCTTGTCTCCTCCTGGCGTAAACTCATCCAGAGAAGACTCCACAATTCCCAAGCGCTCGAAATTCATGGAAAAGAACCGAAGCTTTCCGTCCGTCCGCTTTTTCGCAACGCCGTAGGTACCAATCGTCAGCGCACAGGGAAATACGTGTCCGCCATTATAATCCGTGTGCTCTCCTATCAAATTTACGCGTCCAGGGGCAAAATAGACCTTTGTCCCCTCCGCAGTTCCAAATACTTCCTGAAATTTTGCAAGCACCTTCGCTTTGATCTCGCTCATGCCCTTATCTCCATTCTCCTAACTTACCTTTTTTCCCTTTTCAGTTCTTCGAACTGTATGGATTCTCCCTTTTAAGTCATCCTACGGACATAACTTATTTTAGGAATACGAACTCCTCCAGCTCACAAATCGCTCGGCTCGTAAAGAAGCTGCTCGTCCAAGTACCCTTCTCAAGTCCCAAATCAGCCTTGAAATACAATGCATGACATCCCGTCACGTTTTCAACTCTCGTCCGATAGATGCCGTCTCCCAAACCGATCTCCACGACACCGATTTCTTTTCCGAGAACTCTCGCGCCCTCCGTTGAATACTCAACGATCTCAGATCCGTCCGCAGCAAAGCGACCCTCTTCCGGCGTCAAATCTGCCTCTGCGCAGGTGCTTTCATCCGTCTCGGTTCCATCAATCAGTATATGGAGCTTCCCCTTACAGCCACAGCCATGCACCTTGATGGCCAGCTCCATAGTCTTCGTTGAAGTATCCTCACCAAAATCAAAATACTTATATCCGATGACGCATCCGTCCCCTACCTGCGTAATCACGCGGCAGAAGACATCCTTCTCCGTAATATAGCAGCCGCCCTTCAGCACGCAGGCAATCTCCGCCTTCACGGGTGCATACGGGGTCAGGGACTTTTCAAAGCCAAGCGAGGTCATCTCCACGGGCGGAATGGTTCCGTCGGGCAGAATCGTCACCTTTTCCACGCAGGCGCGTCTGGAGAACATCGTTCCATTCGTCATGCGGTGATAGAAGATATACCACTGATCTCCCACCTTGCAAAGGGAGCCATGGTTGTTACCACCTGGATAGTCGATGCCATTGTCAATGATATAGCCGCGATAGGTAAACGGCCCCGTTGGTGCATCGGAGGTCGCATAAGCAAGCCTGCTGCCCTTTCTCGCCGAATAAATCAGATAATAGGTGTCGCCAATTTTTCTGGGCGAGCTTGCCTCATAAAAACGCTTGGTCGAGGGAACCTCCTCTCGATCATCCATCACGCGCTTTTTCAGGCTTCCAGGGATCACCTTGTACATCGTCTCCCCATCCAGCTCATTCATGTTGGAGCCCTCAAAGCCATAATATACATAAACTCTGCCGTCATCATCCACAAGAACGCCAGGATCATTATAAACTCCGTCATCTCCCGCATCCTCAGGAGCATATTCATAGGTGGACAGGAACTGGAAGGGACCCTCTGGCTTGTCACTGACGCTGACACAACCCTTGGAATCTGCAATATAGGTATACAAATAATACTTTCCGTCCTTTTCCACCACGTCAGGTGCATAGAGCTCATGATCAGTATGCGGAATGCTGGCCTCATGATCCGTATCCGGTCTCGTCTGGATAATGTGTCCGTGACACACCCAAGTATTCGGGTCATCCACGGATGCACTCCACGCCTTTAATTTATAATCACAAAACTTATCACAGCCAAACCTGTCGTGGGATCCGTACAGATACACCCTGTCACCAAACGCTCTCGGTTCTCCGTCAGGAATACACTCCCAAAGGGGTAAAATTGGATTTGCCATTTCTATTCCTCCATCTAACTTTTAATCGCCCAAAACCTCTCTCAGGGCACTTTCATAAATATTTTCATCCGTAATGCCTTCCCAGGAGCGAACCTTGTAGGAAATGCGAATCCGCATGGTAACGGAATTTCCCTTGACGGAATTAATTCCACTCAAGCGCTTCTGAATCTGCTCGGCTTTTTCCCGAAGCTCCTGCTCATCCTCCACGTGCATGAGTACGCCAAAGATGGATTCCTTTGCCCTCATGATCACGCTTCTTGCACCCATGACTTCCGTGATGCCCTTTCCAATCTCCCGTAACGACTCGTTCATCGTCTCTTCGCCATAGGTTTCCAAAATGCGACTTGCCCTTGCATTTCGAATCACGATCACGGCATAGTTGCCCTGCTGCTCATGATACCGCAACGCATAATCGATCATGGCATCTGCAAAGCTGTGAGCATCCAGAAGATTCGTAATGGGATCTCTCTTGATCTTCATGAAATTTTCATTCGCCGCCACCAAACTCTTATCCGCATCTAAGATGTATCCCATCAGTCCAACAATCAAACCATCCTGATATATTGCCATCTTGTTGATAATCGTATTGTGAAGCACTCCTTTGGCAATGCATTGTCCGGGGGTATCGTTGATGCGAATGCCGCGCTGCAAAATTTTGATCTCCTGCTCCCGATAGGGATCATCATTGATGTGCCAATGCATCTCTTCGTCCGTCTTTCCGACAAGCTCATCCAGGGAATTCAACCCAAAGAAATCCAAAAATGCCTGACTGGCACCCAAATACCGCCTGCTTCGATCCTTCCAGAAAAACTTCACGGTGGAATTCCATAAAATGTTATTCCAAAGTAGTTTAAAGAGGTTCTCGCCTCCACGAAGCCCCTCCGAAGAAAGCTTTCCAAGCTGCACGTCGTCAGTGTCTTCCTCCACGGGCTTGCGCTGTATATAATACGGCTTCACACAGTACAAGAATTCCTGCCAATCCGTTCCAGGAATGGCCATGAGGGAAATCTCCGCCGTGCGATAATTTCCATCTGGCTGCTTGATCTGGAAGAGATCCGTAACATAACCAAACATGGATTTTTCGATTCTCTCACCTGCCGTGGTAAAGTCCATAAAGGCACGATAACGACTTCTCTCCGTAGGGAAAATATTATTCTCGGCAAATACCATGTTATTTGCCATGACATTCCCCTGATACATCTCCCGCGTCCTCATGGTGGCAGACGTTCCAAGAAGCGGAGTCAGCGTCTGGGTCTTCAGATCCGCAAACAGAATCACCTTAAATAGCAGATTTAAGGCACGAAGCTTGGAGTCGATCATTTCTGCGTGATTCGTATTCTGGTCTGTCGTCACGTTATAAATGGAGGCCTTAATAATGCTCCGTCCATCCTTCTGAGCCACGACCTGACCACGCAGGCACAAATAGGTGTCACCCTTGGTATAATAGAAGGTCTCTGGCTTACCGCTCAGCTTCATTTGATCCGCAAAATTGCGATATTGTTCAAGCAGCGGTGAGGTCGTATGATAAATGCGCCTGTCAATTTCCGCAAGGCCATAGTTTTGCACGCCAATCTGCTCCTTATATGGCTCATTCATAAAGAGCGTTCGGAAGGTTTCGCCATCGTCTTCGATGACCTCTAACGGCATATCCGTTGCCTTCACGCTAAAGCTGGCCATCTCATAAAAATGTCTCCATCTCCGAAGCTCGATGGAAATGTCCTTTTCCCTCAAATGTGCAAACAGATCTTCGATAGGCTCTGGCTTTCCGTAATAATAGCCTTGAATCTGCTCACAGCCAATTGCTTTCAGATAATCCAAATGCTCCTGCGTCTCTACGCCCTCTGCGAGCGTCTTGATTCCCAGATCCTTTGCCATGATCACGGCGGAACGCATGATGTCCCTGGATTTATCCGTAAAGTTCGACAGGAAATTCATGTCGAGCTTTAACATGTCAAACTGATAATCCTTTAGGAGCGTCAGGGAGGAATATCCGCTTCCAAAGTCATCCATCCAAATCTCATAGCCCGCGGAGCGGAAACCATTGATCACGCCGCGCATCAGTGCCTCATCCGAAGCAATCATGCTCTCCGTGATTTCTACGTGCAGATAATCCCTCGGGATGTCGTATTTCTCGATCGCCGTCTCCACAACCTTCAGCATGTCGCACATGACGAAATCCAGACGAGAAAAATTGACCGAAACTGGAACAATGGGAAGTTTTTGTTCCAAACGCTCGCGCATAATCTTACAAACCTGCTCCACCATATAGGAATCCAGCAGGTGGATCTGTCGGCTCTCCTCCAAAATACTGATAAACTCGCCTGGGACAATATAGCCATAGGTGGGATCAATCCATCGTACAAGGGATTCCATCCCGCACAGCTGGCCCGTGATGGCACGGATGACTGGCTGGAAATAGACCTTGATCCAGCCCTCTTCCAGTGCCTTTTCAAAGCTTCTTACCAGATACTCCGCCTTGTTTTGCTTTTGCTCTATTTCCTCCGAATACTCTATGATATAAATACTTGCATCATATTTGATGTAATCACAGGCAATCTTCGCATAGGATATCGCCTTTTGCGCATCAAAGTTCTCATTGGGAACAAAGGGATAATACCCCCATTTTCCGATCACGCCAAAGCGATCTCCATATTTTTCATGGAACGTCTCCTTGGATGCCGCCATGCGCTCCTCTAGGTTCTCATAGGTATCAAAAATAACAAAATGGTCATCGGAAAGTCGCGCAAGAAACGCATCTTCAAATGTCGATCCCAGACAATCTGCAATTGCCCTCAGGCAGGCATCACCCTCATCAATGCCCTTGTTGACGTTTAAGAGCTTAAAGTTGACCAAATTCAAGTAACCCACGACATATTTCTCCGTGGTTTTCCCGCTAAGCTCTTGATTCCACTCCGTCACATAGGTTTGGAATCTCGTCTTTCCGTACAGACCCGTTACCTCATCATAATCTGCTCCAGAGGATTCATATTCGCGAGAAATCAAGAAGCTATAGAAAAGAGGCCCTTCCACTGGATCCTGCACCAAGGACCAATGCTCCTCGGCAAGATAGATGTTTCCCTTTTTCGTCATGATATGATAAAAAAGGCGTCCTGAATTCTGCTTCTTCTCCTGAACCTGAAGACTGATCTCCTTCCGTATGCCTCTTGCCTGAGAGCCGCTGACCATGCCATAAAAGCTATGACCAACCTGCTCCCAAAACTCTTCCAATGTTTCACACTCAAACAAGTGCACGAAGCTTTGATTGGCAAAAAGGAGCTCTAAATCCCCCTCTGCCCTACAGATAAAGGCAGCAGCAGGCATTCTCTCCATGAAGTCCGCACCGTTTAACATTACTCTCTTGCTTTCATCACCCATGGCATGCTCTCCACTTCGCATAAAATCCTAATTTAAGTCTAACATATAACACCTACATTGTCCATCTTTTCCGCACTGGGTTTCTTGCCTCGCTACAAAAAAAACGCGCCTCTGCCATAGAGACGCGCCTAGTTTACTAGTTCAAAACCATTTCTTTTTTGTCCAAATCTGCCTGAACCTTCTTCAAATCCTCACGGATGGCAAGGTGCTGAGGACAAGCCTTCTCACACTTACCACACTCCTTACAGTTCTTCGCCTGCTTACCTTCACGGCCCATGTTCTCCCACTGCCAGCCGACTACGCCGTAATTCTGGTACATGTGGTATCTGTTCCAAACGCTAAAGTTCCCAGGAATGTCCACGCCAAACGGGCAAGGCATGCAATACCGACAGCCCGTACAGCCATTCTGAATACGGCTGTTCATGATCTCCTTGACCTTTTCAATGGCCTGATATTCCTTCTCCTCCATGGGTTCGAAGTTAATAAAGGTCTTCAGGTTATCTTCTACCTGCTCCATGGTGGACATGCCGCTGAGCACCGTTAGGATGTTCGGCATTGTCGCAACATAGCGAAGCGCAATGGATGCTGCTGACACACCCGGCTTCACCGCATGGAAGACATCCATGATGTCATTTGCAAAGTTTGCAAGAGAACCGCCCTTGATCGGCTCCATGATCGTCAGAGGAATTCCCTTCTCTTCTGCAAGGCGATAGCCCTTCAGACCTGCCTGCTCCTCCGTATCCATGTAGTTGAGCTGAATCTGACAGAAATCCCAATCCCTGTAATTTATAATCTCTTCAAAGGTCTCATAGGCATCATGGAAGGAGAATCCAAGATACTTGATCTTGCCTTCCGCCTTCAGCTCCTCTAAACGCTTAACAACGCCAAGGCCAACCATCTTGTCCCAGCTGCCCTTGTTCATCGCATGCATCAGATAAAAGTCCACATACTCCACCTGAAGCTTTGAGAGCTGCTCGTTAAACAGCCTGTCTACGTCGGCAAGCTCATTCACGTGCCAGCAGGGAAGCTTCGTCGCAAGGTAGAAGGAATTCCTGGGATATTTCTTCAAAACCTTTCCGACAAACAGCTCACTCTCACCCCCGTGGTAGGGATATGCCGTATCTATGTAATTGACGCCCGCAGCGATGGCCTTATCCATCATCTGCTCCGCCAAGATCTGATCAATCTTGCCGTCCGGGCCCGTAGGAAATCTCATGCATCCAAATCCCAACAGGGAAACGTCGATACCAAGCTTCTCAAATCGTCTCTTCTCCATATCGTTCTCCTTTTTTAATTTACTTTGGCAATGAAATAGTTCCACTACAGTAGTCTTATTATAACATGGCCTTGCGCTTTACGTCTCCCTTATTGATGAGATTTTTTCAAATATTCTGCTTATTTTTTGTCATTTCCACATATTTTTCCAGATTCTGCCAGGTTACCCACATGATCATGAACCCAAGCGGCCCCTTAATGATACCCGTGACGCCAAATAATTTGATTCCCACATAGAGGCTGATGAGAACCAAAACAGGACGCACGCCAATATGTTTTCCAATGAGTCTCGGCTCCAGCAGTTCCCGAAGAAAAATGCATATGACATAAAGAATTAGACACCCTGCTGCCACGCCAAGTTTCCCCTCCAGGCACTGCACCAGCGCCAGCGGAACCAGAACTACGCCTGTTCCAACAAACGGAAGGGCATCTAAAACGCCTGCCAATACCCCCAAAAAGATTCCCTGGGAAATCCCTAAAATTGTGAGCACTACGGCACTCAGGCAGGCAATGACCGTCATAATCATCCCCTGCGCCTTGATATAGGTGGCCACATAGCGAATGACGCCGCAAATCACGGTAAGCAAAAGGTGGCAATCCTCTCGCTCTAACAGGCGGTTCATCAGCTCATCATAATCCTTTGCCAATAGCGTCACGGTGATCAGAAAGGTGATGAGGTAGCCGCCCAAGGCTGCAAACCTTCCCGCGTATTTCACGGCGCCGCTGAGCACCTCCCGCTCAATCCCCAACGCGTTCTTCTGTAGCTCCGAAAGACTCTGATCCACCCATCCATAGGCCCAGCCTGGGAGCTTCTGTTTCCAGCCCTCTGCCTGCGTCATCAGCTCAGGAAGCCCCTTCCACGCCCATCTCGCCAATAGCACTAAAACTCCTGCGAGAATGGAGGTCGCAAAAATCAATAAAAGCACGGCTCCCACCTGTCGGTAGATTCCTCGCTTTTGCAGCTTTTGCAGTAGCGGCCCAAAGATCGTCAGAAACAGCATCGCAAGAATGATAGGAGAAAGAAGCGGTGCCAAAAATTTTAAAAACAAAAATACCGCTCCCGTTAATAGGAGCAGTATTACCGCACTATTATGTCTTATTTTTTGAAAGAATTCTTCCATGCCAACCCCTCATCTCTCCAGACCATCATACAGGTCTTGTCGAGCTTAGTTTGCGTCAGCTTGAAAGATCTTATTCTCCGCAGGAACATTCCAAGTCATTTTCTTTTTGGTGAGTGGGTGCACAATTTCAAGACTCTCCGCACAAAGGGCAACATTTCGAACGCCAAGCATTTCACTCAGCCTTTGAGATGCTTCACTCCCGTACTTTTGATCACCCAAAATGGGAAAGCCCGCATGAGAAAGCTGTGCGCGAATCTGATGAAACCGCCCTGTCATAAGCTGCACCTCCAGCACGGAAACCTCCGCAGCTTGTTTCTCAGATCCAGCATTCTCCGCCTGCGTTCCTTCAGGTCCTGTCACGGAAAAAGATCGAAGCAAGCGATATGCCAGCCTTGCCTCCTTAGCTTCTGGATAGTTCTTTTCCTGACCCGTAACTACCCTCACAATATTTCCATCCTTTACAAGGCTGTCCGTCAGTTCCTTCTGCGACGACTCTGGAATACCACATATCGCCGCAAGATAGGTCTTATGCAGAGTGCCCTTTTGCAACTGCTTTGTCAGCGCCGCAGCTGCCCGCTGCGTCTTCGCGAATACCAATAAACCCTCCACTGGCTGGTCCAGACGATGTACGATGCCAAGGTACAAATCCTTACGGGGGCTTCCTCCAGACTTTTTGGCGAGGTATCCCTTCAGTTCACTCACGACGTCACCCTGTCCGACCTTCGCACTCTGCGTTGCCAGCCCCGCAGGCTTATGGATGACAAGAAGCTCCTCGTCTTCAAAAATGATTTTACAGCGCATAGTCAGTCTCTTCTTTCTGGCTTAGGTTCTCTTGCGTTCTGGATGCTCTTCATAAAAGCGCTTTTTATCCTCATACATGCGCTGATCCGCAATCTTTAAGGCCTTTCGGATATCCTTGCTATCCTGCTCACAGCAAAAGCCCACGGCAAAGGATACGTTACGGTATGCCTCTGAGTGCTTTTTGATGCGCTCCACCTGATACTCCAAAACCCTCGGCGTGGCATCCTCAACAAGAATCATAAATTCATCACCGCCAGCGCGGTAGATTTCATTCCCGATAAAAATATTTTGTAAAAGCAGCGCAGCATTTTTCAAAAGCAGATCCCCAGCCAAATGCCCCTCTGCATCGTTGACTACCTTTAATCCATTCAAGTCTGCGAACACTACGCCAATGGGCTTCCCCATCCGCTCGCCCTCACTCAGGCGATCCACGCGGTTATTCATCTCATTTCGGTTGTATACGCCCGTCAGCATGTCCATGGTGCTTAAGATCTTCAAGCGATCAAACATCTGATAGCTGGCAATTTCCGAAGCCAAAAAGAAGGTCGTAAGCTCCAAGGTCTCCTTAATGCGCAGGGCATTCTCCACCTCGAAATTCGAAGCCCAAATGTAGCCGATAAGTTCTCCCCTCGCCTTTAAGGGGAACAGAACGAGACTATGTACCTTAGCCTTTTGCAGCGATTCATACCAGACAGGGCTTCTGCCCTCGATCACTTCCATGTCCTTTTCATTTTTCAGAATCAGACAATTGCTTCCACCGATGAGATCCGACCAAGTCCTTACGATTTCAAAGTGCTCATCGTCTGCCCAATGATTCATGGGCTTTCGAGTAGCCTCTCCATCGAAGGAAAAGGCCAGCACGTCACATCTTCGATTATTAAAATTCACCTGAAGCAAACAGCAGGTTCTTGCCTTACAAATCTGTCGTACGTCGGAAATGACTTCCTGTATCGTATTGTCAAAGTCATTTGTTCCGCGAAGCTTAATGCAGGTGTTCAACACGTCAGCTGCCGTCTCGTAGGAAAGCTGCGTCATCTTCGAGACATTTGCCTTATGGGAAATCTCCTGCGTGTAGGTACAGTAGCCAAGATTCGGATCATCCGATTCCAATGGCAGCATAAACAAATTAAACCAAAAATCAAAGCGATCTGGATGAACATAGGTATGGAGCGGTTGCTTAAGGATCGCCGCACGATAACAAAAGTCCTCAAAATTTAAGTCCTTTGGCAAGTACCTTGTATACTCAGAATTTGGAATAAATTCATCATTGAGCATTTTCGGAGAAAAAAACGGATGCTCAATCGAGTCAATATACGCCTGATTACCCGTTACGATTCGAATCTTCCCATAGGAACCATCTGGCAGCTTTTCCACGGACAAAACACAGGTCATGGGTTCAATACATTCCACAAATTTTTGATAATCCATCATGTGTCCCTCTCCATAATTCTCAAGACATTCCCAAGTAACAACCTTTAAAATCGCTAAGTGTTTCCACTCCCTCTATAGTATCTATTTTAAGGCTATGCGCAAAAAATGGCAAGTTCTATTTTTATGCGATTGTCTCTTCGTTACCTGCCAAGTTCCCAAAATGCAAGGGCACTGGCCGCTGCTACGTTCAAGGAATCCACGCCGTGCGCCATGGGTATTTTTACCCGATAGGTGCAGGCCTTGATAACATCCTTTGGAAGACCGTCCCCTTCCGTTCCCAGTAGGATTGCCAGCCTGTCCTCCGACTTGAGCTTCTCATCCCTGATGCCGACGGAATCATCCGTTAACGCCATGGCAACCGTGGAAAATCCCAAGGCCGCCAGCCTGTCGGGAATCAAAGTCTCCGAAGCATCCTGCGTTTCCTCGGCATAGGTCCAGGGAATCTGAAAAACCGTCCCCATGCTGACCCGCGCTGATCGCCTGGTCAGCGGATCAACGCTTCCCTTGGTCAGGACAACGCCATCCATGCCCAGCGCTGCCGCCGATCGAATGATGGCTCCGACATTCGTTGGATTTACGACATCTACTAAAACTGCCAAGCGCTTCTTCCCCTCGCAAAATGCTTCCAGTGATTGCAGGGGTTTGCGGCGCAGCACGGCCCAAAGCCCCCTGACAAGACTATAGCCCGTCAGCTTCGTTACAATGTCATGCTCTGCCACGTAAATTGGGAGGCTTTCTGCCTTCTCCCGTCCCAAAAGCTCCTCGATCTTTTCCAAAACGGGCCGCCCCTCCTTTTCGATCCTCTGCTTTTCCAGAAGTAAGGATACAGGCTCATACCCTGCCTCCAGCGCCCGCAAAATGACATTGGCGCTCTCCGCTATAAAAATGCCCAGCTTAGGCTCATAATAATGCATGAGCTGTACCTCGGATAGCTTGGAAAACATGTCGAGCCCCGATGCATTGATATCCGTAATTTCGATCCAATGATATTCTAACATGTCACGCCATCCTTTCGAAGTCCCTTGGGATAATGATTTTTCATCATGCCACCTGCCAGCTTTCCCCATCCGATGGAAATCCCGTCCACGAGAATAAGATGCCAACCCTTTTCGCCCTCTGCAGGAAAGGTCTGACCATTTAAGTATACGGAAGGCAGTCTGTCCATGGCCGTCATCCGATAAACATTCCGCACGTCGCAGGCTCCCAAAGCCAGGGCCAACGCGTGAGACGGCTCAAACCGATTCTTTTTGATCTCCCCAAGATGCAGGCCAGGGCGTAATACCTTAAGTCCCTTGAGATTCGGGAAGTCCTCTGGCGTGAGATATAGATTGTCCCCAAAGCGATGAAACCAGCCCTTGCCGTCTCCGCCATAAGCACATGCCGCAATGGGCCGCCGAAGCGTCTCTCTTTCAAATTCCATCCATTCCTTACAATCTTGCTCCCGCAGCGGCTTAATCGTTCCGCGCATTGGCTGCGCACGATAGCCCTCTGGAGTCTCTCCCTCCTTTTGCAAAACCGCAAGGAAATGTCCCTCCCCGCGAATTTCATGGGGATAGATCTGTAGCATGCCGTCAAAGGGAATGCTCCTTTCTTCTTCCACGGGAAAGCTTAAGCCTTGTACCAAGGAGAACTCTGGATGGCGACCTAAAAACCTTCGAATGGTTCCTTCATTTTCCCAATCGGCAAAGGTACAGGTGGAGTATACCAACCGTCCGCCTGGGCGAAGCATTTTTGCCGCCTCCTCGATGACGCCGTCCTGTCGCTCACCGCACAGGCGAACGTTCTCGGGGCTCCATTCCGTCACGGCAACCTCATTTTTTCGAAACATTCCTTCTCCGGAGCAGGGAGCATCCACCAGCACCTTATCAAAATACTCTGGAAATGCCTCGGCCAGCCTTTCTGGCGTTTCATTTGTCACGCACGCATTCGCAAGCCCCATTCGCTCGACATTTTCAGAAAGAATTTTTGCCCTGGTCGGATGGATCTCATTGCAGAGAAGAAAGCCCTTCTGACCAAGCAGCGCGCCAATCTGCGTGCTTTTTCCTCCAGGGGCCGCGCACAAATCCAATACACGCTCCCCGGGTGTTACATCCAGAAAGCCTACGGGCGCCATGGCGCTTGGCTCCTGTATGTAATAAAGCCCTGCTTCATGATAGGGATGACGCCCAGGGGCACATTCTGCAGGATAATAATATCCCTGCTTTGCCCAGGGAACTTTCTCCATGTGAAAAAGAGCGGTCAGGGCTTTTTCCATGCTCTCTCCGCTCTCCGTCTTTTTTAATTGATTCAGGCGCAGTGCCTGATGTCTTGGCTGATCAAAGCTAGCCAAAAACTTCGGGAAATCCTCCCCGAGCTTCTCCTGCATGCGCAGTAAAAATTCCTCTGGCAGCATACGCTTCCCCCTTTGGCTTACGACAAGGTCTCCCTTATCGATGCCACTTGTTTACATTACAGTGTATCCCTTTGCGGCAAGGCAAGCCTTAACCTCGCCCGTATCCTGACAATGGAACACCATAATAGGCTTTCCAGATTCTCTGTTAAAGGAAAGGTACAGATAGTCCACGCTAATGTTGCTCTGCTCTAAATCCTTTAATAAATGATTCAAATTTCCGACTTCATCGGCAACCTCAACACCGATGACGTCCGTCAGGCGGCAAAGGTATCCTCCTGCCGTCAAGGCATCAAAGGCCTTTTGTGCATCCGAAACAACCATGCGGATGATGCCATACTCCGCGCTGTCATTGGTAACGGAACCAAGAATATTGATGTCATTCTCTAACAGAATTCCCGTGATCTTCTGCATGGTTCCCTTTTTATTCTCCGCATAAATTGATACTTGCTTTAACATTTGTTTATGATCCTTCCTGTTGCTATTCATCTGTGACGTTATTATAATATACGCATCCCCCTAAGAAGTCAATCCCTTTCCTTGACGCTTAGATCTTAAAGCGATAGCCGACGCCCCAAATGGTTTCCACGTACTGTGGCTTTGCGGAATCCTTTTCAATTTTCTCACGAATCTTCTTGATGTGCACCGTTACCGTTGCAATATCGCCAACAGGACCCAGGCCCCAAATCTTCTCGAACAGCTCCTCCTTCGTGAAGACATGATTCGGATTCTCCGCAAGGAAGGTCAGCAGATCAAATTCCTTCGTCGTAAAGATCTTCTCCTCGCCGTCCACGTAAACACGACGCGCCGTCTTATCAATGCGGATGCCACGGATCTCCACGATGTCATTCTGCGGCTTCTGATTCGTTCCCACAAGTCTCTCGTATCTTGCAAGATGCGCCTTAACGCGCGCCACCAGCTCGCTCGGGCTAAAGGGCTTCGTCATGTAATCGTCCGCGCCAAGACCCAGCCCGCGAATCTTGTCGATGTCATCCTTTCTCGCCGATACCATGAGAATGGGGATGTCCTTCTCCTTACGGATCTGCTTACAAACCTCAAAGCCATCCATGCCAGGCATCATCAGGTCCAAAATAATCAGGTTATAATCTCCCTCCAGGGCTGCCTTTAATCCCTTATCTCCCGTATTGCAAATGTCCACCTGAAACTCCGAGAGCTCCAGATAGTCCTTCTCCAAATCAGCAATTGCTTCTTCATCTTCCACAATTAAAATCCTGCTCATGTTTCCTCCATTCCGAGCCTTGAACGCTCAACCTATGATAACTCTGCATACTTTCGTAAAACAAAATGCATGCAGGTGCCTTCGCCCTCCTTCGCGGTGGCCCAGATATAGCCGCCGTGATCCTCAATAATCTTCTTTACAATGGAAAGTCCTATGCCGCTTCCGCCCTGCGCGGAATTTCTGGAGGCATCCGTACGATAGAATCGTTCGAAGATCCTCGTGAGGTCCTTTTGGGCAATGCCCTTTCCGTTGTCCTCGATTTCAATCTGAATGGAATCGTCGCGATCCAAAATGCGGATGTCAATTCGTCCATTCGGTTTATCCATATATTTCACGCTGTTGCTGATGATGTTGTTGATGACCTTCTTCATCTGCTCCGCGTCCGCAATCACGACGGTAGAAGGATCCACCGCGTTCGCGTAATTCAGCTTAATGTTGCGCGACTCCAGATCCAGTCCAACCTCCTCCACGCAGTCTCCAAAATAATCTGCCACGTTGATCCGCTGGAAATTATACTGGATACGATTCGTGTCAATGCTGGAATAGGTGGTCAGCTCGTTGATCAGCTTATCCATGTCATTGGCCTTGTTGTAGATGGTCCGAATGTACTTGTCCATCTTTTCCGGAGTATCCGCAACGCCATCCATGATGCCCTCGACATAGCCCTTGATGGCAGTAATGGGCGTCTTCAAATCATGGGAAATATTGCTGATCAGCTCCCTGTTTTTCTTTTCATTGTCCTGCTTCTCCTCGGCGGATTCCTTTAGGCGAAGCCTCATGTCTTCATAATTTTGGTACAGGTCTCCAATTTCGCCCTCTGCCGTCGTCTCCAGGGCATAATCGAAATTGCCGTCCTTGATCTTTTTCATGGCTATGTTCAGCTCCGCGATGGGTGTAAACACGCCTGCGCGTATCCATCTTGTTAGCATGATGCTGGTAAACAGCAGGATCAGCAGAATCGCGATAAACATGTATGCCACAAGCTCACGGGAGATCAAGGGATGCACCCTCGTCACGACAAACAGGCTTCCCTGACTTCCGTCTGGAAAGACGAAATCCAACTGATTGACATATCGGTCCAAGTCGTTGAAAAAGATGCCGCGCTCGTTGTCCTGACTTAAGGACTGATATGCTGGAAGTCGCTGGAAAATAATCTCCGATGCTGTGGGATTTCCCGCATAATACAGGGAATCTCCCTTTCTGACCAGAAGGTACGTGGATCTTCGGCTCACCTCTGCATTCTTTTTCTCCAGATAATCCTTGTCTGCAAAAACAGTGACGTCCTTCTGCGCCTGACGGGCAAACTCATCATAGATCTGATTTGCATCCCCAAGCAGATCCTTGAGGTTCTCAGTCATCATGCCATAGTCTAGGTCTCGCAGTCCGTAGCCCTTTTGCATATTCACCAGGTAAACGCCAATCATCATAAATGCTAGCACCGTCAGTAGCAGCGGAAGCACGATGATACTGATAAACGTCACCCGCAATCTTGTTTTAAATTTCATGACGCTCCCTCCTGCCATCTATTCTAGCACGTTTCTCCGCAAAATGTTTTAAAACAATCCAATATTATGATTAAAAAAATATAAAATGTTGTTTTTTCCTTTTGTTTTTTGTATGATAAGCATAGAGAATAAACGCGATCTGCAAAGGAACGTCAATAACAAGAAAAGAAATGGAGAAGTCTTATGAAAATTAGCCTGAACGCGGAAAACGTAAAGTGCCTGGGACGTACGATTTTATGGAAGGATACCTTGTTCTTAAGCCTGTCTGGCTCGGGAATTGAATTTGAATATAAGGGCTGCGGCCTGACGCTGACACTCCTTGGAGGAAGCGCTTCCGAGATTCCAGACAATCAGGCGAATTATGCGCGCATGGCAATTTACGTGAATGATAAGCGCGTATACGACGTTCAGCTGTCCTCCGCCGAAACCACGCTTCGCATTGCAGAGAGCACGCAGCCGGAAAAATCCGTCATTCGCGTGATCAAGCTCTCTGAGTGCGCCATGTCCCTCGCAGGCATTGCCCCCTTGGAAATCTCTGCGGGAGAAACCGTAAAGCCTACCCCTGCCAAGGCGCATAGAATGGAATTCATCGGTGATTCCATCACCTGTGGCTATGGCATTGATGACGAGGATCCCCTCCACCCCTTCCAGACGGCGACAGAGGACGTAACCAGAGCCTATGCTTATAAGACGGTCAAGGCTCTCGACGTGGATTATAGCATGTTCTCCACCAGCGGCTATGGAATTATCTCTGGATACACGGGAGACCCGACCATTCAGATGACCAATCAGCTGATCCCCGATTTCTATGAATCCATGGGCTTTAGCTATGACAGAATGCCTTCCATACCTGCCCCGATGGACATTCCCTGGACCTTTGATGCTTTTGTTCCCGATGCAATTGTCGTAAACCTTGGAACCAATGACGACAGCTACTGTCAGGAGGATGCCACGAGGCAGCAGATCTACGCAGATGCTTACGTTGATTTCTTAAAGGTCATTCGCAAGCGTAACCCGAACGCCATGATCATTTGCGTCTTAGGCCTCATGGGTGACAGACTGTATCCTTGGGTTTGCAAGGCTGCCAAGACCTATTCCGAAGAGACTGGCGACCAGCGCATCCATACCGTGCACCTTCCTGAGCAGGATGCTTCCGTCGGCTATGTTTCCGATTATCATCCGCTGGAATCCGCGCACGAAAAGGCTGCAAATGTTTTAATTCCTGCCATTCGGGAAATTATGGGTTGGTAATCTCGGCCATGCAATCACGAAATTCGTGCCAAGATGAATCTATGTCATAGAAATCCTAAAACCAAAAATATCGCCCGAGCAGAGCCTCCTTACGTAAATCGGTTCTGACGGGCGATTCTTTGTTTCAACAATGTTTTATAACAATCCCTTTTGTTTGCGTTGTTTGTCCTGATGATATCCTCTCGGAATTAACCGTGAAGACCTCTTGCCTGACGATCCATGTCCTCTACAACGATGTCATAGATCTCTCCGAGACTTCTTCCGTACTCCAAAATCTTCCAAGGCTCATTGGTATGGAAATGAATCTTAATCAGCTCATCATCTCCTACAGCCAACAGACAGTCACCCTGAAAATGCTCCGTGATATAATCCGTAATCTCATCCTCATCCAGACCCGTTCCCTCGATCAATAGCTGCGTGTCATAACGAAACTCTAACATTTGTCTTCTCCTCCTTTATCCTTGCATCTCTTATTCGTTCATCCAAACCCAAATGCCATTATAAACGATAGGAAGGCAAAATGTAAAGAAAAATACCCTTTCTAAGAAAATTTTATCGAAAATACAGGGTGATGTTGCCGACCTGAATCTCATCCCCGATTTCCAATTTCAATTTTTCGTAGGGCTGCAATCTTGTTTTATTACAATAGGTTCCATTCGTAGAGTTTTCGTCCTCTAAGTAATAATCTTCAGCATCATGTAGCAAACGCGCATGCATTCTGGAAACCGATTCATCCGACAGATACAGATCAACCTTTTCCTTATATTTTCCAATCAAAAGGTTTCCTGTCCCTAAATCCGCCGCCTTGTGTCCATCTGAAAAATATAGCCTTCGCATGCTTTCCTTTTTTTCTGGTTTTTGGGAGAGGAAGGTCGTTCTGCCATACTCTTCCTCATAGGTAGTCTCCTCCGCCACTGCATAACCATTGATCAAGCGCTGCATGCTCTCCTGATATTCCTCCCGCTTTTCCTGTTCCTTTCCCTTCTTATTCTTTTTCGTATCAAACAGACTAAAAATCCTTCTAGGCGCCGTCGTCTCCTGCTCCTGCGTTTTCACGGAAGCCTTTGCATTCTCCTCTGTCTCAGGCAAGCTGTTTCCCTGCTCTCGTACGACATTTTCCCAAGGATCCGCAACCTCCAGCTTGCGGCTCTCTGGCTGCAAGACCTGATCCTTTTTCTCCTTTTTCTGCTCCAGCACCTTTACGTCCTTGAAGATTTGCTCCTGCAGATAGGCCTCGCCATTCCGTTCTACCTGCTCATACATCTTATAAACGCATTCCACCAATTCGGAATCATCATAATCAATTTTTTCTACTAGAAATGCTAGTAGCTGTAGAAAATCATTCTCCCCCTCGTAATAGGGCACATACAGAAAAGAAAAAATCGGTTCCTCCAAGTCCGCGAAAATATGCTGCGGCTGCCAAATGACATTCTCCTCCCGCAGCAAAAAACGCTCCAATTCCCGCTGTAATTTTTGCAGGCTATTTACAAAGGCTAATAACCATTCGCGTGAAATATTTCCCTTTTGATGAAGCTGTACCAGATTTTGCTTAGACGTAATGTCATAGTATAAAAAAGCCCCGCCATCCAGATATCTAAGGCTACAAGGCAATAAGCCCTTAATACCGCCTCTGGTGACAATACAATATTGGTACTTCTTTTCTTCAGGTTTTTCGGGAAGCCCAAGCCTTACATAATTGCTGTGTAGATTTCTGACATATTCCACGTTCATTGTTTCTCCTCCAAATGTAAATTGATTCTTCGGCAAAGCCGTAAAAAGGCGGTGGGATTCATGATCAAGGCATCGTACGAAGCCTCTGCCCTCCAAAGCCTGTCGCCCAGTAGCAGCTGTCCACTCCTGCTTACCTGAACTTCCTTATTCTGAACGGCCAGATGGATGTCACTCATCTTCCATGCATAATGCTTATTCGTCACATAACCCGTTTGCCATTGCAGAAGCTGCTTTTGCCGTGCTTCCCGTGACGTCTCCCCGACCTGCGCAACACTGACGGTCAAAATGGCCGTATTCTGCTCCATCAGGCACCTGTTATACCAAAAAAGTAAAAAACAGATCACAAAAATAAGACTTCCCAGCACAATTGGCAAAACCAATGATGCCTCCACCGTAAAATAAGCACCTGCTCCATGTCTCTTCTCTTTTTTTCTCATCATGTTCCGCTTCCACCTCCTCCACAGATACAAATTGCCACAAGGCATCCCAGCCAAAGAAATGGCAGATACGGAAGCCTTAAGTCCTTTTTCCCAAGCTTTGTCAGCAGGGTCACAGCCGAGAATGCGCCCATGACAAGCAAGCTCACCCCAAATGCGATCACCACGCGATCAAGCAACAACAGGAAATTCAGCTGTAGCAGTACAATGCCATCTCCAACCCCTGCCCCTCCCGTCATGCCAGCCAATGCCAGCAAAAGTAATCCAGGCACGGCTCCAAATAATAGCATCTCCCAAGAGGTACTGCCGCACAGCAAAAGCCACCCTGCCATTGCGACAGAGGCAACAGAACCCAGCGCAAGAACAATTGCCGAAATCTCGCGCCTTCTCGCATCCATAATGGCCAAAACAGCCAGATAAATCATAGTACCCATAGAAATCAGCAACATTTCCCCTCCTATTTTCCACATCTGGAACAAGGCCGATAGCCCTCCGCTTCCTTCCAGGTCACTGCCCGAATCGTTCTCTTTAATCCAGAACAATCCCTGCGATAGTGATAGCATTCTCCCTCTGGTGAAATCCACACCTGCGCTGGCGGGGTATCCTGTACGCAGATGCTACATGCCCGATAACGGCTCCCCCTGGCATTCCTAGCGGAAGAAAGCACCTCCTTAGAAACAGCTTCCGGACTTAGCTTCAAATGACTGCAATTGATGTCTAGGTGATATACCTGCGCATTCTCCGTCAGATAGTATAGGCCCTGTTCCGTCTCTGAAAGCTCAAAGCCCGTCCATGTACGCCCATAATAATGGTTTTCCATCCAAAAGCTTCGAAATCCCATGAGCGACCATTTAGGCTCAACGGGATACGACACTTGAAATCCCACCAGATCCTCTTGATTTATGATGGATCCCCCTAGATAGAAAAGTCCTTCCTTGCCAATAGGCGCATCCTCTAAATAGTCCTTTCCAAGTGCTTCCTCCACCCGCCCCTTGACATAGGTGTAGGAAAAGGCCAGATTTCCGACCGACGACAGCGCTTGTTGCATCTGACTGCCCGCCTGCCCCTCTAGCTTCGTTCCCTGTTGGCGAAATTCCTGCAGGACCGTCCCGTAAAGACAGGTCTCCCTTCCGATCCTCCACAAGGCCACTTCCATCTTTCCGTGGAGGCGTAGCATTTCCATTCCACTGCCCAATGTCAGGAAAAAAAGAAGAAAAAGCGGAAGCACCAGCGAGGCCTCAACCGTGAGTGACGCCCTCCAGCGTCTTGAAAAGAAGGTGCGCGGCGATGTCCCCTCCATGGAATTGGAATCTTGTTTGAAAAACAAGAGGTTTGTTAAGAAGGTCAGACCTTGGACAGGTCTGGATGGGGTTTTCGTAAGATTCAAAGAAGGTGCTTGTAAAATTTTTTCCTTTTCTATAGTTTTTTGTGTAGGATGCTGTTTCCATAGAGAGAACATCGCCGCGCCCCTCCTTACTCCATAAAATCACTTATGTTAGTTCTGTGCGAGCTATCATACTAGTATTGTTTCTCCTCCCAAAGCTCCGTGCGATACCCATACTTACTTGTAATGACAATTCTTGTCTTGATTTGCGTACAAGCGCCATCTAACCGAAATGCCTGATTCCCCGAAGTCAGCCGAATGTCACTCTCGACAATGTCCATGGCCCTGCAGGTCATCTCCGTCTCGTCCGCCAAAAGCAGCAAGATTCGCAGGTAATCCTGATAGGCCAAGCCCTCCTTCGACTTTGATGCATCTCCCATGCTCCAAAGATCCTCCAAGAAGGAGCTCAAGCCATAGTGCCAAGTCTCCGTCGTTTTCATCAACGGAACTCTTCCGTCATCCATCAGAATGCTTAGGTCATACATGCTCTCCGCATAAGCCCAGCCCAAGAGAATCGTCGTGCTAAATAGTTCCTCCAGCTCTGGTACTCCCAGAAGGGTACTGAGTGCCAGCGCCACCAATTCCGCTTCCTCGCGTTTCGTCTCATCGGAAAACAAATAGGTTGCGTTCGCCGCCTCGCGAAGTGCCAAAAGCCGATACAAAACATTGCGCAGATTCCAAGCATCGGATTCCTCTCCCGAAAGAACATATTCGAGCTCATATTCCAGGGCGCTTCCCTCCTTCGGAGCCCCATAGCACCCTAGATATGCCCTAAGCCACTCGACAAACAGTACCTTCTCCGTTGCATCTTCTACAGTATTTTGCTCGCCAATTGGAAGATTCCCTTGATTGTGCTTTCCCCCTTTAATTCTTTGATAAATTAAATCCGAGGTATTGAGCCGCCTTCCAGAAAGAGGCTTGTCTCCCATGGTTTGCCATAGAATCCCTGTCTTTCTGTGATTCTCCATGACAACGGTCGGGTTATCAAATTCCAAAATCGCATTTTCTTTTCCGTCCTTTGAAATCTCCTTCCCCTGCCATGCGGCAATCTGCTCATCCACGGCCCGCTTTTCCGCTTCAATGTCCCTTGTATCCAGATGATACTCATGAACGGTTTTCATCCATTCCAGCGCCTCCTGCACTGCGATCACGCCATAATCATCCTTGATCGCCTCCACGGCCTTCCTGCGAAACACACTGCCATTTTCATCCGTCAGTAAGGTGTATCCCGTCAGGTCCGCACTTTCCAGATGCATACCCAATAGATCACGCGCTCCAGACTTTAGTACCGTAGTCCCAGCATCTCTGATGGGATGATCCAGATTCAGATCAAGATACCATGCCAGTCGCCCCTCCAGATTTCTCCTGCTGGCCGTCTTTGTTCCATAGGAAAAATCAACGGCCAACAGATTATACCTGCGAAACAGCTCCCGATGATATTCCGCCATCACACTGTCCATGCATGCATCTGAAATGCATGCCGCTTCGAGCTGTATGGTATTCAGCCTAGTCCCCTCCATCAGTGCCAAAAACAAGGACACCAGCACCCCTAACATTAATGCAAGATAAACCGTCAAAAACGCAGGCCTCTTTTTTTCTCGCGTTGTCATACCTTATCTGTCTGCTTTGTAATCTTATTGAAGATCGAATTTACAATCTTTGTAATCTGCTCTTTGAATATCAAAACTAAGCCCACGAGCACCACGATGATGAGAATAATTTCCACCGTCCCCATTCCTTCCTCATCCTTTAGCAGATCCTTCCAATTTCTCAACATGACAATACCCTCTCTTTCCGTCCATCCTTGGACATTAAACTTAATTTTTTTTTGCAAGACAGCCTTTTGTTTCCTCCGTGCCATGCCTGTCTTTCCATTTTCCATGATGATTCCTTTTCCACCGAACCATACTACGCTCCCATCATGGAAAATGCCGGGATCATGATCATCAACATGACCATGGAAAGAAGCATGACCATGGGAATCAAAAGCTTTGTTTCCGCTTCCTCACCGAGGCGCTTTCCACTTTGTATTCGCCCATCTGCTGCCAATATGGCCTCTTCCTCAAGTCTTGAAAGGAGCGTACCGCTTCCCTTCTTCAAATTCTGGCAGAGCAGCGTACTCAGCTTCACATACTCTCTTGGCCCTGCCCGCTTTCCAAAATGCTCATAAGCAGTTTGCTCTGAGACGCCTGCCTGCATCTCACGAAAGGCATACGCAGCCAGCTCATTCGTCTTTCCGAGTCTCCCAAAGGCTGCCCGAATGGTCATCCCAGATACAAGATATAAGGCAAGTCCGTGTACTAAGTCGGGATATCCCAGTTGCAGCCACTCCCGCCTCTTCTTTACCTGGTCCTCCAAATCCTTATCCATCAAAAAGAATACGCCAACGGATGCGGCTGCACTCATGCCGAGAATGGTCTGCGGTAAGTGCTCCTGTCCTTCACCTTCCCCCTTCAACCATAGGCAAAGGGAGAAAAAAGTACCCAATAACAAAACTAGGAGCGATAATCCCATTTTTCCGCCATAATACTTTTCCATAAGTTCCTCGCGGTTTTCCTCTGGATATAGGATCTCCAAATATTTTCGAAGCTTCTCCCCTCCATAGGTGCACAGACCATGCTCCCTCAAGAAGATGTATGCCTTTCTCCCAAGTCCTGCCATTTTCCCAAGGATTCCCGTTTGTGTCATGGCTGCCAGCTTTGCTTTTCTTTCCTGCCCCTCCATCTGACTCCAGATATTCTGAAAAATCTTCTCCCCCAAAAGAAGCGCCAGCAAGTAAAGCACCAGACAGAGCGTCATGACTCCCACCCCAGAAAGCTCATGATATAAGGGCTGAAAATATCCTGAATAGGTCATGGAAATGTAGGTTGTCATTCCAAAGGGCATGAGGCGCATGACATTCTGCTCCATCCTGCGCCCTGCCAGCATGGTTTGTACCTCCTGCCTAGCCTCAATGCGTTGGCTGATCAAATTAGCACTGGTACGAATCATCTCCGAGAGGCTTCCTCCGCCGCGCTTTGCGATGGAAAACATCTGACCAAACTGCAAAATCTCCTCGCAACCGCTCCTGGCCCCAAAATCCAACAGCAACTCCTCCAAGGCAATATTGACGACAAGCCCCCTTCGGATAATCTCTAATTCCTCGTAAATCATGGAGGTCTCACCATAAAGATTCCTCATGTCCTCACGGCTCTCTAAAAAGGCGTTTTCTACGGCATATCCTGCCTGCAACGATGCAGAGACTGACAAAATACATTCCTTGAACTGCTCCGTCAGCTCCTGCCGCCGTTTCTCTCCTTTTTGCTTTTTCACATGACGAATCCAAAACCATCCCAGCGGAGACAAGAGAATCGAGGACAAAAGAAAGCGGTAGAAAAACCAAGAAAAGAAAACGATGATTCCAGCGGCCTGTGCCAATACCAGCACCCATTCTCTTTTGGAGAATTCATACTGGCGATAATCCCGCGGTTTTAAGCTTGTCTTCATGCAGTAGTTCTCCCTTGCGCACCAATTTTCCCAGAACCCTTCCATCTTCCTCCTGCCCCATTTCCTCAAATGCGAAAAGCGTTGCCAATTGCACCTCTCCGTCCTGATATCCCAATACCTCCGCAATTTCCAACACCTTTCTCGATTTGTCTCGAAGCCTCCCGAGGTGAACGATCAAATCGATCCCTGATGCAATCTGTTGCCTAATTGCAGCTAGTGGCAGCTCCATTCCCATCAAGACCATATTCTCCAGACGGGAAAGCATGTCCCTCGCGCTGTTCGCATGTCCCGTCGACATACTGCCGTCATGCCCCGTATTCAGACATTGCAGCATGTCCATCGCCTCCGCTCCCCTGACTTCTCCGACAATGATCCGATCTGGTCTCATGCGCAGCGACGTGCGAATTAGCTCGCGAATCGTGATTTCCCGACAGCCAGAGGTGTTCCCGTTTCTGGTTTCAAGTCGCACTAAATTATCCACTCCCAGAAGCTGAAGCTCCGCACTATCCTCAATCGTAATGATTCGCTCGTCCCGTTGCGCATAGGCAGAGAGTGCGTTGAGAAAGGTCGTTTTCCCAGACCCAGTTCCGCCACTGATGAAAATGTTATAATGCGCCTTCACGAGGCGCTCCAAAAATTCAGCCGCCTCCTTCGTGATGGATCCAAAGGCCATGAGCTGTTCCATCGTGATTGGCTTTTGCGGAAAGCGTCGAATGGTTACGATGGGACCGTTGATCGCTACGGGGTCCATAACGACATTCACCCTCGCACCATCTGGGAGCCTGGCGTCGACGATTGGGGAGGCCTCGTTTACGACTCGATTGCAACCAGCAACAATCTGCTGAATGACGTCAGACAATCTCTCCTTCGAATCAAAGGACAGGTCTAGCCGCGTCAGCCGTCCATTTCGTTCCACAAAAATATGATCCCTTCCGTTAATCATGATCTCCGTCACGGTTGGATCCTCCACAAAAAACTGCAGAACGTCCAATCGCCGCATGGAATCAAACAACTCCTTTTTCAGCCGCAGCCTCTGCTCTACCGTCAGGCGGCAGGTATCAGGACTCTCCAACAATTCTTCATCGATCAGCTCCTCTACCTCTTCATCGCAGTAGTCCCTTCCGTAATCCATTTTCTCCCTGACGTGATCCCGCATTTCCTGCTTGATTCTTTGTATGTCAACCATAAGCTACCCTCTCCGTCCCCATCCTTCTATGAGTCCTTCTCTAATAATTCCCGAATCTGCTCCTCAACATAGTCTGCCAGCTCACCTCGGTCATAGTATTCCAATTCCGCTGGAAGATGCCGTATTTTCGGCAATTTGCACCGATGCGTTTTCTGGATGACATCGTCATACGAATACTGCTCCAACAGCTTTTCATACTGGGTCAGCTTACCGCTTGCCGCGCGATCCTCCATGGTAATGGTAAAGACCCTATAGCAGGCCCGCAGCACGTCAAAAAGTCCCTGCATGCATTCCGACAGATCCATGACAATGAATTCGTATTCTCCCAGCTCCTGCAGTCTTTGCAAAAACGTAAGCCATTCCTTTGGCGTGATGCCAAGCAGGTTCTGCCCTGATTTCATTGGCGGTATATAGTCTAATAAGCCTAGCTTTCCAACCATACTCTGCAGCCGTAAGGCAAACTTGTCGTTCTCCGCGCCAAGGAAATATAAGAGATCTGCCAAATCCCTGGTCTGCGCATCTGCCAAAAGCTCCTGATCCGCTGCAAAATACTCGAAATTGAGATATAAGGTTTTATAATCTCGTGACAGTAGCTTCGACATGGTAATCGCAAATGGCGTTTGCATGCATCTGCGCACGGGAGAAAAGAATCCGATGAACCTTGTTTTTCCCTCAATGCCCAGCCTTGGCAGCACCTGCGTACAGATTTCCAGATAGACGGCAATCAGCTCCCGAAGGACATGATCTGCCCGCTGAAATTTATTGACATAGCGAAGATTTTTATCTCTCACAATCCCGCTTTCATTGAGGATAATCATGCGCCTTGCGGGAAGTCCCTTCAGCTCCTCCACATAGGAGGCTTCCGCCACCACGAGCAGATCTACCTCCTTTTCCTGCGCCAAAAGCTTTCCAACATCCGTATAGGTACGGACACTCCACGGCAAATGCTCCTGCCTCTGCATATATTCCGACAAAAGGCCCGCATATTCTTCATCCCCGTCACATAACGCCATTACAACCTCTTCTGACCCCTTCAATAGAAACCTCCCCAATAGCATAAAACGCTTAATAAAATTGGCCCTGCCATACAAATTCCTGCATCTCTTTTTTCCTGCAAATCGTTAAAATACAGCTTCCACTCCCCGCTGTCAGCAACCTCCTTCACATACGAAAATAGATATGCAAAGCGTTCCCTAAGATCGGATCTTCGCACAAAACGAATCAGTGAGAACAATGCTGCGATCAGCAGCGAGGAAAAGAGAAAGGAAAGAATTTTTTCTTGGGGAAAAAATAGCAGGCAGACGGCATAGAGCTTCACATCACCGCCGCCAATGGCATTGATCCGAAAGAGTGGATACAAAAACAGCACAACCATGCTTCCCCAAAACAAGTACTGGATGCCAGAAAGCATTCCCTCCATCAGGAATACCCTCCCAAGGCCAACGGCCAGCATCATTGCAGTTACCCAGTTGGGAATCCTGCAAAAACAGTAATCATAATAACAGGCAATGCACAAAAAAATGCAAAGTAAAAGCACAAAAAACACTTCTCCCACCATAGAAATACCTCATGAAAAACTGCGACTGAAAAATCGGAACGAATTGGTTCCATTGGAGGAGCCCCTTACAGGGTTCCGAGAAATCTTGAAGTCTCGAGATCAAGAATCTTTGTAAGACGGATTATAAACAGGAAAAAAAGAAAATGCAATAGGTTTTTCGAAAATAAATGGATTTTGTGAATTATTTACAGAAGCCTATAAAATCCAAGGGCATAAAGCCCGAGAAAGCCTGGAATTCCTAGAAATCCAGTTGTCAAAAAGGTAAAAAAATTGATGCCAACTCCCGGGAAAATGCCCTGAGATGCCAGGAAAAAATTCATCAGATGAATCCCCGCAGCGCCAAGCAGTCCCCGCATGAGAAAGCTGACCAGGCATTCCATTTCTCCCCTCACGGCCACAAAAAGCAGGAAAAGCAATCCTCCGATCATCAACATGACAAGCCAAAAATCCTGATCCATCTATCGCCCCTCCCATTCCCTTAGATCTACCACATCCTATGTTCATGGGGCAGAAAATAGTACAGTCCTTGTTTGACGGCCTTATTGAACTCATAAAAACCGTCTGCTTCGCAGCCGTCGTCGCTTCGCGACTTTTGTTTTTATTTCGTACACGCTTGGGTTCCTTCCTCGCTATAAAAAACCGGCAGAAGGGATTCCTCCTGCCGGTTTTCACGTTGATTCAACGCCTGTTAAAATACAAAAACCAAGGCCGCATAGGGCGGCAAATCCACGGTAATGGACTGCTCCTGATAATGATAGGGGAAGGTTCGCGCCGTAACCTCTGCAGGCACGACGTTTCCAAAGCCACCGAACCGCTCATCATCGCTGTTCAAAAGAAGCTTGTACTTCTTCTTTGCAGGCACGGGAACGCGATATTTTTCACGCTTTATGGGCGTCATGTTCAGCACAAACAGAAGGCTGTTCTTCCCCGTAGAGCTCCTTCTGACAAAGGAATAAACGCTATTTTCCTTGTCATCCGCATTCATCCACTCAAAGCCATCCCAGCTGTTGTCAAACTCATACAGCGCAGGATACTTGCGGTACATCTTCAGAAGCTCCTTGACATATTCCTTCATGCCCTGATTGTTCTTTTCGCCAAGCAGGAACCAATCCAGCTCCCTTGCCTCACTCCACTCGCGCTCCTGTCCAAAATCCTGACCCATGAACAAAAGCTTCTTGCCGCAATGGCCAAACATATAGGTATAACCCGTGCGCAGGTTTGCATACTTATCAATTGCATAACCAGGCATCTTATTTACCATGGAGCATTTTAGGTGGACCACCTCGTCATGGGACAGAGGCAGAATATACTTCTCACTACTGTTATAGGTCATGGCAAAGGTCAGTGCATAATGATTTCCCTTTCGGAACAAGGGATCCAGCTTCATGTATTCGCAGAAGTCATGCATCCAACCCATGTTCCACTTTAAGGAGAAGCCAAGGCTGTCCGTGCCAATGTCTCCCGTTACCTTCGGCCATGCGGTGGATTCCTCAGCGATGGTTAAGAAGCCAGGATACGTGCCGCGTACCACGGAATTCATGTGACGGAAAAACTCGATGGCATCGAGATTCTCATTTCCGCCGTACTCATTGGGCAGCCACTGTCCATCCTTCTTGCCATAATCCAGATACAGCATGGACGCCACGGCATCCACGCGAATGCCATCCACGTGAAACTCGCGAAGCCAGAACAGCACGTTGGCAATCAGGAAGTTCTTTACCTCGGGCTTTCCATAGTTAAAAATCTTGGTGCCCCAGTCAGGATGCTCGCCGCGGCGTGGATCGGGATGCTCGTAGATACAGGTTCCATCGAACTGGCCAAGGCCATGTGCATCCGTTGCAAAATGCGCTGGAACCCAGTCCAAAATCACGCCAACGCCAATTTTATGAAGCTCGTTCACCAAGTACATAAAATCCTTCGGCGTGCCATAGCGGGAGGTCGGTGCATAGTAGCCCGTCACCTGATATCCCCAGGAACCATCGAAGGGATGCTCGGCAATCCCCATCAGCTCCACGTGCGTATACTTCATTTCCTTCAGGTATTCTACCAGACGATCTGCAAACTGCTTGTAATTATAGAATCCGTCCTCCGTGCCATCGGGATGCTTCATAAAGGAGCCGATGTGGCACTCATAAATTGCCATGGGACGCTTCTCAAAGTTCTCACTGTCCCGCTTTTCCATCCACTTCTGATCCTTCCAGGCAAAGCCCTCCAGATTGGTCACGATGGACGCCGTCTCAGGACGCTTCTGTGCAAAATTCGCATAAGGGTCAGCCTTGTAGAGCTTTCTTCCATCCTTCGTGGTAATCAAATATTTATACATACTCCCTTCGCCGACGCCCGGAATGAACAGCCCCCAAATGCCGATGTCCCCGAGCTTTGTCATCTCGTGCATCGTTTGATTCCATCCGCTCCAGGAACCAATGACGTGAACTGCCGCGGCATTCGGTGCCCATACGGCAAAGTACGTACCCTGCTCTCCGTTTTCCTCCGATAAGTGAGCACCCAGCTTTTTATAGATATCGTAATGCGTTCCCTGACCAAACAGATACTGGTCAGTCTTAGAAATAAACACCTTCGCCCTAGATCCTGCCAATGCTCAATCCTCCTACCCTATATTTTCTAAAGCCTTTATTTAAAATCCTTTTCCGTAATAATGATCATGTCCTCTTCGTCATATCGCTTGCCTAAAATAATGTCCAGGAAGTGACCGATCGTCTTTCTGGAAGCACTATAAATGGCATCATCAATGATCTCTTCAATGTCATTTGTCGTCACGGCATGATCTGCGGTCTGCAATTCATCAATCTTCATGTGAAGTGCAAGCATTCCCAGATTGTCAATGGAGTATTCCTTCTCCTTCGCATACTGGCAGGCATAACGCGCCAATGCGTCATTGCTCAGAGGCTGCATGTCCACCCTTGCATTAAATGCAGGAACCAGTTCACCATGCGCCTTCAGGAATTTCTTCATGGCCTTCTTGGTATCAAGAAGTACGACAATCAGTCCAAAGTTCTCCCTCTGCAGATTCTTATACAGGTCAGCCACGGACTTCTCTGAAAGGTCAGAGGTCTTTTCAACGATCAACGCTCCGTTTTTCAGGTCATCCAGAAGCTTCGTCAGATCCTTGTTATTCAAGGCCTTTCCGGGAATCTTGGCAACCTTGCCAGAGAAGTTGCTGTCGCTCTGCTTTACCTCAAAGATCATCTTCTTGGCAAGCTCCAGCGTATTCATGCCGGCATCTCCCGTAATAATGACGTTGCCAGTGTAAGCTGCCATGCTGATATTGTCTAACGCCCTGACAAGCTGTTCGCGGTCGGAATCTGTCTGAAGAAGGTTTTCATACAGCTCCTCTTCCTCCTTCGTCAGTTCACGTACCTGCGACTGTCCATCCTTCTTGTCCTCTGCAGGTGTCTCTTCCGCATCTGCCTCTTCATGCTCATCCTCTTCCTCGGGAAGATTATCAAAGCTAATTGCTCCGTCAGAGGTTTTTGTTTCCCTATTTGAGAACCATGGAGAAGGTTCAATCTTTTCCTCGGGATCCTCCAAAGCTTCGTCGCTCCAAGAGAAATCATCTCCCTGCGCATCCTCTTCAATGGGTTTGATTCCTGCGCGGGCAGTCTCAAAGATGGATTTCCTTCCTGCCTTAGGCTCCTCGACCTCATCGGTCTCTTCAGCCGCCTCTATCGTCCAATCTTCCTCTGCTTCCAATGCCTTCTGATCTTCTGCTGCATCCTTGGTTGCCATCCTCTCGCGGAATTCATGGAATGCATCTTCCTCCATGCCCTCCATGTCCCAATCGGACGCGAACTCTAAAGTGTCGTCATCGGACGCATCACCTGATTCCTTGTCTGCTTCGGCATCCTCAGAAGCTTCTGCTTCCTCCACGACCTCATCAAACTGAATTTTATCGGCATCCTCAGCCTTTTCTTCCTCGGTCTCCTCGGCCTCATCCTCTTTGACTTCCTCAGAGGCTTCTGCCTTTTCTGTCTCAGTCTCGTCAACCCTCGTCTCTTCTATCGTAACTGCTTCGACGTCCGCAGTTTCTTTCTCCTCTGCTTCCTTGGCTTCTTCCGCATCCTCAGAAGCCTCGGTCTTTTCCTCATCGACCTTCTCTGCCTTGACGCTTTCCGTAGGCTCCCAGTCTACTTCCCCAAAGGCCAGGGACTCAAACTCCATGTTTGCCTCGGGTTCCTTAGTATCGTCCTTCGAAGCTTCCTCCTCGGAAATCATTTTCGACGCATCTTCCTCCGAAGCCGTCTTAATGACATCCTCTTCACCAGCCGTTTTAGTGGCATCCTCTTCCGAAGCCGTCTTCGCAGTCTCCTCAGATACTGTCTTTGTCGCCTCTGCCTCAGCCATAAGCTCCTCAGGAGTTGGCTCCGTTGCAAAGGAAGCGGGATCAATGGTGCTCTCCATCTGCTTCAGGATATTGTCACGAAGCGCTTCCTCAAATTCCGTAAACATACGGCCCGTCTGACGAAGCACCTGCTGGCGGGTTTCCTCTTCCTGCTTTGCCTGACTCTCCTGCTTCATCCGCTCCCACTCAGCGCGAATGTCCTCGATGCTAAGCTGACCAGTAATCTGCTTTTCCAGCTTCTTACTCTCAGGCATTACAAGCTTCAGCTGTCCATCAGCTTCCTGCGTCAAAACCTTCGCCATGGACTCTGGAGGCTGTGCCGTCATCGCCTCCTTTTCCAGCGCTGAGATGCTTTCCTTCTTAGGTACCACCTCAGATGCGTCATGGAAATACCCATTTTCATCCTGATACATTTCCCCAGTGGGAACAGGATGCGTCGCGGTTTCTGCAGCTTCTGAAGCAGCTTCCTGCGTCGCCATGGCCTCTGCCGCTTCCAATTCCTCCTCTTCCTCTATGCCTTCTATTACGGGCAAATCCAAGGGGCCAGAATCAGCGTCAGGATCCAGCATGGGAGACACGAGTACTCGCGTAATGGAATCCAGATTGCCATCCTTCTTTTCAGGTTCAGGTGCCTGCTGCGAATCGTTTTCCAAAAGCTCCTTCAAGCCCTTCGCAAGCTCCTCCTGCAAATTCATCGTGTTATACTGTCCAACGTCAACGGTCTTCACCTGAATGTCCATGTCATCCGCGGCATTCTGGTTCTGCAGCTGTCTGCGCACCTCATCCACATTGAACACACGGGTTGCACCCATCTGATCCGCAGTCTCCTGTGCCACTTCATTGGCATTCCAAACCATCGTCGTCTGCGGAACTTCCTCATGCTGCGCATTCTGTCCATCCTGCACGTTCTGTATGGGATGCTCTGCAGGCGTTTCGGGTGCGTAGGTTACCTCACGCATTTCCTGAGCAGGATGCTCAGGCTCAAAACGATGGTCATATTTCTGTTGCTGGCTGGGCGTCAGGGGCTCATGCAGCATTTTCAGTTCCATGGCCATGTTGACATATTTTCCCGTGCCAAACCATAGGATCAATTCATCACAAACCTCTACGCATTTGGTTCCAAGTCCCCTCTTATGGTATAGGCTTGCAAGCTCATACATCCACTTTTCCTGATACTCTTCTTCCTTCAGCTTCTCCAAGACCTCAATCTTCTCATCGATGCTGACGTCATAAGCGGCATAGAGCTTGTACTTCAAAACATAGCGTCCAGGATCCTTTGGTGCCAGCTTTTCGAACTCCTTGTAAAACTCCGCTGCCTCCACGGGGTCTCCCGTTTTGATGTATAATTCACAGAGGGAATAGCAAATCTGACGACTCTGCGGCTTTCTGTCATACGCGAGAAGTAAAATGTCCCTGGCATCTTCATATCTGCCGTTAATTTTATATAAATCGCTGATGATGCCAAGGGTCATAACGCTGCGAACCCTTCTCCAGTCGATCTTATCTGCAATGGCTACTGCGTCTGCATATTTTCCCTGATCAATCAGGCTCTGAATCTGTTCTACCAGATGCTTATATTCATATTTGTCCACTGTATTTCGCTCCCTTTCGGTATTTCATCTCACAGTTAATAACAGTTTACCATAGTAGCCCTTGCATGTCAAAAGTTAAACAACAAAAAATAGCTGATTTTTCGCAAAATCAGCCTTTTTCTAAAAGGATATTGGAAAGCTCTGCAAACTGCTCCAAGGTAAGGGTCTCCCCGCGTACCGTAGGGGATAATTCCATCCTTTCCAATGCTGCCGTTACCTGTTCTCTCGAAAGATGCAGCTCTGGTGCATTTGACAGGCCATTCGCCAGGGTTTTTCTGCGCTGGTTAAAGGATGCCCGAATCAGCGCAAACATGTGATGATCATCCTTTACATCCACGGGTGGCACGCGATGCCTTGTCAGACGAATCACGGCACTTCCCACCGTCGGCCTCGGAATAAAGCAATTGGGCGGTACGTTCGCAACAATCTCAGGCTTGGCATAATACTGCACTGCCAGGGAAAGTGCGCCATAATCCTTGGTCCCAGGACCAACCTGCATGCGCTCCGCCACTTCCTTCTGCACCATAATGGTGATGCTGTCCAGCGGAGTGCCACTTTCGAAAAGGCTCATGATAATGGGCGTCGTGATATAATAGGGCAGATTTGCCACCACCTTAATTGGCTTCCCGCCATTCTTCTCCTCGGCAATCTGTTTGATGTCCAGCTTTAAGACATCCGCATTGATCACGGTGACGTTGGAATAGGCCGAGAGCGTCTCTTCCAGAATGGGAATCAGTGCCTTATCAATCTCTACGGCAACCACCTGACCTGCCGCTTCCGCCAAGTACTGCGTCATCGTTCCTATGCCAGGGCCAATTTCCAGAACACAGTCCTCCTTCGTGATCTGTGCCGCCCCGATAATTCTCTCCAAAACGGAGACGTCAATCAGGAAGTTTTGACCATATTTTTTTTGAAAATTAAACTTGTATTTTTGCAGAATCTCGATGGTATTCTGCGGAATTCCTAGATTTGCCAATGTCTTATTCCTTTCTCTCTTTCAACCATGCCAAAGCCTCTAAGAGGTCTGGCAAAATCACAAGGCTTAAGCTTTCCATCTCTGGCGTGGGCGGCAGCATGTCTGGCACCATAATGGGCTTCATGCCTGCCCTACTTGCAGAGCGAATGCCATTATAGGAATCCTCAATGGCATAGGTCTCTTCAGGCACCACTCCAAGCCCAGCGCACGCCTTTAGATAAATCTCAGGCTCTGGCTTGGAATGCTCAATTTCCTCCCCACCGATCACAAAGCTAAAATACTCGGTAATCCCTGCAAGCTCCAAATTTTTGAGAATAGAGGCGCGTTTTGTGGAGGAAGCCAGTCCTATTTTCCATCCGTCTGCCTTGAGAAATTCCAAAAGCTCCCTCACTCCCTTTTTCTGGGGAAGTCCCTGCTCTTCAATCTCCCTCCAAAACTCCTCTGAGGTTTCCTTTCGAAACGCAGGATAATCAAAATCCGTTCCGTAATGCTCCTTGATAATCAGCTCGTCATCCGTATAATTTCTTCCGATACACAGGGGAAACACCTCTCGCATCCCCTGCATTCCACGGCGCTCCGCGACAGCCACCCAGCTCTCCATGCAGACCCGCTCCGTGTCAAACAAAACGCCGTCCATGTCAAAAACAATTGCTTTCAATGTTTGCTTTTACTCCTTCTGTTCAAATAAATCCAGCCAATTTGGCACGCTTTGAAGCACTAGGATATCCGCATCCTTTCTCCGTTCCAAAAGGGCCTGCGGCTTTCCTTGGAATCGCTCCAAATTCAAGACATAAATCTTGGAATAGTGTGGTGCCAAAAGTGGGATCAAAAGCTGACTGTTTTCATCTCCGATGACTACAAGCTCCGATTTGGTTTTCTGCCCCGTCTGAATCGTTGCAACTCCAAATTGATCTCCCAAAAAGTAACCCAGCGGATTATCCGAATCCAAATATTCAGGGCGATAATATCCGTCCGACACATAATAGTAATCATAGATTACGCTGACTCTTTTGCCTTCGGTTTCCTCGAAGACAAGGATCCGTTCCCCCTTTGTTTCCAAGCCTGCCGTCTTAGCCAGGGGGCCTACGTAGTTTTCCGTCACAACAGTTGCATTCCCCAGGTCATAATAATAGGGTAATAGCTTTCCCGAGGTTTCCCACCAAGCGTAATAGGCATAATAGGCAGCAAGACTCGTCCAACGCGGATCCGTCCGATAATAAATGCCCTCATTTGCATGCTCCGCGAGAACGGCATACAAATCTAAGTAATTGTCCTCTCCAACAGCCTCCCTGACCTGATCCAGATAGGCCTTTTGATCAAAGGCATCCGCATAAAGTGGCAGGCGGTCACCCCAAATCTCATCTGCCGTCGGGATCAGCATGACCTTTGCATGATAGTTCTCCGTCAGCTCCTTCAGATAAGCCAGACTATCGTCTATTTTCGTTCCTTCATATTCCCTCGTCAAGTGCTTTTCGAAAAAGGTATTCTTTTTCCCCAAAAGCACGCCGTTCCATTCCCTCTTTCCCATGAGAAGCTCAGCGCTTTGCACAAGCCTTGACCATCTAGTAACATTGTAAAAATCAGCCGTAACATAATCCCCAACCTCTTCAAAATAGGTCCCGTTCATCAGCCCCTTTGAGGTATAGGAAGGCTCCGTGGCTCCCGACTCATAATCTCCATGTAACAGTCCTGTATGGGCCAGCACGTCCGTCACGGAAAATGCCAATAGGATGAGGGCGATGATGCCTATGGTAAACAGATCATTTTGTTTCTCTCCCATGCGACACCTCCTACCAACCACGTCCAACGAGATAAACAAGGGAAATCAAAAGCAGCAGGCCAGGATAGACCTTCTCCAAAAATCTGGTGATGGCGATGCTCATGCCGTTTTTTCCCTGTTCCAGCTTCTTGATTGCCGCATCTGCCAAGGGCATGGAAAAATATACTCCCAACACCATCGTCGGCAGGTACTGTAGCAATAAAGCTCCAAATTCATAGTTCCAAAGTCCTCTCGCACCTACGCCAAAGGCCACCTGCAGGTACGCCCATGCGTCCGCGACGTCGTCCAATGCTAACAACAGCAATCCGATCGCCACAACCAGCATGGCATAGGCCCATCGAAGAATCGAAGGGAAATATTCCAAAAGCTTTCCAAGAAAGAGCTTTTCCAAGATATAAAATAGCGCCAACCAAAAACCCCAGAGGACAAAGGTCCAGTCAGGACCATACCAAAGGCCAATCAGTCCCCAGGTCACGAAAACCATAAAAATCTGCCAAAGCAGGCTCTTTCTCTCCCCTGCCAAAGGCTTAAAGAAGTAGGTCTTCATCCACTTGATGAGCGTCATGTTCCATCTGCGGAAAAAGTCCGTGACGGAGGTTGCAATATAGGGATGGTCAAAATTCTCTGGCAGGGAAAATCCCATGCAATTCCCAAGACCAATCGCCATGTCCGCATAACCAGAAAAGGAAAAATAAATCCGAAAGGCAAAGGCCAAAATCCCGAGCCACGCCATGGCAACGCTCATCTCCGAGCTCTGCTGCGTCATGACCTCCTCCCAAAGCTGTCCCGCCACGTCCGCAATCAAAACCTTTTTCGCAAGGCCGACACAGATTCTCTTCGCACCCTTGCTGATCTGATGCAGGTTCATCCTGCGGCTTCGGAGAGGCTCCTCCATGTCGCGATAGCTTACGATCGGTCCCGCAGAAAGCTGTGGAAACATGGTAACAAAGCTAGCATACTCTAGAAGATTCCTTGCCGCCTTCTGTCTGCCATGATATACGTCAATGACATAGGACATGGTTTGCAGCGTATAAACCGTGATGCCAACGGGAAGCGGATAACCCGTTTTTTCTATACTTGTCCGAAAAACAATATTGGCCGTTTCAATAAAAAAGTCTGCATATCCGAAGAAAAACAAAAGGCTTATGTCAAAAAACAGGGCACTAGACAAAAGAATCCTTGCCGTCCCCTTGCCTTGATGCTTCTCAATCAAAAGACCGTGAATAAAGTCCGAGCAGGCGGTGAACGCCATCGGGATCAGGCAAATCGGCTCTCCCCAGGCATAAAAGCAAAGACTCCCCAAAAGGAGGACGATATTCTTCGTCCTCCCGGGAGCCAGATAGTACAATATGAGAAATATCGGTAAAAACCGTAGTAAAAATACAATACTGCCAAATTCCATGGTAAGGACGACCCTTCCTTGCTTTGCAATCCGGAATTAATTGGAGCTAGATGCCGCAACCGATGCCATGATGATCATGAAGCAAATCTCCTCCGCGATCACCGCAGCCAGTGCACTGCTCAGCACGGACGTATCCATGGCAGTGCTGCTGGGCGCATAGGCCTGCACGGTCATCAGCGCCGCGAACATGACTCTCGCCTTACTTCCCATGCCCCAATCGCCAAAGCCCTTACGGGTTCTTAAGTAGTCCGAGGCTGCCGCGATCTCGTCCGCAAGCTCCTCCGGCGTCAGATCCACGTTCACCAGTGCTCCTAACGAAGCCAGCTCATAATCCAGACCATACTTGATTCCCTTGACCAAAAGCGCATCATAGATGGCGCTCGCCCGCGCACATTTCTCCTGCGGATCGCCTGCGCAAAGCGCCAGCACATGGCTTAAGGACTGTACGGCATTGTTGTGGAAGGAGAATTTCTGCTTCATGAGGTTATAGCAAAGCTCCGTCTCCTCAACGATCTGATCAACGCTCTTATTCGTCAGGGCAAGCAACGCCACCAGCGCCGTGTCTTCCTCCGAGGTCAGCCAGGGATGAATCGAAGACATTCTCTTCATCAATAGCTTTGTCTTCTCAACAATGGCGTCAACGTTATATGCCATCTCTTCATCGCAGATGGCAAGCGCCGTCATCACCAGATGCTCAGAGCCAAAAATCTTACCCTTGCTAAGCTTGTCATAAACCACGGTTACATCCATCAAATACTTCTCAGGATCCTCGGCAAGCGCCATCTTACAAATGACGGGAATCTCCATGTTGCTTCGAAATTCAGAAAAAATCCCCTTATGCTTTTTCAGAATGCTTTTGCACTCCTTCATCTTCTCTATGTCTGCGACTCTTCCGGCGCCAGTAAAAATAACGCTGCCGGCAACACTCATCAGCTCTAAGTCCCACGCAAAATTCTTGCGGATCAAATCCTTATTGTCTGCCAGTAATTCACAACCTGCCTGTAAGATATCCTTCATGTCATTCCCCTCTTTCTTCTGTTGATGATGTTATCTTAGCACAGATTCTGCGAGAAATCCATTCTATTTTTCTTACAAGAGGCTTACAAAATCGTAAGCTTACTGCAAATCCTTTTTCTGATAATAGCTTACGGACAGGATCACGGAACCCAAAATCACGCAAATGGCAATGACAATACTAACTGCGGAGGGCTTGACATCCGTAAAAATGTCCGTTGCGTTGCAAAAATAAAAGGGCGTTACGTACTTGAGATCCTCAATGGCAGGAATGACGCGGCAAAGAATGTCCATGGCAAAGAAAATCATGGCTACGCCAAGTCCTGCTCCCATGCGATTCTTTCTGGAGCACGCCGAAACGGCAAAGCAGATGCTTCCGATCTCCAGCATCATTAAGAACTGCGTACTGCCCATAAGGAGCAAATGCTCCGAAGACAGTGTTTCCTCCATGATGGCAAAGCCTCCGAGATAGCAGAGCATGCCAACCACCTGGAAGCAAAGAAGCATGCTTACCATGGCAAAATACTTCTGCACCAGCATGGAGATTCTGCTTATGGGAAGCACCGCGAGGTATTCGATCGTATGTCCAAACTCCTCCTTTGAGAGCAGGTTACTCCCCAAAATTGCCGCAAACATGCCGCCGCCAAGCGCATGGAGCATGGCGATTTCCGTTGCAAAATAACCGCCCATGGTCGCAACGCTGAGGCGATCCATGCCAAATGCCTTGGACATCATACCCATCTTCGCAAAGATGTCTCCCATGTCGGACAGCGAGCTTTCCACGCTGGAATACATTAAAATGCATCCAAAACACATGCCGACGATCACACAAAACCAAATCAAAAATCCCTTCAGATTTGACTTCCACTCCTGTCTATATAAAACCATATTTTTCTCCCTTCTAAATTAAATCGCTTCGCGATGATATGCTTCCTCATAGAAGTGCATGAACACTTCCTCAAGCTCCGGCTCTTCAATGACGATGTCGGAAATGTCATGTCCCGCAAGCGTTTCAATCAATTCGTTCACGTTACCGCGATAAATGAAATCCTCCTCGACGCCATCCTTCACGAGGTGCACGTGCTTTGCATTCGTCTTCGTCAGGTTTTCCACCGTGTCCGTCCGAATCAGCTTTCCCTCTCTGATGATTGCCGCATGCTTACAGTACTTTTTGATCTCTGACAGCACATGGGAGGACAGGAAGCAGGTCGTTCCCTTCGCGTTATATTCCATGATCAGCTTAAAGAACTCCGCCTGCATCAGCGGATCCAGACCGCTGGTCGGTTCGTCAAAGATAAAGAGAGACGGCTTATGCTGCATGGCACAGACAATGCTCACCTTCTTGCGATTGCCCAGCGAGAGCTCCTCTACCTTCTTGTTAATGTCAAGCTGCAGCCTCTCAAAAAGCATTTCACTTTCCGCGCGGCAGTCCATCTTTCGCATGTCAGCCGCATACCGAATGGCATCCTTCACCCTCATGTCGGAATAGAACCAGGCTTCTGACGGCATGTAACCAACCTGCCGGAGAATCTCCACCTGATGCTCCTTCGCATCCATTCCAAGGATTTTCACCTCACCCTCCTGAAAACGGGCAAGTCCCAGCATGGAGCGGATCGTCGTGGATTTTCCAGCGCCGTTCGGCCCAAGGAACCCATAGACGTCCCCTTCCTCCACCGTCATGGAAAGATTCGTCACGCCGCGATTCTTTCCGTAATTCTTTGTCAAATTCTTGATTTCAATGGCAAAATTTCCCATAAAGCACTCAACTCCTTCTTTCTTCCAACCTCAGCAAATTACTTCCGACGTTTTTTCCTCTCAAGGCTTTCCTTCTTTTCATTCCTTGGGTTTCCTTGTTTTTTTGAACGCCTCCAGCTCCAAATTCAGTTCCTCCGTATCCCAATGGCGCCTTACGTAATAGATGCAGAAGATGCTGATGTAACAGAGCATCATATAACCAAAGAACAACAGCTCTGGCAGCCATGCCCTGTCAAACCAGGACATCAGATAGCTCAGTCCCACATAAAACAAGGAACATCCCATCGCCGCCAAAAGCTCAAAGGCTCCCATATGATCCGATTCTTCAAAATTTTTTAACAGATACACCTGTATATACCCCATGACATAAGTCGTCAGAATGATTTCCGACATCACGATCATGTCCGCCTGAAAGCTACCCTGCGCAATGATACGATACATACAATAAAAAAACAAAATGGCAAAGAAATACAGGCATGCCTTAAATTCAATTCCCACTTCCGCCAATAAAATTTTACGAAAACTCTTTTTCATGCTCTCATTCCTTTTCTTCATTCTTCTTTTCCTGCCAGAATGCGACGGAGGCCTTTCGCATAGCGTCTGGAAATAATGACGTGTTCTCCGCCTGTCATCCGGGCATCAATGCGATTCCCCGGTTCGCTCTTAAGGCGCTCAATGTGATAGACGTTGATCACCATGGATTTACTGCAACGGAAAAAACCGTCTCCCGCATACTCCGCTTCCGCGCCGGCAAGCGATATGCCAGTCTGCAGGACGTCCTCTGCAGTATAGGCATAGGTCGTCCCGTCAACACTCTCCAAGTAGATGACGTCGCCGGGCTTTACCAGCACGTCCTCTCCGTCCTTTTTGCATAGCAGGGCGCGGCTTCTTTTATTCAAATAGGCAAGCAGCTCTTCCACCTCTCGGGTTTTCTCCCGAAACCTCAGAACCACTTCCGTTTCTCCCTCCGAAATCTGCTCGATTCGAATCTTCATATTTTGATTTCTCCAAGCTCTATGTTTGCAAACACACTTTTGGTTTTTCATGATTCGGGCTACGTCATCACGCTGTCCCTTATGCATCTACCATACAAAAAAAGGCACAAAAAAGCAACCCATCCAAGGATAGGTTGCACTTTTTACGCCCTAAGCGGTCTGTTTTTAATTGTTATCTTCCGGAGTTGCGACCTTTGACTGTGCACTGTCAACCAAAGCCAAAAGTGCCATAAAAAGTCGACAGAACGGCATCGTTTCCTGCCGACTATATGCTTTTGACAGCTGGTTTATGTCATCCCAAATGCTCACAGTCATTAAGGCACTTGGTTACGATGTCATTGCAATGATCAGGAGAACGGACAAGCTGTCCATCAGAATATACTTCCATTCCACAGAAATCATTTACTCCGCCTGTGGTATTCTTTAATTCGCGGACGCCTAATCCACCATGTTCCCAAAATCAAATAAGTTGAATTTCTTAAAGACTTAATATAGTGAATATGTCAATACACCACTTTGCAATGCTGAGAGTCCATTATACATTTTCGTAAAATATCCATTACCATTATAACCACCTTTGTGAATACCAATTGGATATGCATGGTTAGTGGCATCTGGTTCATCATATACGATACCACCGCTATCTCCTCCATCTCTTGAATATGTTGCCAAAACCATATCGGTAAATAACACATTATCAACTGTGTTATAAAAACTATTGCAGGAGATAACTCCACTTGTAACTCCAGTTTTGGTTCCCCTCTTATATACAAGCGAACCTTGTGCATAATTATTGGAGTAACTATGATAAAGTGTCGTTGAAGTAGAATAGATAGTATCATTCAAAGTCACATTTGAATTCGTCCCAATAAATGATACATCTGCACTTCCTCCCAAATGTTGATTAAATGAATAGCATATACCTACCGAACTAAATGTACCCCCATTTTGTACATACACATTTTTCGTAGTTCCAGAAAAAACATGCGCGCAGGATAAAAATCCATATGTATAAGTGCCATCAGGATTATTCCTTCTTACCCTGCATGCGACACTTAATGAACCTACTCCTGAGCTTGATGTTGTTGCTCCTTCTCCTGGTGCCAATCCAATATCATCTTGCGGAATGCTGTCTACAGATGATACAGTGTATATATCAGAATCCAATATATTCATAACGATATCATAAGCTTCTTGACCCTTGACATGAACATGAATAGTATTTCCATAATCATCAATGCCTGCAGCCACTATTTTAACGCCTCGTGCAGATAATTCCTCCGCCAGATCTCCCAAAGTCACATTTGAAAGAGCAGTAATTAGCTCGCTATAAGAGTATTTTACGGGATGGCAATAGAAATTCTCATTTTCTACAATCTCCACGAATTCCTTATACCATTTCGTTCTCTTATAGTTCTTTGTATAATACTTATCTGTAATTTGTACGATCAATCGACCTTCCGTGTTTATGTAAGCCCCTGCAAAATATGGCGGGAAGTTCTCCGCACGCAATCCATTGACTGTATACACGGCATCATCATAAGTTGTTCCACAACTCTGCATTAAGTGCATATAAAACTGATTCAAAATCATATTTGCTTCGCGTTGATTCTCACTAAATCCTTCTGGAAGATTTTCACTCTTATTGTTTAATTCAAGCGGAAAATCTTCATCCCCGGTTGTATCTAAATTACTAATTGAGCCAAAGAATACAAAAAACACTAATAAAATGAATGCCGCGGAAACCAAATAACCTTTTTTAATCATTGTTCTCCTCCAAATATAAATGTACCCTGTTTTTCAGGTGATTACTCAGGGCCTTGCCGTCAATCCTGCCATCCAAATAATCTCCAAATTCCTCGTCAAATATTTGCTGCATCCCTGACGGAAATTTCTTTTGAACGATGCCGTTTTCGATTAAGTCATACAGAAAACCTGTATCCTTCTCCCAATCAAGCTCGGGATCTATGTCAGGTCTGTATTTTCCTTCCCTGATGTTGTTCTCCACCATTTCCTGATAGTCCTTAAACTCATCCTCCAGAACGTCCTTTCGCACCGGAATCCGTGAAGTTCCTTCTTCAATTGCCTCCTTCGAAAGACATAATTTCAAAAACGTGTATGCAATTTCTTTTTCTTCCTCGCTTGCCGTTTTGCGAATTGCAAGCGGCGGCAAAGCGGAAAGCAGGGGCCTTGCCCCTTCGTTGGTCGGATATCCAATGAGGCTAATACCGCTTGTCTCCATCCTTCTTCTCAGATGAATCGCATGATATGCGGTAAACACCGATCCCGGTTCACACAGCGCCTCTCCGTTTATGACGGCACTCCAGTTTTCCGACTCAGGACATTTTGCAGCCTTTTGCGACAGGCGCAATACGCGTTCTAACTTGTCCGTTCCGAAAATCATTTCCCCCGTCCCAGGGTTAAAATAATAATTGTCCGCCACACCATTTTCCAAAACATCAAAGAATACGTCCCTCCAGTCCGAATCTGCCCCCGCGTCATGGGCAAACGCCGCTCCCTGAAAGTTTTCCAGTTCGTTTAAAAAACCGTCATAATCCCAATCTGTCGGCCCCCCCTCTGGCACCAAAAGCATGTCAATCTGGAATTCCCTTACAACTCCATAGGTCACATCCCCAATTTTTCCAAACTCCAAGGCATTCGGAACCATTTCATTCGCCAAATGCGTCTGCTTAAAGAATTCATCAAGCGGCTGCCACAGCTTCTCCAGATCCTCAAATCCCGTAATTGCCGTGTCAATGAGAACCGGACCGTTCCCTGCCCCAAGACTAGTCAAAAGGCTTGTTTCCTCATAATCATCCCTGATGTCAATAACATAAGACGGATACTCTTTTTGAAAGAGCGCGGCCACTTTTTTATATTTTTCCCTGTTATACGGGGCTGTCGCAAGCGTTATGGTCTTTAACTCCTCCTTTTTATCCGTAGGCTTAAGCAAAAGGAAAAGGGGGCCATCCGAATTCGCTTCCTTGTACAGAATTGCCAGGTTGCCCTCATTAGTCATAACCATCTGATCAATGCTTTTGGGAATGATTCCATGATTCGACCACACGTATGCGTCCCTGGTTTCCCTGCTTTGCGCGTCATAAAAACATATTCCTTCGCTTGTGCAGATGATCATTTGCCGTTCATCAAGCGGCACTGCCTTTAACACATTGCGATAACCCCTTACCTTTTCTTTATAGGCCTCGTCCTTGGAAAGCGCCAGTTCAGCAAGTTCTCCCGTTGTCAGGTTGGCTTCACAAATTCTTTGCCCGTTTGTTTCAAAATCGGTCTCAATCAGGGCCACGCGCCCCTTTCCAAATGCACAGAGTTTAGTTATTCCTTCTACCTCTTTTTTAAAAAGGATTTCTCCCTCCGGCGAAACGATAACATAATCTTTCTTTAGGCCCGTGACTTCATATGTCAGGTGGATGTTGCCGATGGAATCTCCCATCATGTCTTCCATGTGTTCATGTGCGCCCAGCCTGGACTGAATCCCCCTAACGACCTGAAAGCTTTGGTCAAGCCAATAAAACCAATCCTCGGAATACTTTCCGTCCTTATAGTCGCCAAAGCAAGCCACGTACTCGTTTTTCCCTGAAACAGGCGCAACCATGTATATCTGATCCCCTGTGCGATCAGGATTTACCTCTACTTTAGATTCAAACTCTTCTCCGTCCTGGGTTATTCCGTTCACGCCGTCCCAGCATTTTTTATAATCAGAGAAATTATGATTTCCGTGGCGCACGCAACCGCCTTCTCCGACAAAAAGTGCTCCGCCGTAAGGCAATTGCCCTTGCGCCTCAATTTTCTTTACCGCGTGATTTATGACGGCGTGATAGTCATCCTGCATGTTGTCTTCCCAGATCGGCAGGCAGTTCGATCCCGCGCCTTCAAGATCTTCCGAACTTGAATTCTTTTCCTCCAAAAAATGGATCTCCGTTATTTCCTGCTCGTCTTTTTCTATGCCCGCGTCACCAATTTGGCCTTTTCCCGAGCATCCTCCAAGGACTAAAACCATAGCAAACATGATCGTTTTAAGTATTGTTTTTTTCGTAAACTTTCTCACGCCGTCATAACCTCCATAACGCTCATATGTCAAAAACTAATGCAACGGACAGTTTATGTTAGGATGAATTACTTCTACCGTATGTGAAAGCTCAAAGCTATAATCAATGTGTCCACACACGCTACACTTAGGGTATTCCACCTCATGATTCTCATATGGTGTACAGTTTTCGTATACCGGTCCATATGGATCATATATATAAACAGGGTGTGAACTCAGATATACCAGATAATTAGATTTATGAGAATCATGATATGTATGATACTTACAGGCTCTTGCCTCTGCCAACGCAGTCATCGGGGTCAACATGTTGCAAGCAAGAATAATAATTGCCGAACATATGGCTATAATAGTTTTTTTTCATAAACGTTACCTCTCTTTCTTCTCACATCAATCACATCAAGCATTTGCCAAATGATAAATATCGTCAATTCATCTCATAGGCATTCCTCCCCTCGTTACATCAACCTCAACTATTTTTCCCTTTACTTATAAAGTAAAACATATCCATATACTTGTCAACGTTTATTTTGTATTTCATTATATTGACATTTGGTATTTTGTATATTAAAATTATATTAATCCATAGATAATAAAAAAGGGTGCAAATAATGGCGGCTAGCAATAATTTTTTTAGCGGAATTACAGACATGCTCATACTTTACTTCCTGAGGCAAAAGGACTGCTACGGTTATGAAATGACCAAGGCGATTTCAGAGCTTTCAGAAGGTCTGCTTAACATTTCCATAAATACGATTTACACATCCATTTATAAAATGGAAAACGACGGCCTGATTAGTGAATACTCAAAACTGGTAGGGAAAAGAAGAACTCGCGTTTACTACCATCTGGAACCTGCAGGCATTACTCACTTGGAAAAGCTTCTCTTCGCTTACCATTCCATGGTTTCAGGCGTAGAAAAAATAACCGGCAAAGCTATTTCGGAGGAAAATTCAAATGACGTCACCTAATGAACACGACTTACTGAATCAGTATTTGAAAGAAACCAAAAGCCTGCTTCCCCTCCTGCGTCGGCAAGAAAAAGAGTATTTTGACAAAATGGAAGAAAACCTGCATGAGGTTTTGGAAAGCGACGAATCCATGACCTTGTCTTCCATGGAAGACTGTTATCGCATTTTGGGACGTCCAAATGAAATAATTCATCAGTATTATTCCGGTCTGGACGTGGCATCCTATGCTTCTGCCGTCAGCTTAAGTAAATTAAGAAATCGAATCATGATAGCCGCCGTGAGTGTCATGCTTGTCTTAGGTTTATCATTGCTGGTAATCATGTGGCAGGCGCATCAGTCTTTTCTTCGGGAAGAAGTATTTTTTAAAACAACTGAGATTACGGAGGAATTAAACGAATGAAATTTTTTTCAAAGTCATTTATTATGCTGTTGCTTATATCAATTATGCTTTTTCCGACAAAAGCATCAGCTTCGTCTGACCAGACACGTGATTATCAAGAAATCATCATTGACGGAGAAGCTTACCGCGTCGAAACAATCATCACTGAAAGCCTACAAGAAAATCCCGGTTCCACAAAGGGTGTAAGTCAATCCAAAACAGCAACAAAGACTCAGAATTATCTTGATGCCAACAACAATGTTTTATGGTCTGTATCCATTACGGCAACGTTTACGTATGACAATGTCACTTCTCAATGTACTTCCTGTTCACATAATGCTTCTTCTTATGCAAGTTCATGGAGTATAAAAAGTAGCTCCAGCAGTTATTCCGGAAACTCCGCCACTGCTACAGCCACAGCTACGCATGCGGATTTTCTTTGGATTACGCATGACTATACCATGTCAATCACCATCTACTGCTCACCCACGGGAGTTATCTCATAAAATAGCACAATGAAATATTTATGTGCCATAAAAGGCCACGGCTGCATCAGCGCCGTGGCCTTTCTTTAACCTGAATTTTGTTTGGCGGAACTTTCTGCAGGAGGTTCACAAACAAAGTTCTAATTTTCCTCAAATTCCTACGAATTTCCGACTAAACGGACTTCCAACTCAAATTTACGGAGGTGAATCCTGCGGAAAAACCAGTAAAAATGCGGACTTCATCGGTTTTTTTGCTTGACCGACATGGGTGGATCTGGCAGACTATATTTAGTTGCAATTCCGACTAAATATAGGAGGCTCAAATGTATCTTGATTCGCTTGCGAACGTGCCGAATGTTACGTCAACTTCCTATAATAGTTCCACTCAAACGACCGATATCCGTAGTTTTCGATAAATATCACACATAAGAAATACTAAATCGAATTCTCATCTACAAACAGTTGCACTCGTTCCTGAATAATGTCGCATAATCTTTCCAAACTAATCTGCCCGAGGAAATAAGCTTCTGCCTCTTCCAAAATAATTTCACGAATGGTCTGCATTTCCTTTGTATCCAACCTGGCATTCCGTAATAATGCTTCTGTTATTTTCATGTGCTGCGAGGTGATTTTCAGTGTAATGTATGTCATTTCAGTCTGTTGCTCTCCTGGTACTATTTGAGTCGGAAATGCCATTACTAATTCCCCCAACGCTCCCTCGGCTTCCAAATGAAACATCTCTTTTTGCGACCAAATGATTCCTCCCCCATACGACTTCACATTACCAAGGGAATCAATCATATCTTCCTTTGGATGGCGTAAGGCATATTCCATAAATTCAAACGCTCCGTCCTTATGATTGCTGTTACTCGCAATACAAAATATGTCCTTGGTATTCACATAACATTTTGCCAGCCCATCTTTATTTGGAAAGCCCTTATGAATAATCGTTCCGTTGCAAAAAAGCTCGTCCATCGCGAGATCCCTTACAGAGGCAATTGGATTATTGACTAGTCGATTTTTTCCATCCTGCTGTCCCAGCCTTGAAGAAGCCTTGGCCTTGCTGTCATCATAATTCCAAATACCCATTAACAAGCTTTTAAAAGTATCCGTATTTAAGTTTACTACCTTCTTTTCCAAATCTATCCATTCTTCCAAACTTCCCATTAGGCAAGATCGCAAGACATTTTGTTTTGACAATCGTTCGTATGAACTAATCTCTTCCGCTTCGTCAAGCCATGCCATAAATTCGTCCACCGTCCAACCTTCTTCATCACCAACGCCTTCTGCCATGCCAAATAACGACAATATTTCTAATTTACACGGAATAGCATACAACGCTCCGGCTTGCATAAAACCGGAAAGGGCGAACTCGTAAAAATCATCCGTGGACATATGCTGTGACTCACTTAAATACGGGACCAGATCTTCCAAATATCCCTTTTGCGAATAATTAGAAACTTCATTCGATTGATTTAAGTATAATATGTCAGGACAATTAGAGGATGCCAATCTGGCATTCAAATCCGCTGTCGCTCCTTCCAACTGTACGAAGTAATTTTTATTCTCTGCATTGAAGTCTGAGATAACATTTTGTAGCATGCTGGCACCCATTCCCGTCAAGTCACAAATTACTATCTTTTCTCTTCCTAATGAGTCTCTGCTTCCATCCGCCATCCTTTCTTCACGCAATTCTTTTTCTTCCTGTGTCATTCTTTGAAAAGTGATTAATTCCACTGACATTGTTCTCTTTGCACCTTTCCAACTGATCATCCTTAATTGATTATTGGAATAATCGATTGTCCTAATTCTGTCCGCGGAAATGCCTGCAAAATCGTCAAACGACAGCCAGTGACTAACACTTTTTTCAAGACGGCTATAACATTCCACGCCATCCGGCTGCAACAACAGCAAGCTGCCTGCACCTCCATCTGTCATCATGCTAACCTTGGCACCGACACTCTCCTTCTCAGTAAATTCACCTGATTTCCTGTCTAACCTGGCCAAATAATGCTCTTGAGGTTTTCTCCCTTGAAAGGTGACAAATAATTCGCCATCGTCAGCAATACTTCCACAAAGAAAGCCATTACCCGGACAGGCTACCGACATGCTACACTTCCCTTCAGAATTAATGTAAAATAATGTTTTTTTGTTCATGGCATAATATCCACCATCACTAGCTTGACAATGCCATGTAACATAGGATTCACAGAATTCTTGATCCATCACTTTAATCTCTCTTAAGAGATTTCCGTTAAAATCAAATGATTTGAAAAAACAACTGCCATCGTTCATCGTTAATATGCTTAACTGATTGTCATTTCCCGCGAAAAAAGAAAGCACCCTTTCTGTTCCTGCCGAAATCAGTTCTGATTTTTCTCCACTCACAATAGAACATTTATAAAAAGCATACTTATACGATATGCTTTCCGCGGATTCCATTCTTTCCGTTTCACAAAAATAGACAAAAGAATCCGTCATGGCAAACAAAAAGGGATCTGGGCAGTATTTCGGCGTTATATCCATCACAAAGCTTATACTTTTATAATCCTCAGGAATTATTTTTGTAACATTCCGTTCCTCTTTTATATCGTGCACCACTTTTCCGCAACCGCACATTACTATGAGGAATAAGAATATTAAATTACATATAGCTTGCTTCCATCCGCTTTTGCATGCCATGACTTGCATTCTCCCCCCCCGCTATGCCATTCCTGGATCCAAAATATCAAAATACAGTACCTTAAACATCTGACCTTCCTTTCCGCAAACGCATTCACCTCGATCTATCATTGTTCCGCATGCAATTAAAACGCTTCCGTCCGGATATGTACATATAGGCATTATGTCAAAATGACTTTGATATATAACGTGATCATATAAGTGTTTTCCATAATCCCTCACGCTTAAGCAATCATCTTCCCCTGCCAGTACAGTTTGTGGGGTCAATACCAAAAAACTTATTATCATTGTACAACAAAGTAATACTTTTTTAAACTTCTTCATTTAGAAACCCTCCCGCTGTATTTTCCTTACATAAACACTTTCCTTTTCACATCAAGTATTCAAAAAATTCGTCAATATAATCAATTCATCTCATAGGCATCCCTCCCATCATTATATCAGCCTTAACTATCTTTATCCCCTGTCCCAATAATAAATCATATCCATATATTTGTCAATCTATATTTTGTACTTCGTTTTATTGACATATAAAATTATGCGTATTAAAATATTTATAGTCCATGGACTATAAAAAAGGATACAAACAATGGCGGCAAGCAATAATTTTTTAGCGGAATTACAGACATGATCATTCTTTACTTTCTGAGGCAAAAGGACTGCTACGGTTATGAAATGACCAAGGCGGTTTCGGAGCTTTCAGAAGGTTTACTTAACATTTCCATAAATACGATTTACACGTCCATTTATAAAATGGAAAATGACGGTCTGATCAGTGAGTACTCAAAACTGGTAGGAAAAAGAAGGACTCGCGTTTACTACCATCTGGAACCTGCGGGCATTACTCACTTGGAAAAGCTTCTCTTCGCTTACCATTCCATGGTTTCAGGCGTAGAAAAAATAACCGGCTAAACTATTTTGGAGAAAAATACGGATGACGTCACCCAGGGAACTTGACTTACTGAATCAATATTTGAAAGAAACCAAAAGCCTTCTTCCCCTCCTGCGCCGACAGGAAAAAGAGTATTTTCACAAAATGGAAGAAAGCCTGCATGAGGCTTTGGAAAGCGACGAATCCATAACCCTGTCTTCCATGGAAGACTGTTATCGTATTTTTGGACGTCCGGATGAAGTAATTCATCAATATTATTCCGGCATGGACGTGGCATCTTATGCTTCTGCCGTTAGCTTAAGAAAATTAAGAAATCGAATCATGATAGCCGCCGGGAGTGTTATGCTTGTCTTAGTTTTATCATTGCTGGTAATCATGTGGCAGGCGCATCAGACTTTTGTTAGGGAAGAAGTATTTTTTTAAACGACTAAAATCACGGAGGAAATACCATAAAAAAAGCAGCCCGTCCGAAGACAGGTTGCACTTTTCATGCCCTAAGCGGTCTATGCATAAACACATTGCTCATAGCAATCATCACCCAGGAATCCTTTTTCTTTGCCTTTATTCATCAACAAGACGGAAGTTTTCTTCCTCAGCCAATTGTTCCCTATATTTCGAATAATAATCTTTCCATGCATTATTATAATCATTCATGTCCTTTTGCTGATTGCTTTCAGCAAACTTTTTTTCAAGATCTGCAACATATTTTTGTGAAATCATCTCCCTGCCAAAAACTCTCGCTTCGTATTCCCAAAAGGCTTCCTCACTGTCAAATTGTGAAATGACTTGCAGAATTTCGTCTCGATTTTCCGCTGTTTTTGCTACATTCTTATATTCCGCTATTTGCTTTTGAATCTCTGCATCAGTAACACTATACCCCAACTGACACGCCTTTTGATACAAGGCTTCTTGTTTTTTCAAATCTTCATATGCAGCCATTCTTGCTTTTTCTTCGTCCAACCCCTTAAGGGAATAAAAGTACTCGGCGATTTCCATCTGCGCCTTCGTGATCGTCGCACTATTCCCGATAGCATATGGTATCTCCTCATTATTCTTTGAAAACTCATTCAATTTAGCCCCCCATAATTTCCCCGGGAATCTTGAATCAGCCATTGAACTATAACCAAATACAATACAAATCGTAAACACCACAACCACTGAACAAAGAATAAGAATTTTGTGTTTCTTCATAAGACAAATCCTCCCTTTGTATTATAATTGTATAGTTATCGATTCAGCTATACTCGGGATAATTGCAGAATCGCAATTTACCGTATAATAAAATGTACCTGTAACATTAGTAGTCATAGAGTATGTAGCCGATTGATACTATAAACCCAATGGAATCACCTCCTATTTCTCACTATCATCTCAGCCTTAGCTATCCTTTTTCCTATACTAATAATAAACCATGTCTATATACTGGTCAATCTTTATTTTGCTTTCCGTATTATTGTAATACAAATATTTATATCTGATTTTATTTCAATCCATGGATTATAAAGAAAAGGAACAAAAAGGCGGCTGGCATAGGGACAGCTACAGCCATGAAAGTGTGAAAAAAAGCAACCCGTCCGAAGACAGGTTGCACTTTTCATGATTAAGTTCGCCAGTTCCTCCGTCGTAAACTCACTTAACAGATCAAGTGGAGGATTTAGCAAATCCAACTGTTCCTGAAACGGCATGGACATCAGCTCTTCGTCGCCATATTGCAGGGGATAACTCCGAGTCTCTCTCCACTTCTCAGAAGAACTCCCGGCAGCCAGTACGCGAAGCGATCCTTGGAGCATTACGCAAAGCAACACTATTATAAATATACAAACATGACTATAAGGTTTACGCATCTGTCTCCATCCCACGGTTTTTCTCTTACTATAGCGGTCTATGGCGCCCTCCAAAGTTCTGCTTTTGCGCGTCGATCACAGCCAGCACTAAAAACAGGTAATTTGCAGAGCCGCCGCCTAAGACGTACTCTGCCTGTTGCCAGAGGAACGGAAAGTCTAAAAGCTCCGGCAAATCCGGCTGAATCAGCGCTGTTCCGCTGACGACGCCGCCCGGTACGTAGGACCAGTCCGCACGATTCATGCCATAAGCTGCCGTCTGTGATTTTGCGCCAACGCCGGATGCAAAGGACGCCGTGTTGGATCCGGGATGACATCCCAGGACAAAGCTCAGCGCATTCTCCAGAAATTCTTTTCCGATGAGGTCAGGGAAGGCTTTGTGAAGGAAATGATATCGGAAGGCCATGCCCTGAAGGCCCCAGCCTGCCCCATAAACCATGGAACGGAAGGGAACGCCGTAAGGACTTGTCGCGCTGTCCCGGTCGAACCTCTCCCGAATGGGAATCAGGCTCTCTCGAAGCTTCCCGCGAAATCCGCTTTCGCTTAGGTCATCCGCGATCCGCGCACCGATCCATCCGATCTCCGAAGCATAGGCAAAGAAATACTCCTGATGTTCGCGAAGCACTTCCAAAAAGACCTCATCCCTCGTGGTCAGGAACAGTTCTGTCGCAGCCTGTAATCCCGCACAGATCATGCCGCGTGAGAAGGCGCCCTCCTTCGTCTCCGTAACCCTTCCTTCCACCATTTTTCTGCCCGTCTCCGAGCCTAAAAACAGCTCCATCGCCGCCTTGAGCGCTTCCTTTGACAAGGTATCGTTAAAGCCTCTCATCACGCGGGCGACTGCTGCCAGATGCGCCGCCGTAGTCATCTCCCTCCAGGGATTCTCCTCCGTAAATACGAGCCTGTCATCCTCATCTCCCGGGATTCCGCGCGTCATCCCCGCGGGATCCCCAAGAAGCACGTACTGACGAAGCTCCTTACAGATAATGCCGCGATAAAGCCTCCCCAGTGCCTTGTAGCCGCCGACCACGGAAAGTGCGCCGTGCTCGATCTGCTCTAAAATGTCGTTCCTGCCGTCAGGCTGATGAATCTCCACCAGATGCGCACGCTGATCAATGGTAGTTGCGTCGTAATTTACTCCAAACTGCTCATATGCCATCGCCAGGATATAGCATTCTCCTGACTGGGATTCCATGCGCAGGTCAAAATCTCCCGCGTCATGCCAGCCGCCCACGTTCAGTCCCGGAACGACGTCCCCGGATCGGAATTTTGTCAACGTGGAAGGCCCTTGCCGGTATCCGTCAAAATGGTTTCTGGAAACCGGTGCCATCCTTGCGTCATCCGCATGACAATGCCCGTGCCAAAGCCGATATTTCTCGCGCACCTCCATATGGCACATCTGCACGGGAAGGAAATATTCCAATACAGGCTGCCAGACACCGCGGTCGTAGACGTCCTCTCCAATGCGGAAAATCGCAGACCTGGAATTCTGAAACTGCACCTGATAAAGCCCGGGCTCCGTAATTTCCGAAAAATCAAATCGGTAATACCGATAGCGAAGGAACTCTCCCCAAAGGGAGACCTCTCGGGACAGGATCTCGCACGCACCTTCCGCAGCAATTTTATATACTCTTGCGACAGGAAGCTTCCGCTCCCTCTCCGATTTTCTCCCGTTCGTAGCGTCAGAGGTTCTTTTTTCAGAGGTCCGTTTTTCAAAGGCGTCCTGCTCAGAAGTAAAGCTGTCCGCCGGATCCGTCTCGATCACGGCAATCTTGCTCTGAGAAGGGTGATAACCCACCTGCGAGGTCTGCACGACGGGCGCATATTTCCAGCCCTCCACGGCATTTGGCCGAATCCTCCAGACAAGTGCCCCCTTCGTCCTTCCTGCGGGAAGCTCGCTGCTTACCGTAAACCAGCCGTTGTTGTGATTCATTCTGCCGTCATAGAGTTTCAGCAGAGCGTCGCTGCTCTCAATTGTGATGCGTCGAAGCGGATCCTCAGGACAGGCCGTGAAGACATGACCCTCGGCATAGGGCAGCGCGATAACGTCATCCGCGATAATCGGCTGATACCTCGTCAAAGCCGCGGAGCCGTGATTTTCTGCCTCCTTCGCCGCCTCGTCCTGCCTTGCACAACCGTTTTTCGCGTCTCCCTCGGTGCACTTTTCTGTCTCCTCTTTCCAGAAAGTCATGCCCGCCAGGATTTCCGGCGTCGTGTCCTCCGGGACGCCTTCAAAATGTCCCACGTTCCTAAAATTACTCTCTCTTTTCAGGGTCGGACCGTTGGGCTGACGCGGAAAAATCCCCTGACTGTCATCCATGATCCAGGCTCTTCCAAAGAGATCTCCCGGATAAAATTCCAAATTAAAACAGAGCTTCCCGACATATTTTTCAGGAATCTCCCTGTCCAAATCTACCGTGACCGTCACCGCGTCTCCGTCAGCCTTCGCGCTCACCTGATAGGTAAACTCAAAATCAGGATACAGGATGGGATTAAAGCCCTTCATATGCGCGTCCCGATCCGGAAAGGTAAGCGTCGTCGTAATCGACTGCGTCTTTTGATCCACGATGCGATCTAACTTTTTGGGCACGGGCTGCCACTGCCCTGGCGTCGGCTCAAAGCGCACGTCCCCGTTTGACGCCACGCGCTTTCCATGCATGATGATGCTGATGCCCGACTGTCGCCCCGCAGGATAAAAATCATGAAATGCCATGACCTGCGCGCCGCCCTTTTGAAAATACTCCTTCTCATTTAAATAAAATTCCATGTCGTATCCCTCGCCAAAGTTTCCCCAAACTTCCCTAACGCGTTCCATTCCCACCAATGTAGATGCTCCTATGGCATCAAGTTAAGCTTTCCATCTCCTCGAGGGGAAGGTTTGCTAACATAATGACATCTACTTTATGGTCAATGTAACACGCTGAAATTTCCACCGTCAAGGGCACTTCGGCACTTAAACAAGATACTACATTATAAAGCTAAAATCCTACCAAATCCCATTCTAATCCTCACGGATTTTAGTCGCGGGAGGGCTCATAATACTTGTAATTTTGGTAATATTGGAAGATGCCTCCGCCGTTCTCTCCAATTTGTGCAACCCAGAGGTCCACAATAAAATATTCCTTTCCCTCATAGGAATAATAATAGACGGTCACGGTATTCTTCTTCTCATATAGAACCTGGTCAGACAGTCCCGGCACTTCGCTGACCTTCTTCTTTTCACAGCGAAGATAGGTCACACCCTGAATTCCGCCAAGGCTTTCAGCTTGTTGCATGTAATACTCAATTCTCTGCTCCAACGCCGTGACAAAACCATCCTCCTTCAGCGTTCCTAAAAACTCGGCATGCTCGGAATTATATACTTTGAGCTCATATTGCCTTGTCGTCTCTGGCACCTCCTTATAGAAGTGGATGCGGTTCCAAACAAATCTCATGTCCTCTTCGTACTGCTCCGGAGAAGAGAGCAATTCCTTGCTTTTTAAGCAAAACTTTCGATTTACCGGATAATTAAAATTACTAGGGAACCCCATTTCTTCACAGAGCTCGATCCCCTGCCCAGCAAACGCTTCCTTTTCCTGCTCATAAAAATATTTCAGAAACGGCTCTTCATAACAAAAATAGATCCCCGCCCCGTCATAATAAAAGGTGGAGCCATCCATGCCGACGGCATTGGGGTGCGACGTCACCTGATAGGTAAAGCCATATTTGGTATCCCGATAGGTAAAGATGCGGTAATGCTTTTCTTCATTCTCCTCAATGCTGACCAGCTCTGCATCGCCATATCGCTCGTCCACGATCTTTTGCATTTCTTCCTTCGTATGAAGCTTGACCGACTTTTTATCCAGCGTACAGCCCGTCAGCAGAAATCCAAGCCCACAAAGCAGAAGGAGCCCGCCCAGTGCCTTTCCCAACCCTCTATGTCCAATCAAATTTCTACGTTTCATCGCCATATCCTCCCACAAAAAAAGATTTCGCTTAAGGACGATCTTCTCTTTCCTGACCTTATCCTATCGCGAAATCTTTTTCATGCAAAGTGGTATCTGTCATGATCTTCGATACCCTCTATATGACGTTTGTCACACCTCTCCCAACATCTTCTCGGGATCCTCGGCTGCCTTGACCTTATCGTTGGCACGAATAATGATTCCTTTCTCATCGATAAGGTAGGTCGTCCTCACGACGCCCATGGAGACCTTTCCATAGTTCTTCTTTTCCTTCCAGACGTCATAGGCCTCGATGACCTTACGCTCGGGATCTGCAAGCAGCGTAAACTTCAGCCCGTATTTCTCCTCAAACCTTTTGTGAGATTCCACGGTATCCTTGCTCACTCCCAAAACTACGGCGCCCTTCTCCGTAAACTGTGGATTACGGTCAGAGAATCCGCAGGCCTGCTTCGTGCAGCCTGCCGTATTGTCCTTCGGATAGAAATACAGAATTACCATTTATTCGGCTGCTGAGGTCTTTACGTTACCGCTGCTAAGACCAGCCTTCGCCTCCCCGAGCGGCAGCCAGTCCAGTACCTTCTTAATCTGGCTGTCCCAGAAATCCCACTCATGCCCGGCATTCGGATCCTCATCCCAGGTTACGTCAAATCCCTTCCCCTTCAGAAAATCACGGAAGGCCTCATTCGCAGGCATCAGGCCATCCTGACGACCGCAGGCGAGATAAAACTTTGGAATGCTCCGCTTTTGAGCCAGCATTTCCTCCACGGCAACCGTAGGATTCTGGTTCGTCTTGGATGCCGCCTCCAAATTATCAAACAGTCCAATATTGGCGTCCTCTGACAAATTGTCGAAAAGATGTACGGCTGAAGAAAGTCCAGCCACATAACCAAAGGTATCTGAATAGACGATGCCATTACGCAGGGCGCCGTATCCACCCATGGATAATCCTGCGATAAAGGTATCCTCACGCTTATCCGAGAGCGGGAACATCCTTCTCGTCACCTCAACCAGTTCCTTTCCGATAAAGGTCTCGTAATCATTCCAGGGCGTTCTCGACTTGAAATAAAAAGAATTGTCGCCCGACGGCATCACGACGGCAAGGTTTTTCTCCTCCGCCCATCTCTGGATGCGCGTGCCGCTCACCCAGTCCGTATAATTTCCTAACAGACCATGTAAAAGATAAAGTGTCTTAAACTTCTGCCCCTCCTTAGAAAGATAGGTTCCCGTTGCATAATCAATCTTGTCCGAAGGTAAGATCACATGTAAGGGCACCGTCCGATACAATGCACACGAAAGATAGTTCACCTGTAATAAAGCCATATCCGTAACCTCCTCACAAATCATGCCAATCCTATTTCCTAGGGGAAGTCTCTCACCCCATAATTCCCCAAGCATCTTGTTTGAATGCTAAAATCCCAAATCCTCTCCCACCAAAATCACGTGAATCCTTCCAGGATGCTTGGAATATCTCGTGATCAAAAACTGACAGCAGATCGTGTCAGGTGACTTACAGTCCATGCAGGAGCCAGTCTTCGCGCATGGCGTTGCAAGCCCAAAGCGCTGGGCATTGATGGGTGCCGCAACATTTCTCGCACGCTTCATGGCGCTGTCCACGTCGATGCAAATCTTATTCATGCTAATGATAAAGAGAACATGCTTCGGTCCGTAGGCAATCGCAGAAACACGATTGGCATTACCGTCCACGTTCACGAGAATGCCATCCTCCGTCATGGCGTTGGCACTGGCAAGATAGAAGTCAGCACTGTAAGCCTCCCTTTCTGCCGCCTGCCTGTCAGGAGCTGCATATCGATCGATAAAGCGGTACTCTGGCGTCTTTACCGCGTCCACCAGTCCAATCTCCTGAGCACTCATGCACCCGCCCATAGTAATGCTGCTGCCCTTCGGGATCAGCTCCAGCGCCTTCTGTAAAGCCTCTTCCTTCGTGGCGGCATAATATCCCGACATGTTTCGGGATTCCAGGCCCTTAATTACCTTCTGTGCCCACAATGCATTTCTCTTAACAATGTTTTCGTTCATACGCTGCTCCTTTCTTCCTTTGTTTCTACTTTTTTATGAACCTGCAATTAATTTTACGACGTCAATCAGTACAAGGTGTAATGGATAAAATACATAAAAGAAATATTTGAAAAATTTGCTCTTCTTCCCGTTTCTCCCTTGATAGCAAAAGGCGACCAGCGCAACACCTGCAGGACATAAGGAGCGTTGCCAAAACACCCACGGCCTTGATCCATGGCTTCCACTTTGGAAAGCGGTTTCTTTGCGCTATTCCGTCCCTTTCAGTATACCATGCGTTTCCGTCCCCATCAATACATTCTGGCAAATCAATGCAACTCATTCCGCATTCTGGTGCAACTTATTTCCAAAGCATTTACTTTTTCGAAACGTTTGTTATGATGGTAATGTAGTAAAAAGGAGGTGCCTAAATGAAGATCCGAATCTCCGTTTCGGAGGAAAAGTACGACCTTGTAAAAGAATATCTGGCCAGGCACGAGGTCGAAGTTGGTGAGGATGGCGAGTATGTACTCACGGAAGCCTCAAAGTATCCCGCCTTCTTGATTGTTCGCGACGACAAGAAGGAACGGATGCGCCTTTCCGTGGATGAGGTGATCTATGTGGAGGCCTTTGGGAAGGACATGGAAATCCACACAAGCCAAGGAACCTACTACGCTGGTGACCGCATGTATCAGTTGGAGGAGCTGCTGGATCCGCAGGAATTCCTTCGCGTCAGCAAGTCGGTCATCGTCTCAAAAAAGCACGTCAAAAAAATTCGAGCGTCACTGTCCATGAAATATGTGCTGACGCTGACAAACGGCGTGCTGGTTGACGTTACAAGAAGCTATTACGGCGACTTTCGCAGGTTTTTTCAAATTTAGTTTTTATGAACAACAGTAGATCTATGATAGAGATTTTATTAGGAGGAAGTATATGTCAAATTTAGCAGGCTTTATTTTCATTTTATTTCTTATAGCGGCAGTCATCATTATTGTCGGTGTTCTTGCCTATAATAAAAGGCTGGACAGAATTACCAAGGGAGAGGTACACGACACGCACACGAGGATTCCTGAGCCGGGAACGACGGCAGACATCACCTATAAGATCGTGCTCATGGTGCTTGCAGTTTTCGCCGTGCTCAGTATCTCAACGGCAAACGGACTCATCAGCTCCTTGAACTCTTCCATTAACAACCTAAAGTCGGAGCAAAACATGCTGAATAGAGAGATCACGCAGCTTCGATATCAGCTAGAGCAAAACGATAGAATCGCGTCCACCACTTATTGGAACATTCCAGAGCAAAATTTAGAGACGCAGACGGTGAAGGTTCAGTTTACCGCCGAACTGAAACAATACTCTGACAACACGAGCTTAGCACTCAGTCACGGAAATACGGAAATCCCTCTGAAAAAGACCGCTCCTGGCGTCTTCAGCGGAGACTTTACGGCCAACCTTTTTGAAGATTTTGCGGATATGAAGCTCTGTATCACGGAGAACGGTGTCACCAAAATCGAGACGACCGATTTCCCGCAGTACCTTTTCTGGGATATCCTGCCCATGCCCAGCCTGCAATGCACCTTTGACTCCAGCGTCACGCTTGACAAAAAACTCAAATATAGTGGTTCATACATGCTCATGACAAGCGCACAGGATCAGATTGAAAAGGTGACTGTCACCTATATGACCGATGGTAAGGACTTAAAGACGCTCGACATCACAAAGGAGGCAAAGGCGCTGGAGCAAATCACGCTGGAGAAGGGCCTGGACCTCGAAAAGGATTTGACCTTCCGAATCGAACTCACGACGAAGGATGGATATAAGGTCGTCGAGCAAACCACGGTCATCTATGAGACCTCGTACGATTCTGATGACGAATATCTGAGAATCTTCGATAAAGATGGCAAGCTCATCTGGGAGGATAGTTATAAATAGCTTTTGACGGAAACAGGAACTTATGATAGAATGTGCCGGGGACAATCGTTCCCGGCATTTTCATGCCAAATTCAAGGGAGCAACATAGTATACAGTATTTCAGAATTCACACAGGGAGTATTTATGAGTATCTTAAACGTAGAGCACTTAACTCACGGCTTTGGTGACCGTGCAATCTTTAATGACGTCTCGTTTCGTCTTTTGAAGGGGGAGCACATCGGCCTCATCGGTGCGAATGGCGAGGGAAAGTCGACCTTTATGAACGTCATTACGGGCACGCTTCAGCCGGACGAGGGAAAAATTGAATGGGCAAAGAACGTACGCGCTGGTTATCTCGATCAGCATACCGTCCTGACGGCAGGACAGACCGTGCGCGACGTCCTCTCCTCTGCCTTTAACTTTCTTTACGACATGGAGGCGCAGATGAATGAGATCTGCGAGAAAATGGGGGATGCCACGCCGGAGGAATTAGAAAAGTACATGGAGGATCTCGGAACCATTCAGGATCTTCTCGATGCGCATGATTTTTATGTGATTGACGCGAAGGTGGAGGAGGTTGCGCGGGCACTCGGCCTGACGGACATTGGGCTTGACCGCGACGTAACGGAGCTCTCCGGTGGTCAGAGAACAAAAGTGCTTCTCGGAAAGCTCCTTTTGGAGAAGCCTGACATTCTATTGCTGGACGAGCCGACGAACTATCTGGACGCGGAGCACATTGCCTGGCTGACGCGGTACTTGCAGGAATACGAAAATGCCTTTATTCTCATCAGCCATGACGTACCCTTCCTTAACAGTGTCGTAAACCTGATTTATCATGTCGAGGGTCAGACCCTTACGCGCTATGTCGGTGACTATGATAAGTTCCAAGAGGTCTATGCGATGAAAAAGTCCCAGCTGGAGGCCGCATATAACCGTCAGCAAAAGGAGATCGCGGACCTGAAGGATTTCGTTGCAAGGAATAAGGCAAGGGTCAGCACAAGAAACATGGCCATGTCCCGTCAAAAGAAGCTGGATAAGATGGACGTGATTGAGCTTGCGGCAGAAAAGCCCAAGCCAGAATTTCATTTCCAGGAGGCAAGGACGCCCGGGCGCATTCTCTTCGAGACGAAGGACCTCGTCATCGGGTATGAGGATCCCCTTTCCAGCCCTTTGAACCTCGTCGTAGAGCGCGGCAATAAGATTGTTTTGACGGGTGCCAACGGTATCGGTAAGACGACGCTCTTAAAGAGCCTTCTCGGCTTGATCCCACCCCTCTCTGGAAGCGTGGAACAGGGCGATTATTTGGAGATCGGCTACTTTGAGCAGGAAATGAGCGGCTCTGGTTTCAAGAGCTGCCTGGAGGAGCTTTGGGATGAGTTCCCGAGCATGTCACAGTATGAGGTGCGCTCTGCCCTCGCAAAATGCGGCCTGACGACCAAGCACATTGAGAGCAAGGTCAAGGTGCTCTCTGGCGGTGAGCAGGCAAAGGTGCGCCTGTGCAAGCTGATCAATCGTCCCAGCAATCTCCTGCTTTTGGACGAGCCGACAAACCATCTCGACGTGGAGGCAAAGGCAGAGCTTCGCCGTGCATTAGAGGAATATAAGGGCAGCATCCTCATGGTCTGCCATGAGCCTGAGTTTTATGACGGGCTTGCAACACAGGTCTGGGATTGCACGAAATGGACCACCAGAATTTAGTGGATGGAATTTTTAGGAAATCTGTAGAATGAGTTGAAAATCTTGGAATTTTTAGGTATAGTATAAAAGGACTAATCTTTCTACCAACGATTAATCAAAGAAAGAGGAACTTACTCATGAGAAAAAAATGGAAATTGTTTTTGGCATGTGCCATGATTGGCACCATGCTGACCGCCTGCTCGAATGCAGACACCCCCGTAGACGCGGATGAGATTTTAACTGGCGTTCCCATCACGATTGCAGAACCCGATCTTACGCCTCCGCCCGATGACACATCCTCCGAGGCATCCTCTGCTTCCGATGCTTCTTCCTCTGAGGCTTCCGCTTCCTCTGAGGCCACCGCTTCATCCGAAGAGGTAAAGCCGACCAAGGAGCCCATCTCGGATCCTTCCAAGAGGTACCGCAGTGAGTTGACGGGTGAGTGGATCAGCTCTGATTTGGAGAATCAGCGTCCTGTTGCCATTATGGTGGACAACGAGATATTGACCTATCCCCACTACGGAATTAATCAAGCCGATGTCGTTTATGAAATGATGAATTCGACCGCCAATGGACGAATCACCCGTTTCATGTGTATCGTAAAGGATTATGAACAAATTGAGCGCTTTGGCGGCGTTCGCTCCATCCGCCCCACAAACTTCCTGGTTGGTTTCCCTTACGAGGTAATCTTCTGTCATGACGGTGGTCCGTACTACATTGAAGAATATACCAAAAAAAGTTACTGTGACCACTTCAGCGGCATCTTCGCAAGATATACGAGACCCACGAGTGAGCGTCCCTCCTGGGCAACCTCCTATGCCAGCAAGGCTTACAGCTCTGAATATACCGAATTTGTAACATGGGACGAATATAAGAATCCTAACAATGGAAAATACTCCATTGGATTGAAAAAAGCTTTAGATAATGCTAAGTTTAGCAAGGAGTACTCCTCCAAGTATAAGGGAACTGGCTTTATCTTCTATGAGGAAGAGGAAACCGATCTCTCCAACAACGCAAAATGCGCTAAGGCTAGCACGATCAGTCTTCCGTTCTCCCATACTTCAACCACTTTGAAGTATAACGACAAGACCAAGACCTATGATCTTTATGAGTATGGTAACGTTCACACGGATGCGGCAGACAATGACAATGTAACGACCTTCAAGAACGTCCTGATTTTGAACTGCTCCTTCTCCCAATTGGATGAACACGGCTACATGATTTATAATTATTACAATTATGTCAGCGGCAATAAGACCAAGGGCGACGGATTTTATGTAACCAACGGTAATGCCATTCCCATCAAATGGACCAAGACCAATGATGACACCGAACCTGCTCATTACTATGACGCCAACACCGGCAAGGAGCTCATCATGAATGTCGGTAAGGTTTACATCAGCCTGGTTCCTTCCGATTCATGGGGCAATGTAAGCATTTATTAAAAAGATGAATGAAAAAAGCTCTGGTCAAACTCGGCCAGAGCTTTTTCTTATTTCTCTATTTGGAGGCTTCCCTCACCGCGCGATACCTTGACAGATTAAAGCTTCGTATACTTTGCTCCTGATATTCCTGCTGCAGCTTGTCTAGATAACGATGCCACCATTTTCCATCGGCCGTTTTCTGATCTCGTTCCCTCAGCCAATATGCATCCTTCTTCCGATTTGTCTCTCCGCCCACATGCTTTCCTACAGAATCCCCCAAAATCAGGGAAATGTCATAGCCCTGCTCCTTGAGATAAGGCAGAATCACTGGCGCTGCATCCGCGGATAGCTCGCTCAAATATTTTTCATCCACGGGCTGCTTTATGGAGTATTCCAGATTGTACTTCGCAACGAGATAATCTGGATGCGAGAAGGCGAGCCCAATATAGAAAATCGTGACAACGACCATCCCATACCGAAACAGCGGAAAATCCTTCTTGAAGATCTGAATCACAACTCCCAAAAACAGCAGGAACAATACCGCCAATGCCCATAAAACCAAGATCCGAAGGAAGGTCAGATCATAGGTGGAAATATACAGAATCATTCTCATGGCACTGGAGGCAATCATAATGAAGGTGCACAGGGACATTACCGTCAGGACTGCCTTCAGCAGCTTACTCTCGCGGAAAAATGCCATACAAAACAGAACAATCACCAGGTTCAAAATCGAGACGGCCAAGAGCTGGAAGAAGCCCTCCCTCGCATAGGTCGCGTAGGTGTAGCCATCAGGCAGCTGTAGCCTTCCTAAAAACAGACCAAAGATCTGAATGCCACTGAAGACCAGATACATCAGGGACAGCATGGAGGTTACGGTAATCGCAAGAATGGGCTCGCCGTGCCTGTGATCCTTGACCTCCTCGCGAATGCTCTTCTTGCAAAGCCTTGCCATAAGCATATAGGTTGCAAAATACCAAAATACCACGCGGAAAAAGACGCCAAAGACATTTCCAAAGTTGATGAAGCCAAGCACTGCATCCGTGATCTGGCGGAACAGGGCATCCGCGCTACTAAGAAGCGCTGCCACGATCAAAAACAACGGGATTGTCAGAAGCAAGCCAAGCAAGACATAAATCATGCGCCTCGTCCCCTCGGACTGATTCTTTTTGGTAAAGCCAGCCATGTCTGCAACGGGTCTTGCCAATTCCTCCAGTGACGTTAAGATCACACTTGGAATCGTTGCCGCAAATTTTCCAAGTCCCCACTTACTGACGTCACAAAACTGTGTGATCAGAAAGCTGATCAGCAGTAGGAAAATCCCTGTTTTGTTCAGCGCGATAATTCTTGCATCATCCATGCAAAAGGTGGCGACGGCAAGCAACATCACGCTCACCATGTAAAAGGCGCTGCCGCTTTTCAAGGTAAGCTCTAGTTTTTTCATAGAGTAATAGATATACAAGAGGCTGCTTGCCACGAAAAAAGGGAAGGTGATGCCCGATCCGTTCTTATACATGCAAAAAGCATAAAATAGCGCATATGCAGCCGTTGCAGGGCCAAAGAATTGATAATTTTCCTTCAGCCTCTTGGTTTCTTCAGTATCCTTTACGAGCGGCTTTGCTCCATTGATCACCTTCATCGTCTCCGGCCTAAGCCCAGCCACTGCCGCCGTCCCCTCCACGATCGTACCACCTGCGCCATTTGCCGCTTCCCTGGAAGGCTCCTGAGCCCCAGGATTCTGTGATTTCGAGCCATTTCCCTGTTGCTCTGAGAGTGTTCCTTCCACCAGTGATTTTTCTACCCAATTTCCGTCCGCGTCCCAAAACCCTTTATCGCCCATCTTTTTGATCCTCCCGCTCATAGGCCAAGAGATCCCCTGGCTGACAATCCAGTGCTTCACAAAGCTTTGCCAGCGTGGATACCTTGATGGCCTTTGCCTTTCCCGTCTTTAGAATCGACATGTTTGCCAGCGTGATTCCCACGCGATTCGCCAGCTCGCCGACGCTCATCTTTCGCTTTGCCAGCATGACGTCTATATTAAAAATAATGTTTCCATTCAGTTCTTCTCTCAAATCCTCTTCCATGGCTTTCTCCCTTCCTTCTGCTTTCTCCGATTACCATCTTTGGACAGCCCTTCGGCATCCTTAGATCGTCAGGTCACTTTCAGCCTGCAAAAGCGCTGCCTTACGGATCAGGTGAGACAGGCATGCAGCCGCTATCGTAATGGCGATGCCCGCAAACACAACGACCATGGAGACCAAAAGAAGCCCAGGATGATTGATATTGCAGAATAGCAAAACGATGTTGCCAAGGAAGAAATAAGCACTGTCTCCCCCTGCCATCCAGGCCGCCCACTTCATCCATTTTGCATTAGCCATGGAAAAGGATTTGTCCTTTCCGATGTTGGTCGCGATCTGCCATCCAAAGAACAAGACACAGAAGCAGGGAATCGCCGCAACCCAAAGAAAGATCAGCCAGGGCCAATAGGCACCCGCGAATTCCGGATACATGTTCCTAAAGGTTTGCCCACATGCCGGGAATACGTAAAAGCAAATAAATGCTCCAAAAATTCCCGTTCCGATAATGATCAGCTTCAGTAAGTTTGCAAATGTTTTCTGTTCCATAATTGCCTCCTGTTTTTATCTTTATTTTCTAAAGGGTTGTTTTCTAGGTTAGCAGATGCCCTTCTGCTTCTTAAATTCCTGCCAGTTTTTCCGATACCCCGGCAGATACTGAATGGCGATCAAATCCTCCGGATATGCCTGCGTCAGATAAAGAACGATCAGGAAAAACCACTCCAGCGGCTTCATAAGGAAATAAACCGCATCAGCCGAAGCCTTCGTTCGAATCATTTTAGCGATAGGGAATCCGTACTTGTCATAAAAGCTTCTCACGGCCTTGTGGAGCCTCGGGGTCTTTTCCTCCAGCACCAGTTCAAACGCATTTGCAACCTCTAACTGCCTGTTGACCACGACCCTGTGTCCGCGTCGTTCACCCATGCGCAAGGGCTTTACGATGCTCTCGTGACCGCTGGCTGCCACCGTGCACAGATAATGCTCGCCCATCTCTAAGTTCGGCGGCCCCTGCATTTGAGACAGCGTCCAATCCGCCGTCTCCGTCCAGGTCTTGATCAGAGCGTCGGGACTTAACCCAAACAGAATCGAAATTCCAAGGATGATTCCAAGTATCGGAAGGGCCAGCACCAATGCTATGAGCGGCCAGCTCTTCGACTTTGCAAGAAGCCTTTGATGCCAAGTCTCGCCGCTTTTCCCCTCCGCGTCCAGCCATGCGTCATATTCCAAAATTTTCTCTCGAATCAGCGAACAAGCGATGATCACCAGATTCAAGGGAAAAATCCAGTTGATCACGTCCCACTTTAGCTGAATGCAAAGCACGATGCAAAAAGCCATCGCAGGATACAATGTTGCGATTTCCAGCACCATCACCAGCGGAGGCGTTTTTCCGGGTCGACTCTTTAAGAGTCCCAGAAATCCCATCGTCGCAATCACCAAAATGATAACATAGACGTTACGGTGTCCAGAGCAAAGCGGTTGATGTAACTGAAGGCCTATGAGCTGCTCTGTCCAATAGGCATCCGTTTTTCCAATAAATGTCGTGCCCATTTCGATCGCATTATATACAAAGGTGAGACCCGTTCCAAAGATCACCGTGATCAGCCAAATCCGTTTTTTATACCTTATGTCGGGACGAAACAGCCCTCTTATATTTCTAATGCTTAAAACAATCGGCGAAAGCAACGCCCAGCCCAGAATTGCGTATACCAGAAGCCCCATCAATACGCTGACGATACTACTCCCTAAATCTTCCATCCTTCTCACCACCTTTCCACTGACCATACCATACCACTCCACTCATCAAATGTCAATACATTTTTATCGTATTACGATAATTTTATATCGTAACAAATAGGGATCTCATTTTTTCAAGGTCTTTCATGATGTTCTTTCATGGCAAATGGGACCAAAAGGAAACAAAAAAGAGAGACGGCGTAATCTCCGTCTCTCTTCGTAAATCGTTTTAGTTTTGCATTGCACCTATCATATGTCAATTTCCTGGTCGAAATATCCTTTTATTTCCCTAACTGCTTCATGTACAGCTTGATCTGTTGATCATTCAGCGGCAGAAGCGATCCATCTACCTCAAGGCCTGCCACAAACATGTTTCCATAAATGGTGACGCTCTTAAAAAGGCCTCCCACGCTTCTATTCAGCTCTAATCCCGTGCTGCCATTCGCATAATTTTCGTTTACGACCACGCCAACGTTTCTGTCCTTAAAGGGCCTTAGCAACAAACGGTTATCTCCCATAATTGTTCCCAGAAACTGCGTGTCGACCTCCGCTTCCATCGGAGGCTTTCCTGGTTCACAGATAATACCACGTACGATCATCTTTACCTCCCAAAACTAGCAAATCTTTGGCCTCATGGCCTTCGCCACGGCCACTAAAATGATTATATATCATTATTTTTTTTGTTTCAAGTATCTCCGAGAAAAGTTTTTCGGGAAATTTCTAAGGGATCGCGGGCGTCCAGTAGGTCTGCTGATAGATGTCCGTAAAACAGTAGGTTGCCTGCACCTTACGGTTCTCAATCTGCAGATTTCCAATCACGACGTTCCCGTTATAGGTCTGCGGATTGCCTAAATAATAGCTATCCTTGTACTTGCCGTCATAGGTATAGTAATCACAGAGAAATTCCAATGTATCGCCCATACGAAGCTCCGTCAGGTTCTTTGCCTGTACCTGTACCTCATCGCCCTGATAAACCTCTCTTGCGCCTGCAATGTAGCCATTCGGTCTCGCGTCATCAAACACAAGAATCAGCTCGGCGCGCTGTCCATTGATCTCCACGGGAACATAGCCAGAGATGGAATAATGCTCTCCCTCCTCCACGGTGTCGAGATAATAATATGCTACGATCTGACCGTTGATGGAAAGCCAGGTGCCATCGAATTCTCCAATCAGATTCTTTTTCGAATCCAACTCAAAGACATTGTCCAGTCCAAGATCAATATAGCCCTCACCGTCATCTACAAAGACATTGAGTGCCAAGTCCTGCACCAGCTTCCATTGTTCCTCAGGAAGGATGATTTTATTCCTTCCGTCAGAATCCTTCTGCCAAACCAGCTTGGAGGCATCGAAGGAATGGCTGCTGACATAGCTTTCCGTCTGGGAGCTCTGCGTCCATTCGCTCGGAGCAGTGGAGGATGTCACATTGTTAAACAGGCCGCCCAACAGGGAGGACAGCGGTGATCCAATAGAGGAGCCTTCACTTCCGCTGGAAACGGCATGCGCCTGTCCGCTGTAGTTCACGTTGGCAAATTCCTTGATACACTTCGTGTATTCCGAATCCATGCCAATCTGCTGATATTCCTTAACGGCTGCATCCACCTTTCCAGCCTTCTTGTAAGGGAAGTAGATGGAAATACCATTGGCATTGCTCATGTTGGAGGAGGTACGATTATACTTTACCGCCTCTAAAACAGCTTTTCTTAAATTCGTACTCTCTGAATTGTTAATGTTCTGCGTTAGGTGCACGAGGTCTATCTGATCAATCTTCGAGGACTGTGCGAACTCCCTCGTGTTGTGTCTCGCTTCGGAAATCGTCTGATAGTCATTCTTCTGAAGCATGGAGCTCATGGAGGAGGAAAATGCCGTCATCTTTCCAGGAACGGTAGAACTAAACTCTGCCAAATCCACGACGGAAAGCGTCGTCTTCTGTCCATTACATCTCCTGTTGCAGACCTCGACGAAATCATCCACGATCTTCTTGCCGATCTCGATCGTCGGCAGGGAGGTATTCTTTCCAAGCATTGTCAGCCAGTTCACGTAATACCAGCCAACGCCAGGCTCCGTCTCCTCGGACGCAATCATGTAGTCCGCGTAATCTGACAGCATAACGGCCGTCTCATAGGTTGCCATCAGGCAGGCATCAAAGCCCACAAAATCATACTTCATCCCTGCATCCTTCAGCGCGCCGTCAATTTCCGCAAGGCTCATGGAGCCGCTAGAGGCGTTCTTCTCATCATAGCCGTAGCCCGTGAGGGATCCGCCGCCATGATCCCAGAAGATCAGCATATTTCTGTTGGCAGGATAATTCCTTGCGCAGTACTGAATAAACTTTGTCAGGGTAGCAGGCTTCGTCATGGAATCGTTGCCCATGTCCTTTTCGAGACAAACGAGCTTTCCATCCTTGATCTGATAAATCTGATTCTTACTGCTGCTGACAACATTGTTTGCCCATTTCTTACAGCCGCCAGTATATACGATCAGGTTGATGTTGCTGCCGAAGGTCGCCTTCATCATTTCCTGAAGGTCGGAGGTTGCCATGCCGCTCTTGGACTCTAGATCCGTGCCGCAGAGATAGACCATGATCGTCACGATATCCTTGCCATCGCCCAAGATCTCCGTATACTTATCACGAGAGCCAGCTGCCACGCGGGTATTGAGTTCGCCTGTGGTCAGTCCCCAATTGCCCGTGCCCTGGGAACCAATCTGGAATTCATCGCCAATGCTTCCTGCGCCGTTCGTCAGGTCTGTCAGCATGCTTGAGACATTCCCTCCGTTGCCCGTCACATTGTCCACAAGGTTCATCAGCGTGTTTCCGCCGCCGCCTGAAAACATGTTTACGCCTAGGAAAATCACGGCAATGATCACGACAACGATGATGATCTTGCCAAGGCCGCCTCCGCCTCCACCAAAGGAAGATCCGCCACCATAGCTTCCACCGCCTCCGTAGCTGCCGCCATAGGAGCCACTAGAAGGCCTGCTGCCAGAGCGTCTTGCATTTCCCACGGGTCCTGTTCCAAGACCGCTGCCGCGCTTATTTACGCTGCCGCTCCCTCCCAATACGTTTTTTCCTCTTGATCTTGGTCTGTTGTCCATTTGTTTCCCTCTTTTCCATTACGTTCCTTCACCAAAACGGTCACTGAAGATATTTTTGGAGGTGACCGGCTTCTCTATCACCTTCTGCTCCACAGGAAATCCCTCGCGAATGAGACTCTCCTTCTCCTGCCGTTGATCTTCCCATATGAGCGCCACTCCCTGTCCGGACGGGCTATGATGATGAAGTCCATCCTCACTACATAACATTTTAAGATACCCAAAATCAGCCAAGGAACCCTTAGAATCCCCAATGTCGTTGGACTTCATAACCAGGTGCATTGTTATGAGAAAAGCAATGCCAAGTCCCAAGGCAAGTCCGATCAGCCCTCCAATCGCATATCCCGGCGCATAGTGCATATAATAATGCCAGTAAAATCCTATCATTTATCCTGCCTTTCTCCGACGAATCGGCTCGTGGTGCCCGATCTTGTCAGCTTTACGCTCTCCTTAAATGCCAGATATTTCTTGATTGCACTTCGCCAAACCCATACCAGCAATGCGCCTCCAAAAATAAAAATATATAAATACAACTCCCAAATTCCGGAATTATAACGAGTCGTCTGTACCAGAGAATGAATGATCCCACCACACGTGGGGACCAAGAATCCACACAATACGATTGCCAAAATGGCAAAGGTCAGCCACACCTTCCATTTAACGCAGGGCACCGCCCCCACAATTTTTTTCGTCTGTCCATTCATTAATATGGTATACGGCTGGTCTCCCTGACGGAAGGTCAAAAACCATGCGGGAAGCAATGCATATTCCGCTCCCATCACCTCGTAGACGGGCGAAGAATACACGTTTCTTGCACTACGGCGGATCGTCCCTTTGATTGATTCGTTTAACATTGCCTTCGCTCGGGAGACCGCCACGTCCCTGGTTTCCTCCAGTCCCATGTCAAAGCGGTCCGCATAAAATCCGGATAGGTACATTGGTTCGAATTTCTTCAATTTGTCCATGTCGTAGGGCTCCAGACGCTGTGAGGAATCATCATTTAAGTTTCTTGACGCATCCACCGTCAGCTTGCGGTAATGGCAGTCAGCCACCCTGTGACTATAGCGCGTTACCGTAGATTTCCCGCGCTTTACGCTATATCTCCAAAACTGCTCATCCCCATATAGGATATCATATAACCAAAAGGGCACGTAAATACCGCGCAGCTTCTCGATTTCAAAGTTTTTGATCTCGTCAGGAACATAAAATCCTGCGGAGATCTTAGAGCGGATCGTTTTTTCCGCCTCCTCCTTCGTCACCATAAATGGCATGACGTAATCCGGCCGCAAACACTCATCCACGCGGTCAAGTACAACCGTCGCCTGCCCACAATACGCGCAAAACGAAGAAGCCTCGACTTCGTTCACGGCAAGCTCTGCTCCGCATGAATTACAACGCAGAATCTGCATTTTCATTTTCGCTTGCTGGCGTGCCTCTTTCTTTTTTTCCTCCTTCTCGCGCTTTGATATCGGCTTCATCTTTGCTTTCGCCTCAAGCTCTGCCTTGGCCTCGGCCTTAGGCTCCTCAACTTGGTTCTTTTCCGACTCTGCTTCCGCTGCCTCTTCCGACTTCGGAACGGAATAGATACCGCCACAATACTTGCAATGCATCTTCCCTAATTCCGGATCAAATTCCATGGTCGCGCGACATCTGGGACAACGATAGTTTTTTTGCACCTCAACCCCTCCATTCCTTTTCCTTCCGAAGCTGCTCTTTCCACATATTTTAACGTAAGCATTCCATGCGGCACGTCCCTCTCTTTGTTCGGGAGCCTAAGACCATCATAGCACAGGGGGAGATACCGTGACAATGCTTTCTTGCCTGCGATACCGCCATATCCCGTTCGTTGATCATCTGCAAAGCGCGCTTCTGCCTAGCATTAGCATAGCATGTAACAGAACACGCGAAAAGCCTTAAAAAGAGCACGAAAAAGCAACCTAAAATGCAGGTTGCTTTGTAATCCTTTATGTAGCTTACTACCTGGCAAGCGCCTCGGAAAAATGCTCGAAGCCATCAATGCACTCCTGATCATAGGTGCTGACAATTTGCTCCAGCTTCCCCTGATCCTCCAGCGTTCCCGTGACACCGAGCTCCTTAAGGCTGTCAACCAAGTGTGCCACATAATTGTAATCGCTGTAATATGCCTGGTACCAGCCCTCCGTATCCTCCGAGATGCCCTTGAATAAGGTCTCCTTGTTGCCGTCGCGGAAGCTCAGCTCCATCTGGACCGCGGAATTCTGACAAAAGATTCGGTAGTCCGCAATGTCCCCCAGTCCATAGGTCTTTTCGATTCCGTGCTGCCTAACCATGATGGCATTCTCCGTCAACTTCACGAGGTCTCCCTTGGTCACGGCGCGGCAATACATGGCGATGGAGACTACCATGACTACCAAAAGTGCGGCGATGATGCCTGTTCTCACCTTTCCCCAGAGGGCGATGACAAGCTCCTTGTCCGTATCCGTGAAAAAGAGACTAATGCCGATACAGGACACTACGGTCGCGATGATCCAAATGCCCCCGTTCATGGAAAACCGCACCACCTCCTGCTCATCAATTCCTGCAAGAAGCTTTGAGGTTCCACAAAGACCAATCACCAAAAAGGCAAAATAGACAAAGGAGAGGCCCACCAAGATGATCCTTGCGAACGTGACGATGGCCCTCAGGAAGCCAAGCAAGAACCTTTCTCCTGCATTGCTGCCTCGCGTCATCATGCGCTGCAGCTGTATGCGCTTCACCAGAAGCCATGCCCAAGGGAGCAGAACAATCATAATCATAAAGATAATTAGCTGCAGGATCTGAATCTTTCCGATCAGTCCAATCGCAAGAACAATGACCTCAGAAACAACCTGCATTGGAAGCAGTCGTTTTCCCAGAAGGAAAAAATAGCTTCCAGCGTCAAAGCTCAGGCTCCGCGCAATGTCTGCCAAATTCTCCTGCGAGGGTGATCCAAGAAAGCCTACCTCGTTCGAGGCAGATCCCATGCCATAGAAATGCGTGTATTTCTTGACATATTCTGCCGTCGCCATGAGAAGGAGCAGGCCCGCACCTAAAACATATACCATGCCAACATGTTCGCCAGCGGTTTTCCCATACTTTTCTGATGTGAGCAAAAACAATACGATACCCGTCAACCAAATCACGATCCAGCCGTAAATCGACTTGTTTCGCTTTCCCATATACATTCTAAAATCATTCATGACCTTCTGATGATTCATACCTTACACACCCTTCCGTCCTAACGTTCCATCTTTTTCTGAAAGACATCCCTCAGCTGTCCTTCGCCCAAGACGTCAAATCTGGTACCGCTTTTTACCAGCCTTCCATTCTCCAGGACATTCACATAATCCACCATGTCCGAAATCTCGTCGATGAGGTGCGTGCTGATGAGCACTCCCGTCTCATTTTCTGCAACGCCTCTCTGTAACAGCTCCAGAATGTCAACCTTAAAGACCGGGTCAATGTTTGCGAGCGGCTCATCCAATAAAATCAGCTTCGGCCTTCTCGCAAGCATAAACGAGATTTCCACCTTTACGCGCTCACCAGTAGAAAGGGCGGAAAATGGTTTATAAAGGCATCCCTCCACGCCCGCCAGCTTTATGAGACTGTCGAAATAGGTTCTGTCGAAGGTCGGGTATAAAACGGAAAGCATCTCTATGTTATTTGCTACGGTCATCGACTCCGCACACCATACCTCACCGACATAAGCCACCTCCTGCCGAAAATCCGTCAGAGCTTTTGCATCCAGCGGCTGGTCCTTCCACAGAATCTCTCCCGATTTAGGTTTCTGCATCCCGTATAATAGATTCAGCAGCGTTGTTTTTCCAGCGCCATTTTTTCCAAGAAGGCAGGAAACATACCCTGGCTCCAGCGTCAACGAAACATCCTGAAGCTCAAAATCCTCCTTCTTCGCTTTCACCAAACCATATCGATAATTTATATTTTTTGCCGTTAACATTTGTTTGGTCATCCTTTCCCATCATCTCTTGCAGGCTTGCCCTGGAAGTGCCTGCTACAGTATTTACTCCCACAGGATGTCGATCATGTCGAGCGCTTCCTGCTTCGTCATGCCAGACTTCTTCGCCTCGCTGACCCATTCGCCAAGACGCTCCTCCAGCCCAACCGTCTCCTTCTCCTTCACATATTGCAGATCCGGATTGTCTACGAAAAAACCCTTTCCCTGAACGGAATAGATCATGCCCTCCTGCTCTAGATCCTCGTAGGCTCGCTTCACCGTGATCACGCTAATCTTAACGTCTGCTGCCAGCGCCCTGATGGAGGGAAGCGGCTCGCCCTCCTTGAGCTGACCTGAAACAATCAGTTCCTTGATCTGCCTTTCGATCTGTTCATAGATCGGTAATCCGCTCTTGGTCTGAATATTAATGTTCATGCGTTTCCCTCCCGTTCCCTTTTTGTTTTCCAGCCTGTTCGGCATCCTGATGATAATCTGAAAGCTTCCAATCCCGGTAAAGCTTTCCACAGTAGATTGCCATAAGAGCCGTTGCCGTCAACAGAATCAGTACATGGATCCATTCCGCACCTTCCATGAAAACAGGCATAAATTTGTGAAATGACATGGAAGAAAATGCATAGGTAAACAAGCAGATTGTCGGGATACTACAAAAGACAAATCGAAACAGCGAGTAATTCTTACACGAATTCTTGATAAACCTTTCCATCAGGGACTCATAGATCATTGCCATTTCCAAGAGAAAAAATGCTCCATAAACCAATGGTTTTTCAAAGAGCTCTCCCCGGAAAAGGATGTCCTTGGGAAGCACAAATGCGAGAGCACTGCCGAGCAGTGCTACCAGCAGGTAACGCATCCATATCATAGTTCCCCTTTCCAGCCTCATCCGCTTTAGCTCCTCGTCCGAAAGCGGCAACATATGCTCGATCTCCGTGTCATTCCGAAAGCCATAACTAAAACTCGCTGCCATCAACATGATAAAAACCTGTACCGCAGGGAGCCAGATCATCAAAACCAGAAAGAGTGCCCTCGTGCAAAGAAATATTGGCATGTATCGTAACGTGATTTTTTCTTGTCTAAAATATTCGCTCATCCTTACCTCTCCTTTTTCCTCATAAAACCAAATGTCAGCTTCGCTGCCGCTTGGTTTCCTTACCTCTCTACATAGTACATGATTTCTTGTAGGTCGGGGTATCTAAGGTTCTCGCGCAGCTCGGCAGGCAGCGCCATCTCGTCAAAGGGGATTGTCTGCTGGTTCTCTTGCGCTTCCCTCGTCGCACCAACGTTAGGCTTCCGCGTGCCAAGCAGATATTCCTTGTGATTTTCCCTCAGCCTCTTCCCGCAAATCAGTTCCTGCGGGATTTTCTTTGCCATCTCCTCCTCCACGGAAAGCAATCGGTAACTGCCGCGAAGCTCATCCAAGCTTCCAAAAAATCTTAGGAAGCCTACTTCCTTCTCTTTTCCGATCCAAAGGATCTTGTCAGCCACATGCTCCAGCTCCGTGACCAAATGACTTGAAAAAATCACGCAGCAATCGTTTGCCGCCAGCTCACGAACCACGTCATAAAAGGTATCCCGAAACTCAACATCCATGTTTCCCACGGGCTCATCAAACACATAAAGCCTTGCCGGGTAACTTAATGCAAACGCAAGCTGTACTCGAAGTATTTGGCCTTTTGAAAGCTCCGTAATCATCTTTTTCACCGGAACCTCATATTTTACAAGCAGCTCCTTGTACCTATTCTGATCAAAGCCAGGATAGAAATGGCCATATCGCTCGCCGATCTCTAATGGATGCATGAATTCTGAATAGGGACTATTCTGTAGCACATATGCAATGTTTTGCCTGTAGACCTTTATATCCTTTTGATAATGCATATCCTCCAGCCAAAGCTCTCCCCCATCCTCCGGCGACTGATCTAAGCGATAGCTGCCAAGGATGGAACGAAGAAGCGTCGTCTTACCGCTGCCGTTAATGCCGATCACGCCGAGCACCAGACCCGGCTCTAACATAAAACTGACATCCTTTAACTGATATTCTCCTAAGTTTTTTGTGAGATGCTCACATCTAAATCCTGTCATAGCTTTACCTCATCCCATTATGGGTTATCTCTTGAAAATGATCTTTTCAGGAAAATGTTTTTCTTGTATTTATATGCACAGTATATACAGTTATATACAGAATGTCAAGACATTTTTTAAAAAATTTAGGGAGCCACCTTCGTGACTCCCTACTTTTGCTTTGTTACATATTACGCATATTACCCATTTTTACGGTTATCCGCATTCATCTTCATGATTTTATACTCAGAATCCGTAACAAAGAAGTACTATAATTTCATTGTAGTCCTTTGGAGAACAAAGCATCATTCTTTGATAGAAGGTACACACAATACTGATTCATGCTGATACCCTCCTCCTTCGAATGAAAAGCAAGCGCCCGATGAAGGCTTCGAGGCATTCTCAATTTAAACTGTCCCGAGTAATCTTCCAAGCTGTCTGGTTCCTGAATCTCAATCCCCTCCGCGATTGCTGCTTCCAACCAAGTCCTTTTTGCATCCATAAGGTTTTTGACCGCACTTTCTATCGTATCGCCGCAAGAAATACAACCTGGTAATTCAGGATAGGATGCTACAAACCCACCTTCGTCCATGTCTTCCATGATTTCTATGCGATATTTCATTTTTACATAGTCATCAATCGTTTTCTTCATGCTCCAACTCTCCTTCTACAATTCTCTTAACCATTTCAACATAAACCTTTTTTATTGGTTCATGTTTGGGAATAGTTATCGGCCGACTACCTAGTTTTCTAAAGGTATAATGACTGCTTCCACTTTTCGGAGCATACATCACATAACCAAAACTTTCTAATACCTTACGCAGCTCTTCAAATCGAATATCTTTCGATAATAAAGTAATTCTAGATAATAGTTTATCCCATTTAGACATTTTTGTTCCTTTCTTAAAATTATATGTGGTGTCATATATGATGTCAATAGAATCACAAAATAAATTAACATTTTTAAAAATTGAAAAATGGTAGAAAAACCAAGGATACAGAAATCAAAGAAGCTTACACTTTTGATATATTACATTATAAAATGGCGCATGCTCCCATGTCAAGCTAATATCACCAGTCATGAGAGTCATGCAGATAAAAAAGGATGCGGCAGAGGGCCACATCCTTTTTCTCCATCATAATTCACTATTAAGAAATCGAAGTCACCTTTCCGACAAACAGGATTTCATCATTCACGGTATCATAGATCAGGAATGCGAAGGGTCTGTTCAGGTTTACCTCCTTCACTTTTTTCTCCACGGCGATTCCGTTTGCCCGCATCATCATTGCCGTCACCGCCGCTGCCTTCGTCCCGTTTTCGTCCAGCTCAATCTTGCATTTCTGCAAAATGGTATCAATGTAAAGCTCCTCTCCCTTCACGATTTTATCGAAGCATGCCGTCGATACATCAAATGGAATCGTAATCCCCTGAGACTTTAACAGATCTTCCACTCTCTCCGCAGAGGTCTCAAAATTCAGCTTGGGCATCTTTGCAGAAACGTCTACGGAAGTATCCGCAGAAGCAAGGAGACCTTCCAGGTCTAAGTCCAAAATACTGAATTCCCCTTCCTCCTTCGGGAGAATTCCAATAAACTCAAAGCCATTATAATATGCCTTACCAAATGCAGTCGCCTTGTCATTTTCATAATAAATGTTACCACTGCCCGTTAGCATCTCCTGCGTTGTCTGATGCCCTTGAAAATCCGTGAACTCACCCTCATAAAGATTCCACCTATCCACCCACGGAGATTCAAAATACAGGGAATTGATGAGAATAGCCATCAGGCCGCGTTGGATGTTACGCTCGGTAATAATTTCTGGAATCATTCCATGAGTTTTTTGATCGCACCAACCATTGATTTTTTTCACCGCTCCGCTAGGATCGCCATCAAAATCGGCGGGACTGACCTCCGCGCGAAAGCTCTTTGTCACGCTGTCACGATAGGCATCCTGAATCTGTTTCTTTTGATTGATCCAGATGGAATTGGCGATCTCATAATGGAAAGAGTACTCACTTGCATACTGCCTTTCGCCCTTTTCAACAGCAAGCCCCTCTGCGAAGGTCATGTACTCCTTCACGTAATCCGTATAATCTTCCCTGCCGAGATAGGCATAGAGCTGCTGCGCCGTTTCGCCACTGGCACCTTCCGCCGCCAACCCCAATGCCACATTTAAGGACAAGGGACTAATGATGGTGTTTTCTTTTTTCTGCAAATATGCCCAATCCGCAAAATATGCCGCCCTTTGATACGAATCCTTTAAGCTCATCGGGTCAGCAAGGACAAACTCCTTCGCCATGTTTTCCGTCATCGCCTTCTCCTTCTCTGCTTGCTCAGAGCTACTATCTTTCTCCGCTTCCTCCGCGGCATCAGCTTCTTTTGCGTCTTCCTCTTCCTCTGTGGTATCAGTTTTTTTCGCACCCTCTTCTGACATATCCGATACTGCCTTTTTTTCAGCATTCTCCCCTTGATTTACAGTGCTCTCCAATGCCACGTCTACTTTGCTTTCACTTGACATGTCAGCACTTCCACAACCTGCAAGCAATGCTCCCATACATACCAAGGCAATGCCACCCACCCATTTCTTTTTTATCATAATGATTTCCTCCCAATTGCCTTTTCTTTTTCATAGTTCACTTGACATGATCAAATGACGATTGTCCCGCTAACCATAATGACGAAAAAGAATGTAAATAGTTCTTAAAACCTTCACAATATTTTCTTCTGGCACCCGCCGTTTCGTTGCCCTTATCTGGGACACACCTCGCTGCCGCCCCACTCAACAACGACGAACCCATTTCTTTCCTGTGCCGACAGCGTTTGAGGCGAAACCTCTACGAACTTTTTGCTGCCGTACCAGGTCATAAATATGCGGATCACCGTATCCGGCTTGGGATCAATGTAAAGCTTTGCATTTTCTTCATAGGTTTTCGTCTGGAAGCTGATGACATTGTAGTTGTTCTTTTCCATCAGCGGTAGCCAATACACGATGAATTCATTTGCTTCACGCCGCGTAAGGCCAAGTTCTGCCAGCGCTTTCTCCAAAAACTGTGCCGTGTCTTCTCCATTCACGCAAAAGCCCTCGGTCATATCGTATTTTACAGTGGATTCCCCTTCCCAATACAGATAATTGTAGGTTTTCCCGCTTTCGTCGGTCAGCGTCCCGTCCGGCTCCGCAAGGACTTTCCACCCAGTTAAGTACTTAGGATAGGTCGTGGTCAGTGCACCATTAAAATCAAGCGTTACCCGAATCTCCGTCGTTTTCTCCGGATAGAGATAAAGCACGGGTTTCCTTACGGTAACGCCGAAATTCCTGCTCCAGAAATAGTATCCCAAAAACAATACCATGACAATAATAAATACAATAGTTAAAATCTTCCAAAGCTTGTTGTTCTTTTTCTTCTTGCGCTTCTCCTCTTTTTCGATCTCCATCTGGATTTTTTGTTCTTCCGTCAGATAATACTCTTCGCTCATTTTTGTCCCCCCATAAGAAAACCTGTCACCCCATCATACCAACTAAAGTTTCCAATTTTCAGTATAACAAACCAAAGCCATTTACGTCAATTTCGTCTGCTGGAGGTGATTTGGAAATATGAACAAAATCAACCTAGCAAAATCACAGTTTTACTTGTTAATAAGATAAAAAAAGTAATCAAACTTGTTGCGGGGCTGATTTGAGGGTTTGGTTTGAGGGGTCGTGCGCCAAAATGTCAAAAGGGTCAGCCCCTCACGACTGACCCTCAAAAACTTTGGTTATCTAAAAAACGCAGAATCCGAAGATTCTGCGTCTAGCAGCGCTACAAGGATTCGAACCTTGAAAATGACGGAGTCAGAGTCCGTTGCCTTACCGTTTGGCGATAGCGCTATAAGTATTCATCAAGTAGTCGTTTGAACGGCTACTTGATGAATTATACACTAAGTGTTTTGAAAATGCAAGACCTAATTTAAAAAATATTTCGAAGCAGCCCACTTTTCCATCTTTTGATCATTCGAAACAGATGATTTCGTCCTGCTTACACTTCGAAGATCAGGTCGCCGTAGGTCGGCATCGGCCATACGGACTTGTCAACCAGCATTTCCAACGTGTCCACGGGGGCGCGAAGTGCTGCCATGGCAACAAAGACTTCATCCTTGAAATAGAAGGCTTTCTCCTTTTCCGTCTTGCAGGAAGAAGAATTTGCCAGCTTTTTCTCCAAGGTCAGTTCTGCCGCCCTCGCCTCCGCAAGCTTCTCGGAAACCTCCTGCAGCATCTCTACCTGAACGGATGCATCCGTTACGCCTGCTGCCTTGACGCTTGTCACGGCATCCGCGAGGGTCTTGACATATCTGTTGACGGCGGGAAGAATCTGCTTCTTTGCCATGTCAATCATGGTCAGGGCCTCGATGTTGATGGTCTTAGAATAGGTTTCGTAAAGAATCTCCTCGCGGGATTCCAGCTCCGTGCGGTTAAAGATTCCGAACTTTTCAAACAACGCGATGGACTTCTCCGTGGTCAGCGCACAGGATGCCTCAACCATGGACTTGATGTTGGGAAGGCCGCGTCTTTCCGCCTCCTTCACCCATGCCTCGGAATAGCCATCTCCGTTGAAGATGATACGCTGATGGGCGGTCATGTATTCTTTGATGAGGTCATGCACGGCCATGTCAAAGTCCTCGGCCTTCTCCAGACGGTCTGCCGCATCGCAGAAGGCTTCTGCCACGATAGCATTCAGGACAACGTTGGCATCTGCCACAGAATCAGAGCTTCCTACGCTACGAAACTCAAACTTGTTTCCGGTAAAGGCAAAGGGTGAGGTACGGTTGCGGTCGGTCGCATCTCTGTCCATGTTGGGCAGCGTCGAAACGCCGGTCTCCAGCTTACCACCCTGCAGGGCTCTTGCGGCAACGCCGGTCTCCACAAGCTGCTCGACCACATCCTCGAGTTGCTCTCCAAGGAACATGGAAATGATGGCAGGCGGTGCCTCATTCGCGCCAAGTCTGTGATCGTTTCCAACGTCAGCGGCGCTCTGGCGAAGCAGGTCCGCATGGGTATCTACGGCCTTCATGATGCAGGCAAGCACCAGAAGGAACTGAATATTCTCATTGGGCGTATCCCCGGGATCGAGCATGTTCACGCCATTGTCCGTTGTCAGGGACCAGTTGTTATGCTTCCCGGAGCCGTTGACGCCGGCAAAGGGCTTCTCGTGCAACAGGCAGTTCAGGCCATGGCGCACGGCTACCTTTTTCATGGTCTCCATGATGATCTGGTTGTGATCCACGGCAATGTTTGCAGTCTCATAGATAGGTGCAAGCTCATGCTGCGCGGGTGCTACCTCATTGTGCTGGGTCTTTGCAGTTACGCCAAGCTTCCAAAGCTCAACGTTCAGATCCTTCATGAACGCACCGATGCGCTCGCGGATGGTTCCAAAGTAATGATCCTCCAGCTCCTGTCCCTTGGGGGCGGGAGCGCCAAAGAGGGTACGGCCTGCGAAAATCAGGTCTTCACGTTTTAAGTATTTTTCATGATCGACTAAGAAATATTCCTGCTCGGGGCCAACGCTGGGCGTTACCTTCGTAGCCTCGGTATTGCCAAACAGTCTTACGATTCGAAGTGCCTGCTGGCTGATCGCTTCCATGGAACGAAGCAGCGGCGTCTTTTTATCCAGTGCCTCTCCTTTATAGGAGCAGAAGGCCGTGGGAATGCACAGGATGATGCCAGCCGCGCTGTCCTTTAAGAACGCGGGGGAGGTAATGTCCCAAGTGGTATAGCCTCTTGCCTCAAAGGTGGAGCGAAGTCCGCCGGAGGGGAAGGAGGATGCATCGGGTTCACCCTTGATCAGCTCTTTTCCGGAAAACTCCAAAAGCATCTTGCCGTCTGCGTCGGGATGGGTAACAAAGGCGTCATGCTTTTCCGCCGTGATGCCAGTCAGGGGCTGGAACCAATGGGTGTAATGGGTTGCGCCATTCTCAACGGCCCAATCCTTCATGGCCTTCGCCACAACGTCTGCCGTAGCAAGCGACAGCTCGCCGCCCTGCTCCATGACTCTTCGCACTTCCTTGTAAACATTCTTCGGAAGTCTCTCCCGCATCTTTGTCAGAGTAAAGACCTTGCTTCCAAAAATCTCTTCGACCTTCATTACCTCGCTCATATGATGTCATTCCTTTCCAAAAACTCTAATCAACATGCGAATATTTTATACTTGTTTTATCATTTGGTCAATCCAATTTTTTTATCATGAGAAAAAGCCTTTTGTAATGTCATAAAAAGCTTTCCGTCAGCGCATGAAAAAGCCCTCGCCGGAAACAAGCCGTAGAAAGAAATAGAGACCGCACCATACATGCCACCCATAAGCAAGCACGCACGTAAGCTTTATGACAAACCAGCCCTTCTCCTGCTTCATCTGCAGGCATTTGACGCTGCAAAGGGTAAAGAGCAAAAACAGGCAAAAACCATAGCCCCAAAGGAAATTGCCGTCCACGGACCTGCTGCCGTTTTCTACCAGGCAAAGTGCCTCCAAAAAGCCCAGCGCGGTCATGCCAAGAACAAAGACGTACTGGCGATTCCTCCACTCCTGAAAACACGTAAAAGCGATGACAAGAATACAAAACAGCGCGGAACAAACGACCGTGAGCTTCGGAATGGCCGCATGCAGGGAGAAGGAATACCAAGGGTGAAAACCGATTCCATTTCCCGTATTTTCTCCAAAAAGCACGGCATTTTGCCATAAAATCACAAGTCCGCTCGGAAGCAGCGCCGAGCCAAAGAGCAAAATCTTCGAAAACGGTTTCTTCTGAAAGAGGTCTACGAGCAAGAACAGACCCATGATCGGGGAAAATGCCACGAGAAAGCTCGGCTTAATGCCCGTGCAAAGGACGTTTAGCAGCATGAATATGACCCATTCCTTTGTGCTAAGGCCTTTTTCATAATGCTCCGCCAGCCTGAAATAATACCAGATCGTGATCAGGGCCACCAGCTTCATGCAAAGGTAGGTCGAATTATGCCACACATTTGGCGACTGGTAGCTGACGTAACGGAATTCTCCCACAAAGCTAAGATATGCAGGCATCACGAGATTGAGACTTAAGGCCAGACCCAGCGTCTTCCAGGTCTTTTCCGCGCTTGCGGGGAGTTTCCCGCTTTGCTCTCCCATATCCATGCCCGCGATTTTTTGCCCAGCCCCTTGAAAACCTATGGCTCCCGTTTTCCCGGAAAAGAGGCAGATGAGATTCTCCGTCGCGTAGACGGTCAGCACGCTGACCACCGCAAGAAACAGGGCAATGCCGATGGTACTCCCGCCGCAGATCCAGCTTAAGAGCTGATAGGCATAGGCCGTGAAGCTGTAGGCCCAATGATCCTGCACCGCCATGCTAATGTGGAGTGGCAGGTCCGACTGATACGGGATGTTGCCCTCCACGGTCAGGTCGGCGATCGACTGATGATAATACAGCCAAAGGCACGCCGCGCCATAGATCGCAACGATCGCATGGGCAAGCCACCGAAAGGTTATGCTGTTGTTCTTGCTGTCTTTAAAAATCATATTTCTTCTCTCTTTTATGAACTCACGGGCAGAATGCCCTCTCGAGGTGATCTCACTTTCATCCATCAAACGCAAGGCTCCCCTAGGGAACCATATGGAAGCTCTATGCGGTATGACCAACATCCATACGAAGGATGTCGCCCTGTTCCATGTCTACCCGCTCAAAGGTACGATCGTCCACCAGCCACACCCAGAGCTTTTGCTTTGCATGCGGGGCGCTCTCCATGGGTTCCATCTCCTCATTGTAGATGGCGCCGACCAGCACGGAAAGATCCCGTCCGTCGCGCTTCATGATCTCAATATGGTCACCCACGCAAAATTTATTTCGCTGTGTGATCTGAATGAGTTCAAGGAATCCCTTGCCATTGTCCCTCGTCAGATCGCTCAGCATCGTCATTTTTTCTTCTACAATGCCGAGGTAAATCGACTCACTGACATAGGTGCTGTTGTCGTAGATCTGGTTCTCGGAGCTGGGCTTTCCAAAATAAAAGCCCGTGGAATACTGGCGATAGGTACATTTTGCAATCTCCGCGCGATACCAGTCCATGTTGGCGCGGTAGGTCTCCTCGCTCATATAATAATCATCAATGGCCTTGCGGTAGGTTCTCGTGACAGCCGCCACATAAAGCGCCGTCTTCATTCTGCCCTCAATCTTAAAGCTGTCAATTCCTGCCTGCACCATCTCAGGGATATATTCAATCATGCAAAGATCCTTGGAATTAAAGAGGAAGGTCCCGCGTTCATTTTCAAATACGGGAAGATACTCGCCTGGCCTGCTCTCCTCCATTACCGCATATTTCCATCGGCAAGGGTGCGTACAATTCCCCTGATTGGCATCCCTTCCCGTAAAATAATTGCTAAGAAGACATCTGCCGGAATAGGAAATGCACATGGAGCCATGAATGAAGCTCTCGATTTCCATGTCCTCGGGAATGTGGTCGCGAATCTCGCGGATCTCCTTGAGCGAAAGCTCCCGCGCACTGACAACGCGCTTTGCGCCGAGCTTATGCCAAAAAAGATAAGTTTCATAATTAGTATTGTTGGCCTGCGTCGAAACATGAATCTCACAATCCGGCCATACCTCCCGTGCAATCATGAACATACCAGGGTCCGAGATGATCAGGGCATCCGGCTGCGCCGTCACAGGACCAGAAGTCTTCTCCTTCGTCAAATGCATTAGGCTGACTGCCTGTCCATCCTCTGACGATTCCAGTCCATCCTCTAATGATTCCTTCTTCGGCTCGTATGTTAAGTCTCTCAAGGTGGCAAAATATTCCCGCGCCTCCGCAAGGTCTGCGTTATGTGCCAAAATGTTCGCGGTCACGTACACCTTCACGCCATGCTCATGCGCAAACGCAATTCCCTCTGCCATCTCTTCCATGGAAAAGTTCTTAGCCTTCGCGCGAAGGCTAAACGCTTCTCCGCCGATATAGACCGCATCCGCCCCATAGAGCACTGCTGTCTTCAATACTTCCAAACTACTCGCTGGGATCAGAAGTTCCACTTTTTTTTTCGCTATCTTTCCCTGTTCCATCCGTTCCCTTTCTCTCCCGCTTCTCCGTCTCTTCCAATTTCTTCTACATTTTTGTTGTCAGCGTAATGCCGTCCCCGACGGGCAAAATCACGGTCTCGTACCCTGGCAGGTGCTTGAGCTCATACAGATACTCCCGCATCCTCGCATGCGTCGTGCGCTTGCGGCGCTCCAATGCAAAGCGCGACTCAATGACGTCGCCGTCCTGCAAAACATTGTCCGAGAGCAGGAGTCCGCCTGGAGCCATGAGTCTTAACACCTCTGGCATGAACGCCAGATACTGCCCCTTTGCGGCATCCATGAAAATCAGGTCATACGGCCCTTCTAGCTCCCTTAGGATTTCTGCCGCATCTCCCTCTAAAAGCGTAATCTGCGCTTCCTTCCCAAACCTTCGAAAATTCTCCTTCGCCACGGGAATGCGCTTCTCATATTTCTCGATGGTCGTAATCTTGCAATCCGCCGGTGCATATTCACTCATTAAAATTGCAGAAAAGCCGATGGCCGTCCCTACTTCCAGGATGCTCTTCGGCTTTACGTATCTCAGCAAAAATCTGAAAAAACTCTGCAAAGGCTTTCGAATGATGGGAATGTCCCCAGCGATTGCCTCTTTTTCCAACTCATCTAGGTAAGGAGGATTTCCGGGATCCATGGAATCAATAAAGGTTGCCATTCTTGGATCGATAATCATTCTTCCTCTTCCTCCACATATCCGGCCATGGTGGCGAACATTTCCTCCGCCGTCATGGATGATTTCAGTTCATAAGTGCCTGGCTGTATTTCCTTTCGGTACTCAGAGCAATAATATTGCAAAATAAAGAGCTTGCTGTCGCGGATAAGCCCCTTGGTCTCCAAAAGCTCCCCTAATGCCTTCGGGCTGACACCCTCCGTGATGGTGATGGTGATCTTTTTTCCCTCTCCTATGGTGGTGACGGGTCCTTCTTTAAAAACGCGATAGCCCAAATCATAACATTTTGTCGAATATTCCTTGATCAACATCAAAGCTACGACAATCAGCATGGCATGAAACAAAAGTCTTGCCATGCCTAGCAAAATACTGTCTCTTTTCATAATTCAGTGCTCCTTAAAGCCTTATTCAAACGTAATCATTCCACTCAGGCGATTTTCAATGCCTTGTACCATGCGGCAAAAGGCAAGCTCTGCTGCCAGAAAGTCGGAAACAAGGGGATTGTCTCGAAAGGCCTGATACTCCCTCTGGAACTGTTCCACCTTATCAAAGGCATAATCAGGGCTCTGCTGTAGTTCGTAATTCCGCATGCGAAACTCGTCAATTTGGCGCTTTAGGTCGGGATCCTGCTTTACCTGCTCCAGCTTGCTTTTGTATTCCAGGTAGACGTCCGAATTTAACAGGGCGTTCGCCAGTCTGTCTACCGCTTCCTCCACCTCGTTCATGTACTAGACCTCCATGATAATCGGTAAAATCATAGGCTTTCTCTTTGTCTTTTTCCAAACGAAATCAGAAAGTGCATCCTTGGTAGTGCTCTTTAATTTTCCCCAGTCCGTAATGCCGCGGTCGAGGCATGCCTGCACGGCTTCATCCACGATCAGCCTTGCTTCCTCAATCAGTTCATCGGATTCACGAACATAGACAAATCCGCGCGATACAATGTCGGGCCCGGCAATCAGCTGTCCCGTCTCCTTCTCCAGGCTCATGACCACGATCATGATACCCTCCTCGGAAAGGTGCTGTCTGTCGCGAAGCACGACGTTTCCCACGTCTCCGACGCCAAGGCCATCCACCAGAATGCCTCCCGTAACAACCTTGTCCGTCACGCTGGCGCTTGTCTCATCCAGCGCCAACACGTCACCGGAGGACAGAATAAAGATGTTCTTCTTGTCAATGCCAAGGCTCTCGGCAATCTTCGCCTGCGCCTTCAAATGCTTATACTCTCCATGCACGGGAATCGCGTATTTCGGCTGTACCAGCGTATAAATCAGCTTGATCTCCTCCTGGCAGGCATGTCCCGATACATGCACGTCCTGGAAGATGACGTCGGCGCCCTTTCGAAGCAGCTCATTGATGATCTTCGTCACGGACTTCTCATTTCCGGGGATGGGGGTCGAGGAGAAAATGACCGTGTCCCCGGCGCCAATGGTAATCTTGCGATGCATGCCGTTCGCCATGCGGGAAAGTGCCGCCATGCTCTCGCCCTGGCTTCCCGTCGTGATGATGACCTGCTTCTCCGCAGGCACGTTTTTCAACAGGTCCAGATCCACCAGCGTGTTCTCCGGGATCGTAATACAGCCCAGCGCTATCGCGGTCTCAATGGTATTTGTCATGCTGCGGCCTTCCACGGCAACCTTTCTGCCACATTTATAGGCAGAATTGATGATCTGCTGCACGCGGTCCACGTTGGACGCAAAGGTCGCTACAAAAATACGAGTGTTCTTGTGCTCCTCGAACAGCGTGTCAAAGGTATGTCCAACGGTCTTCTCCGAAGGCGTAAAGCCCGGCCGCTCCGCATTCGTGGAGTCGCACATCAGGGCAAGCACACCCTTCTTTCCAATCTCAGCAAAACGCTGCAGGTCAATGGCATCACCATAAACCGGCGTAAAGTCCACCTTAAAGTCGCCCGTGTGTACCACGACGCCCGCAGGGGAATAAATGGCAAGCGCTGCCGCGTCCACGATGCTGTGATTTGTCTTAATAAATTCCACGCGAAACTGTCCCAAATTTACGGACTGTCCAAATTTTACCACCTTGCGCTTGGTGCCCTTCATGAGCTCATGCTCCTCGAGCTTATGCTCGATCAGACCCATGGTCAGGCGCGTTGCATATACCGGAACGTTCAGTTCCTTCAAAATGTAAGGCAGGGCTCCGATGTGATCCTCATGTCCATGGGTGATCACAAAGCCCTTGACTCTCTCCTTATTTTCCTTCAAATACGTAATGTCGGGAATGACCAGGTCGATGCCCAGCATGTCATCCGCTGGAAATGCCAACCCGCAATCCACGACAATAATACTGTCTTCGTACTCGAAGGCAGTAATGTTCATACCAATCTGCTCCAAGCCTCCCAAAGGGATAATCTTCAGCTTGGGGCCCGAAAGATTTTCTTTTTTCTTTCTCAAACTAATTCCTCCAAAATTCATTCCACATGATCGAAAGCATTGCCCTATTCGATCATGATTCTAAATCCACGTCCTCCAGCATGTTTGAAAACACGCCGGCCACGGCATCCAGCTCGTCATCGTCTTCCACGAAGACATAGGTGCTTTCTGCCTCTCCATCCTCTGACAGATCCTTCATGATCCATGCTTCTCCGTCTCCATCCTCCGCATCCGTCACAAGAATGTAATTGATCCCGCCAATTCGGGTCTGCTCCAATACGTAAAACTCTACCGGTTCCTCTCCCTCGGGAGTAAATAGGATTTTCTCCATGCTTTTGCCTCCAAGGCTTCCCGCCCTGCCTTCGTCTCTTTTCCTTTGCGATCTGCACCTAGTATTCCTGCGCTTCGAAGCGATCCCGCGCGTCTATGTTAACAATCCGTATTTCTGGCTGCCTGGTTGGCCAGATAATCCAAATACCCCTGCAAAATAAAGGTCGCGGCAATCATGTCCACGTACTCCTTGCGGTGCTCCCGGCGGATTCCCGCTTCCATCATGGTTTTGTCTGCTGCAACGGTTGTCAGGCGCTCGTCCCACATCACCACGGGCAAGCCCGTCCGACGCTCCAGCTTCTCCTTGAACTCCTCCGTGAGCTCCACCCTCACGCCTTCCGTGCCGTTCATGTGCTTGGGGCATCCCAGCACAATTTTCTCCACTTCGTATTCCTTGATCAGCTCCTCAATCCTTGCCAAGGTCTGGCGAAGCTTATTCTCTTCCTTGCGACGGATGATCTCCACGCCCTGAGCCGTCAACAGCAGGGCATCGCTGATGGCAACTCCCACTGTCTTAGAGCCAAAATCCAATCCCATGATCCGCATATAGTATGTGCTCCTAATTTCAATCGCTCCGCGATATTTTGCTCCGCGATGGTTTGCTCCGTTATTGCTCTAATTTGTAGTCGATATAGAAGCGCAGCATCTCCTCCACCAGTTCGTCCCTCTCGACCTTCATGATCAGGCTTCTGGCGTTCTTATGGCTCGTAATGTACGTAGGATCTCCGCTCATAATGTAACCCACGATTTGGTTGACGGGATTATAGCCCTTCTCGCGAAGTGCCTCATACACTGCAGACAAGACAACCTGCGCCCCCGTCTCCTGCTCCGTCCCCACGGTAAAATACTGTGTATTTGCTAAATTGTTATCCATAAACACCCTCGGCTTCCCGCGCCTCATCTCGCGACTGACTATTTTCGTTTCAAATTGGCGCCATTTATCCATTTTAGGTTCTAATTATGAATATTCTAATCCATTTTTCAGAAAATTTCAAGACCCGCCCGCGGAATCCGTGCAAAGCTTTACGACAGTTTCCCATATTTTTTGCGATAATTCTCGATACAGTGCTCAATGACCTTCACTGCCTCGTCCGCATTCAGAATGTCATCCACCTTTGTTTCCTTCCCCTCAAGGTTCTTGTAAACGGAGAAGAAATGCTGAATTTCATCGAAGATATGCTTCGGCAGCTCGCTGATGTCATGATACATGTTGTAGTTGGGATCGCCGTAGGGCATTGCAATAATCTTCTCATCACCCATGCCGCAGTCCAGCATCTTCATAACGCCGATGGGATAGCTTCGAACCAGTGTCATCGGGCGAATGTTCTGCGTGCAGAGCACCAGTACGTCCAGCGGGTCATGGTCATCACCTAGGGTCTTCGGGATGAAACCATAGTTTGCGGGGTAGTGGGTTGCGGTATAGAGCACGCGGTCAAGCATCAGCATGCCGGTCTCCTTGTCGAGCTCATATTTCATGCTGCTGCCCTTGCTGATCTCAATTACTGACATAAAATCCATGGGGCGAATTCTGCTCTCGTCAATGTCATGCCAAATATTCATATTTATTTCCTCCTTGGTTCTTTTATATTCTTCCTTCGGTTCTGGTGGATCCCTGAGAAGGGATCGGTCAGAACCGAGTAGTCTATAATATTTTCAGATGCAACCCAACCATTTTAAAGCGTTCCAAATACCATTATCCATCACAGATGTTGTGACATAGTCTGCGATCTCAAGTACCCCCTGGGAGGATTCTCCCATGGCGATGGCAGTGCCTGCATGCTCGAGCATGGGAAGGTCGTTGTTGCTGTCGCCGATGGCAACCATGTCCTTTGTCGTTATCTTTTTCGGATATTTCCCCGATGCATTTAAGTGTTCCGCCAAAAAATCCATGCAGGTCGCCTTGGAGTAGCCCTTGGGTACGATCTCGAAAAATCCTTGCTCGCGATCAATCAAGTCGAGCAGGTCGCCTTGTTCCTCCATGAATTGGTAAACGCTTTGGGAATCATCCGCATAACAGTAAAACTTGTCAAACCGGCCTGGCGCAAGCTGGTAATTGTCCCAGTTGCGATCCCGATAGTGGTCGATGATATATTGCCGAAGGGTTTCTGTATGCATCTTATCCAATTCGTTATGAAAATTGGTCTCTTCGCCTTCCAGGATCGCATCGATCCGATATTTTTCAAGGCCTTGGATAATGCCCTCTGCCTCGTTAAGCGTAAAGGTCTTATGTAAAAGCTCCTTCCCCTGAAAGAAAATCTGCGTGCCACAGCCGCACAAATATCCGTCAAAGGGGGCAAGCTTCGGGAGCCAATCCATCACAAGGCTTGCGGTGCGCCCCGTGTTGACCAGGCAAAGATGTCCGTTCTCCTTCGCAATGCGTACTGCCTCCGCCGCGGATTGCGGCATCTCCCGCCAGTTGCTAATTAGCGTTCCATCGATGTCAAAAAAGATTAGTTTGCTGTCCAAGTAAAATCTCCTCCGTAAAAAACTCCGTTACTTTCAACTGCAGGATTTCGCCTGCTCGCGCAGCAATCAGTCCTGTTGCTTGCTTTGACGTCTTCTGCTCGTCCACGCATTTTGCCACCATATCATCACGATTGAGCGCTAACGCAACACGCACGTAATCCACCGTATGTCCCAAAAGATAGTTCTTTCCGCCGATTTCCTTTTCTTCCTCCATCAATACGGCGACAACCTGTCCGAGTTTTTGCTTTCGAAAAGCGATGGATTGCTCGCGCTCAAGTTCCAAAAGAACGTCACTTCGTCTTGCCTTAATGGGATCCGGGATCTGTCCCTCCATCACTGCCGCCCGCGTTCCGGCGCGCTTCGAATACTTAAAGACATGCATTTCATAAAAGCCCACGGTTTCCAGAAAGGCCTTGGTGATCGCGAATTCCTCCTCCGTCTCCCCGGGGAAGCCTACGATCACGTCCGTCGTAATGGCCGGAACCATTGGTGCATAAGCATCCCTCAGGGCCTGTACGCTCTCGAGATATTGCTGCGCCGTATAATGTCGATTCATGCGCTTTAATGTAGCATCGCACCCGCTTTGCAGGGAAAGATGGAAATGGGGACACACCTTCGGAAGGGCCGCCAGACGCTTTGCCGTCTCAGGCGTCACGATTCTCGGCTCCAAGGAGCTGATGCGAATGCGCTGAAGGCCTGGAACCTTATGTAGCTCCTCAATAAGGTCAAATAACTTGGTCTGACCGCGATAATCCATGGGCTTCACGGCCGAGGGCTCCTGAAGGGCAGTCACTTTATTTGCCCGTGCGGGCTCCTGCGTGGCAGCCTCCTTTTGCGTTTCTGCAGTCCTTTTCTCACCTCCAGGCGATCCAGTTTGGAGCATACCCGGCTTCGTCTCACCATTCCCGACATCTGGTATTGGGGTCGTAAAATCAATTCCATAGGAGCTGACGTGAATTCCTGTCAGAACGATCTCCTGATATCCTGCGGCAACGATGCACTCCACCTCGCGAAGCACGTCCTCAGGCTTTCTGCTGCGGACGCGTCCTCGCGCCAAAGGAATGGCACAGTAGGAGCAAAACTGATTGCAGCCATCCTGAATCTTGATGTAGGCACGCGTGTGCTCTGCCGTTGTCTTTAGCTGCATCTCTTCATATTCTTTTTCATGAGCAATGTCCAAGATTGTCGTGCCGCCGAGGGTCTTGTCCTCAAAGCCTGCGCCGGAATCTTCCCTTGCGTCATTTTCTTTTTTCAAAGAAATTGGCTTCGCATCAATGCCATCTTCCTCGCATACTCCCCTTGGGCGATCTTCGTTTTCCCACAGGCTGTTGTCATCATGCTCTGCAAGATATTGCTCCAGGATCTTTGCGATGTCCTTCTTTCGGTTGTTGCCGATCGCAAGGTCGATGGCGGGATCCTTGACTGCGCCTGCGAGGTCCGTCTGCACGTAGCAGCCCACTGCCACGACAACCGCATTCGGATTCTTTTGCTTCGCCCGATGTAGCATCTGACGGCTCTTCCGATCCGCAATGTTCGTCACCGTGCAGGTGTTAATGACATAAATATCCGCCATTTTGTCAAAAGGGACTATTTCATACCCCTTTTCCCGCATGATTTGTTGCATGACGTCCAACTCATAGGAGTTTACTTTGCATCCCAAATTGTGAAATGCTATGGTTTTCATTGGATTCTCCATTATTTTTCTACATATATTCTCTTTTTTTTACTCTTGACTTTTCATGATGTTCCAATTATGATGTAGGCAGAAGGTATGACACAGATGAAGGAGGTAACATTCATGAAAACAGTTCAGATTTCTTTAAATTCGATTGACAAGGTAAAGTCCTTCGTAAATGACATTACGAAGTTTGATTACGATTTCGACCTGGTATCCGGCAGATACGTAATCGACGCTAAGTCAATCATGGGCATCTTCAGCCTGGATCTTTCCAAGCCCATCGACTTGAACATCCACACCGAAGACGGTGCCGAGGAAGTTCTGAAGGTTCTGAAGAACTACGAGGTTTAATTCTCAAAGCTTCCTTGAAATCAAATGATGGTTTCAAGGCTACACAAAAGAAAGTATGTACGCCCTCCGAACCCCGGAGGGCGTTTTGTTATAAGCTCTTTTGTTATAAGTTCAGAGCTGAGCAAATTTCTTGCAATGGGCACGATAAATGCCCGCATTCACATGTGCTCGACATAAGAATTATATTAGGTCCTACATTATTCTACAATGATCAGCTCTTCCGTCTCGAGCGCGGTCTTCACCAGCTCTTCCATCTTTTCTCCGAGCTTTTCCTCATGTCTGCGAATATATTTAGGATTCGGCTTGGTCACGGGGTGCTTTGCCACAAAGATGGTACAGCAATCCTCATAGGGCTGGATGGAGGTTTCGTAGGTGCCGATTTTCTCTGCCACGTCAACAATGTCCTGCTTATCAAATCCAATCAGGGGACGATAAATCGGAAGCTCGCATACCTCATTGATCACGGCCATGGAAGCCAGGGTCTGAGATGCCACCTGTCCAATGCTCTCTCCCGTGATAAGGCCGAGGCATTCCGTATCCAACGCCAGCTTCTCCGCGAGACGCATCATGTAACGCTTCATGATGATGGTCAGCTCCTCATGAGGACAGGTCTCGTAAATATGAAGCTGAACGTCCGTAAAGTTGATCACGTGAAGATAGATGGGACCCGTGTACTGCGCCACGATCTTCGCAAGGTCAACCACCTTCTGCTTTGCACGCTCGCTGGTATAGGGCGGTGCATGGAAATAAACCGCGTCAATCTTGACGCCTCTCTTTGCAATCATATAGCCCGCAACCGGCGAATCGATGCCGCCAGACAAAAGAAGCATGGCCTTTCCACCCGTACCGACGGGCATGCCGCCAGGTCCAGGAATGATTTCAGAATACAGATAAATCTTCTCGCGGATCTCCACGTTCAGCATGATGTCTGGGTTATGAACGTCCACCGTCATCTCGGGATACGCATTCAAAAGCACCTCGCCAAGATCCGCATTGATCTCCATGGACTCCTTGGGGTAATCCTTCCGTGCGCGGCGTGCATTCACCTTAAAGGTCTTATTCTTGTCGGGATACACCTTGTCGACATAGTCCACGACACGCTCCGCCAGCTTCTCAAAGCCCTCATCCTCAGCGTAAACCACGGGACAGATGCCAGAGATTCCAAAGACCTGCTTAAGACACCCTACCGTCTCGTCAAAATCAAATTCGTCTTCCGCCTCCACAAAGATCCTTCCCTGGGTCTTGTGTACGAAAAACTTGCCCTCACAGCGCTTTAGGGAGACCTTGATCTGATGCACCAAAGCATCCTCAAACAAATGCCTGTTTTTTCCCTTCACGCCAATTTCCGCGTACTTAATCAAAAAAGCCTTAAACATTGTAATTCTACCTCTTCCTCGTGTACATCCTTAAAACTGGAACAATTTCATTTAACACCGATAAAGTATACTCCAAATCTTCCCTGCTCGTAAAGACCGAAAAGCTAAATCGAATGGTGGAGCCAAGCAGGTCCTGCGGAATTCCCATGGCCTTCAGAGTCGCTGACGGCTGGGGCTTGCGCGCCGAACATGCACTGCCTGCGGATACGAAAATCCCCTTTTCCTCCAAGGCATGCAACAAAACCTCGCTTCGAACGCCGCGGAAGGAAACACTGACGATATGCGGTGCCGTCTCCTCCCCATGAGGCAGTCCAGGAAGTAGCGCATTTACGCGGGTTCCCTCGATCTGACTGACGCCATCAATAAAGAAGGCCTTGCATTCTTCTAGCTTTCTGAGATCCTCGTCATAATTGTCATACAGCCGCTTCGCCGCCATCGCCATGCCTGCGATTCCTGGGATGTTCTCCGTACCGGAACGCAGATTGTTCTGCTGTCCGCCGCCAAACAGAATCGGCCGAAGCCTTACCTTTTCATTGACATATAAAAATCCGATGCCCTTTGGACCATGAATCTTATGACCGCTCACGCTCATGAGATCAATGTTCATCTTCTTCGGATAAATCTTCGCCTTGCCAAAGCCCTGCACGGCATCCACGTGAAAGAGGGTGTTCGGATTCATCCGCTTAATCAGTGCACCAGCCTCCGCAATGGGCTGCTGCGCGCCCACCTCATTGTTGGTGTGCATGATGGAGACCAGGATCGTGTCCATGCGCATGCTGCGCTGCAGATCCTCCAGATGGATGCGCCCATAGGCGTCCACGGGGAGATAAGTCACCTGAAAGCCCTGCTCCTCCAAAAAGTGCATGGTCTGCAGGATGGCAGGATGCTCCACCTGCGTCGTAATCAGATGCCGTCCCTGACGCTGCTTCGCCTGCGCCACGCCGCGAAGGGCCAAATTGTCGGATTCCGTTCCTCCAGAGGTAAACAAAATCTCCTTCTCATTCACCTTCAGGATCTTCGCCAGCGTCTCCTTTGACCTGCGAAGGATCTGCTCTGCCTCCATCCCCTTCAAGTGAAGGCTCGAAGGATTGCCATATTGCTGACACATGATCTGCGTCATTTCAGCCGCAACCTCGGGAAAGACCCGTGTCGTAGCCGAATTATCCAAATATACTTCCATGGGAGTATCTCCTTTTTGTCCCTACTGAAAAATCCGCAAAATATGTCTTTTACATATGCCAGCGGATGATTCTTCTATATCTTACCATATGCGAGCGGAAGGCTTATGTGCCAATCCCAAGGACGGTTTTCCATGATTCGCTCGTTATGTACCGTGCCTTATGTGCCGCTCCTTATGTACTGTGCCTTATACACTGCTCCTTATCTCCTCATGCCTTCTGGAAAAGCATTCGCGTCAGGCTTCCAGATGATAGCCAAGCCATGCAAGGATGGCGAGGGGTGCCGTCTCCGTGCGAAGAATGCGCCTTCCAAGAGTAACGGGTTCGATTCCCGCCTCCTGCGCCGCCTGAACCTCCGACTCATCAAACCCGCCCTCGGGACCAATGAAAATTGCGATCGTCTGACCAGGTTGAATGCCTTCAATGAGCTGTCTCGTTTTCTCCATGCCCTCTGCCAGCTCATACGGAATCAGCTTTATGTCCATGTCCTTTGCCAGCTCCAGTGCCTTCCGAAAGCTGATGGGCTCCTTCACTTCTGGAATAATGCCGCGCTTACTTTGCTTTGCGGCGGCCTCGGAAATCTGCTGCCATCTTGCCGTCTTCGCCTTCGCCTTTTTCTCGTCCAGCTTTACCACGGAACGCTTCGTCTCCACGGGAATCACCTGATAAACGCCAAGCTCCACGGATTTTTGAATGATGAGCTCGAGCTTATCCGCCTTCGGCAGCCCCTGAAACAAGTAAATCTTTGCGGGTAGCTCCTCGCCATCTTCCTTGATAAAACGAAGCTCACACTCAACCATGGCATCATGAAACGTCCGAATGGCACAGCGATATTCCTTGCCATCCTGTCCGTTGCTCACGGCAAACTCCTCGCCCACCTTCATCCGCAACACATTCTTGATATGATTTACGTCCGCCCCCGTAATCCAAACCGTCCTATTCCCTATATCAATTTGCGTCGGCTCTACAAAAAACTGATACACTTCCTACTCCTTTTATCTCCTCAACAATTACGCTAAGTCCATTGAAAAATCAAACCCTCTCCCTAGGCAAGAAAAACAGTATTGCTACTTTTTGCCTGTCCAAGTACTCGAGGGGAAGGTTTGGATGATCTTTCTGGGTCTAAAGTCTACCAGAAAGACCATCCAAACCTAGCCCCGAGTTCTTCACAAAATTACCGTTTTCTTGCCGTCACGCTCACCCATTCTCCCTGGTACGTCACTTCCAGCACTTCCATGCCTGCTGCCTTCACGGCCTCAATGACCGTCTGCTCCTTGTCATCGATGATGCCAGAGGTAATATAGATTCCGCCGGGCTTTAGCTGATTGAGAATGACGGGTGTCAGCGGAACAAGTACGTCCGCAAGGATGTTTGCGACAACAATGTCATATTTCTCGTAACCAACCTCGTCCTGCACTTCCTTCTCGGTAATAATGTTTCCGATCATCATGGTAAACTGTTCTGGTTTGATCCCGTTATTTGCGCAGTTGTCCTCCACGGCAGGCACGGCGCAGGGATCCAAGTCGGTTCCAACGACATGCTTCGCACCGAACATCAAGGACAAAATGCCAAGGATACCGCTTCCCGTACCCACGTCGAGAAGCTCCGTCTCGGGCGTGATGAACTTGCGCAGCTGCCTGATGCAGAGCTGCGTTGTCTCGTGCATGCCCGTTCCAAAGGCCGTGCCGGGATCAATGTGCAGCACCATGCGCTCGCCATCCTCCGGCTTGATCTTTTCCCAGGAAGGAATGACAAGAATGTCATCTATGTAGAATTGATGGAAGTATTGCTTCCAGTTGTTAATCCAATCAATGTCCTCAGTTTCGTCAACGGTGATGGTTCCCTCGCCAATCTCGCAAAACATGCGCAGATCCTCAAGCTCACGCTCCACGTCCTCTAAAATAGATTCTCTCGTGCGCTCCTCACCCTGCACCAAAAGCGTTCCATCCTCCTGTTCCTCCACAAAGAAGCTTAAGTACGCCACGCCGTCATCCGCAGGTCCCTCCGGCAGGATGTCCACAAACATCTGCTCCTTCTCTAAGGGGGTCAGCGGGATCTTGTCCTCAATCTGTGCGCCCTCGAGCCCAATGTCATAGAGCGTGCTGATAATGATGTCCTCCGCGTCGGTCACCGTCTTTATCTTGAATTTCGTCCATTTCATAAAAATGTCCTCCGATCATTTTCTAAGCATTCCCTGTTTTTTCATTGCATAGTTAATAGAATTATATACGCAAACCTTCGTTACGTCAAAATAAAAAGACAAAATGTTGCTTCGGAGGTTGCGCTGACGGCCCCTCGGAATTATAATAAAAAGGAAGTCATTTTTCAAAGGAGAATCCCCATGAAGAGAATACGGAGACTGTTACTGCTAACGCTTCCCTTGCTTCTTTTGCTGGCTTCCTGTGGAAACCGAGGGAAACTAAATGAGGGCGATTGCGCGGGAACCATAACCCTGCAGGGCCTTCCGAAGGAGTTTTCCCTGCTGGAGGAAAATCTGCAAAAGGAATTCGAGGTCAGGGTTACGCTTCAAAATATGACGACGGATAAGGATTACGTGGCTGTCCTGAACCAGAAAAACGAATTCAAGCAGGGCGTATCCCTCCATCCCGGAACCTATCGGGTTTCCGCATATGCTTCCATAACGAGCCTTACCCATCTGCACGTCAAGACGACTACGGATACGGTCACCTTTGAGCGTGACAAGGAGGCTTCCGTCATCATCGTGCCGGAGAACGTCGACGAATTCACCGCGCATTGGATGGAGTCCCACCCGCAGGCCGAGATCCTGTCGGCTGACAAGTTCTCCCGTCTCGTGCAGGTGAACCGCAAGGTCATGCCCATCAAGGACGTGGTCACGGAGCTCAATCTCTCCGACATGGATAAGATGCTGGCGGGATATCAGAAAACCACTCTGACGGACAATGAGCGCGGCGTCTCCATCGTATTGCAAAATAAAATGTCCTCGGATCAGCCTCTCTCGAAATGTGAGGTCGTAAGTCTTTCCGTGACAAGCAACACGGTGATCTTTCCTGACGGCGTTTCGCTGGGCTCCTCGCCCGCCAAGGTCTGCCATAAGCAGACTGGCCTGTACGGACAGCCGACCAGATTTGAGGGCTTCTTCTTATACGGCTGGGATCTGGACAAAACCAAGGCCATTTACCTGGATCCCATCAGCGGTGACCGCATTACCATAACATTCCTGGCAGACGGCTCAAGCATCTCGGAAATCACCTACGAGATGGAAGTATTCGAATAGAGGGGAGGGAGATATCATGCAGAAAGCACTCAAAATCATAAAAATCGATCTGTTGTCCCTGCTGGCGATTCCCCTGCTGCTCCTTGCGACCTTCTTCAAGCTTCTGGCGAAGGCGTTCGAAAAGATTACCATTTTCCTTGGGCTTGCCCTTGTCGCCACCGTCATCATCGTGTTGCTGAGCACGGCAACGACGCCCAAGAACATTGGCGAGCTTATCATCGGCTTCCTTTTGATCTCGGTATGCATCGGCATTGTCATGTTCTTTGTCGGATGGGGCTTTGCCCTGATCTCAGGGCTCGCAATCGCAGCTTGGAACATCATTATTTCCCTGTTTGACACTCTCTACGAGCTGACCTATAACTGGTATCTTTCCCTGTTTACCTTGTGCGAGGCGGACTACAAAATCCTGTCACTCAACGGGAAAAAGGTCCCCAATGCGTTTGCCTGTATTTTTTACACAATCCTAAAGGGACTGAGCTGGCTGATCACGACGATCGTTTCTCTCTCCTACGTGATCGCAGGCGTATTTAGCGCGGGACTTATTCTGCTCACGCTGCTTGACCTGAACAAAAACGTAAAAGACGCCTTCGGACTGAACGTTTTCCAATACATGTCCATGAGTCCCCTGCACTCCGTCATTTTCGGCATTCTGATTTATCTTATCATGATCGGCGTCATTATCGTCGGCGTCATGGCACTGGCATCAGAATGGTATGAATGGGGGCAGGAGCTGAAAATGACGGGACAGGAGATTTCCAATGAAATCACGGATCTCGTAAAGAGCGAGCTAAAGATGGCCACCGGTTCCTCCGAGGAGGTGGCGCAGAATCTCACCTATCTGCAAAAGCTGGAGGAGCATCTGGGCGGTCTGGAGGCCTTAGGGCAGGAGGTCACCGGTATTCTGGAGCAAAAGGACAGCCCCCTGCTTCGAAGCTATTGGGGCATTTACATGCGAAATTTAGATCCGCTGGTGGAGGAATGCTCTGCGAAAAAGAGCATGGACGTCGGCCGCTTCAAGCAGCTCATTCCTCAGATTCAGCTTCTTGACAAGCAGCGCGATGACATACAAAAGCTTGCTGACAAATTAAAGGCAGAGCTTCTAAATCCTACGGGGACTTCCATCTTCTTTGCGGGATGCAATACATTGGATAAGCTTGACAAGCGATACAAGGCGCTATGCAAGACCTATCATCCCGACATGGCTGAGGGCGATACGGAGACCTTCCAGAAAATGCAGGCGGAATATAAGGTCCTGAGAGCAAGCATGGCACCTCAGGGAAATTCACAGACGAAATAGCTGAGTTATAAAAGGACGCATGACCATCATCATGCGTCCTTTTCAATGATGTTACTACGCGAGGGGAGAGGGAACAGTCCCCTCGCGTTCTGTCGCTATTTTGTAAGGATCTTCGTTGTTTTATCATAAACTAATCTGACATCAGCATTCTCGCCCTCCAAGACATGATATTGAAACTCATTTCCTAAGCTGGTCGGCGTGCTATTTAAAACCAAGTTTTTCAGATACTCATTCGCCCGAAGATCTAGCTGGTCTATTGGGTTTCCACTGCAAATCAAGGTTGTTAGTGCCGTATTCTTACTGATGTCAAGTTTTTTTAGATGATTACTGCTACAATCAAGACTTCGCAGTGCAAAGTTATTGCTGACTTCCAATTCACTGAGATTACAAGCCCAGCAATCAATATAGACCAAATCTTTATTATGACTAATATCTAATTCTTGCAATGCGTAAGCCTCGCCAACATCCAGCCTTTGAAGTGCCGTATTTTTACTGACATCCAACTTCTTTAATTTTTCACAAAAATGGCACTCCAACCATATAAGATCAGGATTATTGCGAAGATCCAGTTCCTCTATGCTGCTGCCCGTGCACTGCAAACCCTTTAGTTTCACCAGGTACTCGATTCCCTTTAGTGATGTACAAGTTGCAATCTGCTCATAAGGCATGCTTTCGTCGTCCCAGCCAAAATCAATCCATATTGCATCGTCGATCTCTTTCTTCTCAAGCTTTGCATTTCCATTTATGTCAAAATTATCCAAGACGTATTGTCGGAAAAAAGCATCTGGAAAATGCTCTTCATCTACGGGCACATCACTTTTTCCACCAGAACCCGAACCGCTTCCACCGAGACCCGAACCGCTTCCGCCAGATCCACCATGGCTGCTTCCAGGCCCCTGCGTCGCTACCGGTTCTTCCTCATAGGTGCACTTAAGGACTTGCTTCAAAGGACCACCATTTTTCGTTTCAAAATGTAATTGTAAATGAATGGGGGCATTCTCCGCCGTGATCAGCTCCCATTCCGCGCTCACGTTGCCTCCCAAGAAAAGATCCGCAGCCTGCTTAAGCAGAACATTCGCCTCGTCATCTCCGAAAATGCTTAACGTAAGAATGGGAAATGACGCAGATACATCAAAGCAGGTCTGCTTTGGGTGCAGTGTAGTTTTGCATTCAAATTCCGCGCCTCCCTCCAATTCCGCATCAATCACATCAAAAGACAACACATTTAAGATTGGTTCCACGCCAAGCAGTATGTCCCCTTTACAATCAACCTCAATGGAAGGCTGCGGGAATGCCGGAATGTCATTGTATTTTCTGATTCCCTTTCCTTTTTCGTAACAGATGCCGTACTTTGCAGGAAATTCAAACTGCACGGAAATGCTTCCTTCAGCAGAAACACACAGGTAAATTTCCAGTGTTGCGCCAAGCCAGCCTCCAAGAGGAATCTCAACATTTAAGAGTTTGCATTTTAAGTCATCCTTCTTCGCCTCAATGCCTACCGTTCCTTTGATCGTAATGTCATCAGATACGGAAAAATCCACAAGCTTCAGGCCTTTCAAAGGGGAATAATCAACCTGTGCAAGGAATTTTAATTCTTTGACTTCAAGATCTGCATCTATGTTTCCTAAGCTTTTTAACCCTGGAACATCTTTTTTATATGTAATTCCTGTGTCATTATTAGTAAACTCAATCACATGTTCATTTTTGTCACTTTTTACGTGAATTTTAAAGCCCTTACTGGAAATCCCTGCTGAGCCATTCAAAACATTCTTGACAACGCAATCTGTTTTTTCTAAACTGCTTATTTGCCAACCGTCCAACTCCAGCGAACGCATGACATCATCCGCTGTAACATCGACTTTTTCAGAAATCACCAGGGATTCAAAGACCTCCTCCAATTTGGCTTCTTCGCAGATAGGTTCTCCCTTGGCATCAAAGCCCGTTACCTTCCTCGCCTGTCGAAATCTGGAATTCTCCACCTGCATGATGATCATGTCTCCCTCAGACAGAGGTGTTTCGTAAGATTGTCCCTCCACCCTGACGCCATCCTTCAAGTTCACCTTCTCATAGCCATCTACCCAAAATTCCGTATCATACAACTGCCTTTGTAACGCGATCAGCGCCTGACATTCCTCTCTCGTCAGCTTCTTTTTAAGCTGGCTTTTTTCTACAAGCCCCTGCTGCAACGCAACTTCAAGCAGCTTTTCCTCCGTGACGAACTCCTCCGTATCCAGATAAATCTGCATTTTCGATTGTCCAAGCATCCTCATGGCCGAAACGGCTGCATATTTTCCCTCCACTGCATCTTCGGGGCGGTATTTCTTCTCATCCTTACCAAAGATCTCCGTACTACCCTGCTGTGTGATCCCAAAAGCGTCCGAAAGCATCTCCTCCCATTCTGCCTTTGTGATGTAATTTCCCTGCAGGTTTTTTGAGGTTTTCCAATGCCATGCCACCAAAACAACCGTCACTAGAACCGTCGCCAAGGCAGCAACAAATATGACCTTCTTTTTCATTCGTTTCTCCCGACCCTTCTTACAAAAGCTAAATTAAAGCCATTTTGCAGCCTTTTTTGCACTAATCTTCCCGCTATTCACCAACTTTCTGATATTCTCAATCGCAGTCTCATTTCCTCTTTCGGCCGCCTTTTCATACCATTCGAAGGCCTTTTCGTAATCAGCATCCAATACCTCATACAGAAATCCCATGTTACTGAATGCACTACTATTTCCAAGTGACATGGCTTTTTCAAAGTACTCAACTGCCTTTTCCCGATCCCCTTTTTCATAATAGATAAAACCCATGTTATTATAGGAAGCGTCATCACCCATATCTGTTCCTTTAGCATACCATGAAATTGCCATGTCCTTGTCTTGCGCGACTCCAATGCCATAATCATACATCCAGCCAACTAACCTATAACCAACCGCATCTCCTGTGTCCCCCGCCTTTTCAAAATACTCCATGGCTTTCTCATAATCCTGCCCCACAATCTCTCCGTTGTAGTACATCCATCCAATATTACGGTATCCTATGCCGTCTACCGCCTTGCCCGCCTTCTCATACCATGTGATCGCCTCATCGACATTTTGGTCCACCCCATTTCCTTTTTCATACATCCAGCCAATGTTGAGATATCCTCTCCCCTCTCCAGCGTCTCCTGCTTTCTCAAAATATTCCATTGCCTTCGCATAATCCTGCCCGACAACTTCTCCATCGTAGTATGTCCAGCCAAGATACAGGTATCCTTCGTAAAATCCTTGCACTATCGCTTTTTCATAGCACTCCAAGGCCTTTTCCCCGTCCTGTTCTACGCCATATCCATACCGATATGCGTCCCCCAGGCCAAGATACCCCCACTCACATCTCAGTTCAGCAGCCTTTTCAAATGCCTCCCTGGATTTGTCATACTCCTCCAAGCCCCTGTATACATAGCCCAGGGAACCATATGTATACGCCAGCTCATTTAATTCCGTTCCCCCTGATGCTAATTGTCAATGGTTTCTTGTACTCTTTCTTGTGGAAATTCCCGAAACCTGCTCTAAATGTAGACATTAAAAAAGGACCGGATTTTACTCCGATCCCACATATGCAGCTTATTCATCAGAAAATCATTTCAATTTCCTTCAGATCCTTTTTTCATAATAGCCAAGAATGCTATCACAGTGCATATCAATAAAACTACGTTTTAGTCCTGCTCGCTCTTCTTGAACACCGCCTTCAGCTGATACATCATCCTGTCATGCTTAAAGATAAGCGCCGCCACCAGTCTCCACACCCAGCACACCGGCAGAAGCACCGGCAGCGTCTTCAGTACCGGGAATATCCTCACCATCTGGTCATACGGCAGAAACGCCCTCGACCAGAAATATCCCCATCGCCCTTTCTTCGCGATCTGCCTCTCAACACTATGCTTTATAGTGCCATAAGTTCCACTGGCAAGAATGTACCTCTCATTTTCAAGGCATTTCTCACTTGCCTCAGCCTCTCCAAACCAATAGTCTGCCACCTCGCGCATCTCTCGTTCAAAATCTGTCAGCCCCAGTTCAGCCAGAATCTCAGTAACCTTACCCTCATCCCACGATTCCCTGTACCTCTTCCTGATCAGATAAATATCCATGAAAGACCGTATTCCGCTTCCGCTCGCTTCATAATGCTTATAAAGATGCGCGATATGATACGCATAAAATTCTTCTGCCGCCATCTCATAAACATAAACATTTCCCGGAACCGGATTAGCATGGGAAAATCCATCCTCATAATAATCCCGTATCCACTCCATCTGCTCCGGCATCAGTGAACGGTGGATCTCCACATTTATGATCGGGTACTTCTTATAAATGTCATGATGGCTTGTACCGAAATGCTCGCATACAAACCCGTCCGTAGTCAGAAGCTCCCTGACGCGAAGTGCATTTTCCTCATCAATCAGAATATCCAGATCCGCCATGAGCCTCATGTCCGTGCGCGGATAAAGCTCCTTCAGCCTGCTTCCCTTGATTGGAAGGCATCGTATCCCATTCTCCGATAAAAGCGAACAGATCCTCTTCAACTCCGTCGTAAGCGTCACGTCCTTGACAACGGCCTTATTCCTAACTTCCTTCCACTGTTTCCAGAGCTTCGCATCCGGCTTTCCGGACAGCTTCTCCACGGCATAGCAAGCAGTATTCGCCACGCTGTGTCTGTCAGCCTGCCTGAAAACCTCTTCCCACGAAACCTCATCCGGCTTTTCCTGCGGTCTGGCATCCTCCAGGGCACATGATAAAAGATGCAGCAGGTAATGTTCATTTGTCCTTATATCACTTATCATTCCCTGCCTCCGTAAACACCTTATCCCTTATCTCGATCACCCTGTCGCAAAACGAAAGTGCAGCCTCTCTGTGCGTAACGATCAGTACCGTCTTGTCCGTCATCCTGCAGAGGTTTTCAAGCAGCCTCTTTTCCGTCTGGGCATCCAGAGCAGAAGTAGCCTCATCCAGAAGCAATATCGGAGCGTCAAAATAAACCGCCCTTGCAATGGCAAGCCTCTGTACCTGCCCCTCAGACAGTCCTTCTCCCTTTTCACCGATCACTGTATCCAGACCCTGCGGCAGCTCATCCACAAAATCAGCACAGGCGATATGGCAGGCTCTCTTAACCTTATCCCTGTCCGGATCCCCTTCCGAAAGAAACGTCACCGTCTCCCATATCTTTCCAGAAAGCAGGAAGTTTCCCTGCGGAACATATGCAAACAGCGGACGTGTCACCGGACTCACAGACAGTTTGTTTCCATCATCACATTCCAAAAATAAATTGCCTTCATCCGGCTTATACACAGAAAGCAGGAGCTTCAGCAGCGTGCTCTTTCCGATCCCGGACCGTCCCGTAATGGCGGCAAACTCTCCCTTACCTACAGAAACTGATGCCCCGGCCAAAACCGGTTCCGCACCCTCCACCGGATAAGTAAAGCAAATGTTCTCAGCCACAATACATGAAAGCTTTCCATATACATCATCCCGCCTTGATACCGGCATCCGTTCTTCCTTTGCATCCGGTTCAAGCTCTTCCAGTTCCATCAACCTCTCAGCAGAAGCCAGCATTGCATAATACTTCGGCAGATATCCCGTTATGCTTGCCACCGGCGACTGGATCTGCCCCACCAGCTGCAAAACCGCAGCCAGCGTACCATAGCTGATCGAACCATTTAAGATCCCAAGTCCGCACCACACAAGCCCGAACAGATAGCCTCCCTGCATAACGGCACCAAACCCAAGATTGCAGACCGCCGAAAAAAAGCTTCTGCGAAGCCTCTGCTCTTTGTGACAACGCATCCTGTCACCAGCCATACCTTCAGCTTTATTCTCACCACCGTAAGAGCGGATCACCAGCAGGTTTCCCACTGTCTCCTGAAGAAAAGAACGAACGCTCCCGTCCGTTTCCTGCACCCATTTATGCATCTGCTTCATAACCCTGCGGAACAAATATGTCACGAATATCAAAATGACACCGCCAGCCAGAAAGATCAAGGCAAAACGGTGATCCAGATAAAACAGCACCGCGGCAGCCCCGATTAGCTTCACAAGCAGCGCCACCGTATCAGGGAAAATGTCCGCAACACCATCCGTCACCACCACCGTATCATTCGTCATCCTGTTCTGCAGCTCGCCCGTATGGAATGTAGAAAGAGCCACATAGGATCTTCCCAGAATAACACGGTAGGCACGTTCCTTCAGGGCATTCTCCGTATCCGCCCTGACCGCTTCATCCGTCCTTCTGATAAAATACCTGAGCGCAAGCTGCCCCAGTATGATTCCGCCTAAAATGGCAGCGTTCAATATAAAACCATCCCTGCTCCCTGTAACCGCCGCATCGATAGTCTTACGCATAACAAGGGCAAACACCACCATGCTGACGGAAACCACGGACTGCAGCACCGTCAGAATGATCACACCACACCTTGCATCCTTCGATGCATCGATCACCCACCGGAGCGGCTTTCGGTTATGCTTCTCCAAATCCATCACCGCCCCTTCCTGCCAAAACCCTGTATTCTCTTATGGCATTTCAGCAGATATTTTCTAAGCGGAAACAGACCACACCAGACATGGACATACAGACGATAACCGGGATCACTTACGGAAACCCATTTCCCTTTTCTGTAAAACCTGACAGCCACGCCCGCCACCTGTCCAAAAGGAACCGTCTCCGGGGTAATGCAGTTATCCCCGCAGATCACATAAGAATCTTTACGAACCTTCATCACCCGGTGCAGTACGCTTGTCCCATCCTCGCGGACATGGAGGGTGATGTCGTATTTCCTCAGTGGATGCTTTGCCCTGACAATCTCCACCACATTTTCTTTGCTTTTCAGCAAAGGCTCCATACTGTTTCCCGCCGGTACGGACAGATATCTTCCGTTTTTCTCAAGCTCCTTCAGCCCCGAGCTAATCATCCAAAAGCCCGGCATCCCGGATGATGCCGACGATCCGCCGCACATCCTTCCTTGCCAGTTCCTCCGAAACCTCATATTTTTGAAGAAGAGCCTGCACCAGCTCATCCTCCGCCTTTTCACTCTGAAGCTCGCGGAAAAGAAAATCCGCCGTTTTATTGTTTCGGATCAGGCCATTAAATGCTTTCCCTGCCTCTCCTGTAGCAACGGCAACAAAATCCTCTCCGCTCTTCTCCATCACCATTCCGTCTTTCAGTTTCAATTTTCCATATCCTCCAAAACCGAATATGCCGTCCACACGGCTTCCTCTGAAATATTGCATTTCAGCCTGTAAACCGGCATGTTCTTCATAAATTCATTCACCATTCCAAGCGTCTTCTGCATAAGCACCGGTTCCTTCGGACGGTATGCCTGGTTTAACACCGTAGGATACGCCTCCCGGAAATCCACCGGTTCCACGCTGTTTTTATCTCCGCGTTCTAACAGGAACAATGCCTTTACCGGCGCAATCGTATTTGTCTGAAAGCTGTGCTTTCCGCTCCAGGGCGTTCCATAGACCATGATTTCATCCGTTCCCACTCTTATCAATGGCTTATCGTCATTTATGATCACGGCCCGTTCCCCGAACACGTCCTTCCAAAGCCCCGCATGCGTGGACTTTCCCGTTCCGGATGTTGCCGCAAAGAGCAACCCCTGTCCTTCAATGGATACCGCTGATGCATGGAACATGAATATTCCATCAGGGATCAGCAGCTCACAGATCTTGCGATAAACTGCCGTGCTTTCCTCATAGGACGGCGGGTAGTCCTCACCGGGGATCCTCTCCCGCACCATTTCCTCATCTGAAACAGAAATACGCTCGCCATCCGTTTCCGGTATCACGTAATCCCGGCACAGCTCTTCCACATAAGAATAGCGGTTTTCTATGCAAAAGCTGTGATCCGCAAGCCTTACCGAAAACATAGCTTAATTGATCGGAATTTCAGGAAGCTCAACGCCCTGAGAACCACCGGTACCTGTATTCCCGCCATTATCATTACCATTACCGTTTCCACTATCGGTCCCCTGGTCGCCGGTTCCGGTATTGTTGCCATTATTTTCCTGATCCCCGGAGTCAGCATTACCGCCATTGCTTCCCTGATCATTGGAACCATTATTCCCATCGTTGTTCCCTTGATTCCCGGCACCACCATTATCGCTGCTGTTATTTCCCTGATTTCCGGAACCACCATTTCCGCCGTTATTTCCCTGATTCCCGGAATCATTATTACCGGAATTGTTACTTCCATTCCCGGCATTATTATTTCCATTATGCGATGTATCCGTTTTATTTCCGTTGCTGTTATTACCCTGATTGTCTGGTGCTGCCGTCTGTTCCGGCTTACTGCTGTTCTGATTTCCTGTAAGATTCTTAGCCACATTATTATCATTACGGGCTGTAGTATCCTGATCAATCAATACTTCAGGCACAGATATAACACCGGTACCATCTGATGACTCTGTGGACGGCTTCTTTGCTTCATCATTTTTTCCATCTCCATCATCAGCCAGAGGATCCTGCGTAGCAGGTACAGAAGATGACACATTGCTTTCCTTAACCTGTTCAGCTGCATTCTTCCACCAACCGCATCCTGTAATCCCCGCTGTAGCCAAAAGAGCCACAGCCGCGATACAGATATATTTCTTAAAGGACTTCATCCTGATTTTCTCCTTCCGAATCGAAACAATAGCGGGCAGGTATCCCCGCCCGCCACTTTCTGAAACTGAGTTGGTTCATCCACCGATCGGTACTTCCGGACCGGATATCACCATAACATCCTCTGTCTCGAACTCGATGACCTCGGTTTCGGGTGATACATATACTTCTCTGTCCATTTTTACCTCCTTAATTTGCATAGTTATATGCAGATTTTCCATAGTTATAAAGCCTCTGAGCAAGACTGCCAAAGGTCGCATGATTCTCCACCTGACTGACATAGGTATTCATGCTGTATGAGAACGCCTGGCCGGTCTCGGTTCCATTCAGTTTGAATTTGGCAGTTAATACCTTTCTGAAGTCACCTGCCGACATCTGCGTAATCTCAACATAGTATTTGCCGCTTGTGGAAGTCGAATGGATCGTGTATTCCACACCGCCAATTTCAACTGTGAGTCCCTCTATTCCATTTGGTGCCATGAAATAGAATTGAAGCGTTGCGGCATTGTCCAGATTCGCTTTTGCGCTGTACCAGTAATAATTGTCATCCTTCGTACCGGAAAGCATGGTTGTCACCACGCCCTCTTCACTTGTAGGCGTAACATATGTCGTAGCCAATGCCGCCTGAGCTGATGTCAGATTACTGGTCGCAAGATTTCCGGTATTGTGGTTCATATAATTCTGAGCTTCAGCGCCGTAATACAGAACATCTACAGCCATGCACCTTGTTTCTTCAAGAGTTGCACTTGCCGGTATCAGTTTCTGAAGATCAGTGTCGCTCATTTCAAGTATCGTCATACAGTATTTCTTCACACTGTAATTCTCCAGGATGTCAGTATAGGTTTCGCCATTAACCACATACGTCATAACCGCAGTAAAGCTATCCCCTATATGTTCAGGACAAATGCCGTCAAAAGTGAAGGCATACTTCTTTTCTTCCTGTCTGACTCCTGTAAGATTAGTTTCTTTTCCATTCAGAGTAACCACCATGCTTGCGCTTGTCGGTTCATCTGTAAAGGTGGCATACATCACAACGGAAATATCATTTTGCAGATATACCTTCGCGCTGGATATCTTTCCGATATGGGTATCATCCTCCCATACCGCCGTCACGGTCGTTTCCGCCGTAACTTCAATCTCTTCTCCGGGGTTCTTTGCTACGGCATCAGCGTTGCCGATCACCACGGACCACTCCTTAAACACTTTTCCTTCCGGTGCCGTGAAGGTGCAATCCGGCAGGGTGTAAGTTTCCCCAATGGTCACATCCTCTGCGACTATTGTTCCGATTCCACCGTTAGGATTAAAGGTGACGGAGTATGTCGTGAGAGGAACAATGGTCCGATCCGCTACCAACGGAAGAGTTGCTACTGTTTGAGAGTCTTGATACATAAACTCTTTTTGCAGTGTTATTTCTCCTGTATACGAAGAGGCATAAATACTGACATTCTTATCATCTCCGTAGCTAAAAATTACCGCCGGAATCCTTACATTCGTTTTTCCAATTCCAATGCCGCTGGAACCGCCACTTGCCTTGACTGTTCCGCCTGTGATGGTGATTGTTCCAGCCGTTAAGCCATTGTTGTTGCCCTCCCTTGATTTGGTCGTGAATCCAATGCCCGCAGAATTTGAACCGCCGATTGTTGTAACTTCACCGCCGCTAATCGTAATCTCGCCGACAGAAGCACTATTATATGCGCATCCAATACCTGCGCCACCACTTGTCGCCCCTCCGACAGCCTTGACCTTGCCGCCGGTAATGATGATGGTACTCTCAATTTGGGATTGCTGTGTAATCATATAACCGCCGATACCCTCACCAGTTTTTGTGGCATCATCATTAGCAATTGCTTCAATGTCGCCGCCGGATATGGTAATATGAATTTCTCGAGCATCATAACCGCCGATGCCGGTTCCTCCGTATGCGCGAACCGTTCCGCCTGTAATACTGATATTCACGCCTTCGTTGCTGTTACGTCCAGTACCAATACCCGTGCTCATTGTACCGGTACCCCTTGCTTCAACATAACCGCCGTTGATGACAATGGTTCCGCTTTTACTTTGATAACCTCCTCCGATGACGGCAGCCCCTCCGCCATCACTTTCGGCGACAACCTTTCCACCATTGATTGTAATATTACCAAATCCGTATCCGGAACATCCGCCTATTACCGCAACTGTATTGGACTTACTCCTCGTTAACACTTGTATGTCGCCGCCGTTGATAGTGATGTCACCTGCATCTTTATTATTAGGACCTGCGCCGATTGCTGCATAACATTTCCAATCATATTTGAAAGAGGTTTGGTCACTGACTATGCTGATTTTACCCTTACTGTTACCCATTGATTGAGCATATATTGTCAGAGAATTACCCGCATTGACGGCAATACCTTTTTCGGAAGATAGTGTTGCACCATCACAGAGGATCAGGTGTATATTACCACGCACCTCAACACGATTGTTCATGGTGATGCCACTCTTTACAACATACCATGTATCTTTTCCTTCTGTACCCCATTCTTGTTCAGTACCTTTTACTGCCGTTGCAGAAGCGCAGACCTTGCAAGAACCGTCAGCATCAAGATAGATAACTGCCCCTTCTTTTATACTGACAGTGATGACGATATCCCTGCTAACATTATTTGTCGTCCATCCGTTTTCACCACTTAAAAAAGTAACACCGTTTGAACCGGAAACAGTATAAGTTTCAGTGGGCACATTAACTGCGACGCACAAATTTGCACCAACGGGATAACTCAATCCCGTGCCGCTTAGAGTATCGTTCAAAAACTGATTACTATATGTCCATGTAACAATGACATTTTCACTACCGATATTTTCAGCTTCTATCGTCGCTGTACATGCAGATATCCAGACTGCTTTCAGTGAAATATTGCTTTCAACATCGCTGATTTTAATCTTGTTTTTCACGGCAGAACCAGGATGATAGACCTTTGTTTCGTCGTCGATTACCTGCCAGTGACTAAATACCTTCCCACTTGGTGCGACAAAATCGCATTCAGGCACCGTATAGACATAGTTACCTGCACTGCCATCAACAGCAACCGTGTCCATCTTACCACTGCCCCCATTTGCATCAAAGCTCACAGTTGGATTCGTCCTAGTCCACTCTGCATAAACATTTATGTCCTCATTTGGAATATAATCAAATGTAAATGCATTTCCATTTTCCATCTTCCATCCAGAAAAAGCATAGCCTGTTCTGCTAGGAGATTCAAGAGAGGATATACTTCTACCTTCTGCAACTTTCTTAGTGGCATAGATATCAGTTTTTGAGGAATCCCTATAGAAAGTCACAGTATAAACGGTTGCAGCATCTTTCCATAGGGCCTTAAAAGTATTGTTTCCTGTCATCGACAATACTGCTTGATCTCCTGGCATATAGCGGATCCACTGTCTTGTTACCGTTTCATCCTGCACAACATTTTCTTCTCTAGCCCATGCATCAAATTCCATACCATCAGGCGGAGTAAATAAGCAATCGGGAAGCACCACTTTCTTACTGCTACAGTACACCGTGCTTCCATCCATTGTTCCAAAGCCACCATTGGCATCAAAAGAGATTACAAAAGCTTCATCACTACCAATTACAAATGGAAGAAACTCTTCATCTTCTGCTCGTACAGAGCTTCTACTGAACGGAAGCAACACTGCACCTAACACCATTATTATTGTCAAAATGATAGTCTGTATTCCCTTTTTTAATATTCTTCGTTTCTTCATAAATTCTTCTTTCTTCCCCTTATTTATTGGCACTTTTCACCACGCCTCCACTCTGTTTTGATTTCCTGTTTTTACTAATGAACACCGTAAAAACCCTCTGTGATGCAGGATTGCTATGTTCCGACACGCAAAAAATACCGAGCACTGGATATAATAATCCTCGTGTCCGGTATCTTATCAACTAAATTATTATGATTAATTACTGTAAAAAGAGTATAGTTATCCCTTGCTTGCTTGTTTGCTTGCTTGCTTGCTTGCTTGCTTGCTTGCTTGCTTGCTTGCTTGCTTGCTTGCTTGAGCGTAGCGAATCTCGGCATACCTGTCAACCCCTTTCTGGTTATTTCTTCAAAAAATTCATAGTGCTTTATATCTCATAAGGAGAGCTTCTTTCTGCTTTTCCAACTCCTTTTCAGCATCAAATCCGCTCTCCGGAATGTACACAAGGCCTACCGCATATCTTGTCACTACCGCAAGCATCAGGTGAAGCGTAGTAGAGAACATCTCTTCCTCTGACTCATCCGTCCGGATCGTGTGATCCTGCTCGGCCCTCGTATACATTTCATGAAATCCGACTTTTAAGCCTTCGATGATATCCTGATATGGCTTCATCACTTTCGGATCAATGTTCTCAGACTGAATGTATATGTTAAAAAACTGGTTGAAACGCAGCAGGTCTCTTTTCATCCGGTACAACTCTACAAAGGATTCCAAATAGAAATAAAAAATCTCTTCTGCCGTCATCCCTTCAAAATCCCGGCTCGGCCTGCGCTTCTCATTATCCCTGATAGTCTTATCCCATATCCATGTTGCCACGGCGAGAACCAGTTCCGGTTTCGTACTGTAATAGCGGTAAAGCGTAGTCGTTCCAAGACCACATTCTTTGGCAACTTCAATCATAGACACAGATTCAATGTTCTTCCTTGTATACAGCTCGTAGCTTTTCTCCAAAATGATTCTCTGTGTAGCCGCAGTCTGTATTGGGTTCTTTTTCCTGCCCCGCATCTATACAATCACTCCGAACAACTCTAAAAAAGGGCACACTAACCCCTTTCCCATGATTTCACGGGATATATTCTACCACTATTTCCTTGCTTTGTCAAAAGATATTTCGATAAAAAGGCTTGGCAAAAATCATACATTTCCAGCATCGGCTTTAAGTACTCTTTTCAATTTTTGAGAAAAGGTCGGTCCCTGCTCCTTGAAGTAAAGGTTGGCAATATAGGTAGTCTTGCCAATAGTGCGTGTTACTGTGCTTGAGGGCAAAGAAGAAGCGCAGATATCGTTTTCGACAGCTGCGCCTTCCTGCTCCGGTATTATGTTTTTGTTATTCTCCATTTTCGTCCTCCTTATAAACTCGGATCATTTCTCTTTTTCGTGATACTTCTTGACGGCTGGTGCCTTTCATTTTCGAGCATTCTCTTAAGGTCACGCTTGTTGTAACTAAGCACTTCCATCTTCGCAAGATCTGCTACCGCATTTGAGATAGCTTTATCCGTCTTCTGTGATTTTTTCTCCAGCCCGGCAAGCTCTTCCTTCCATTTCTTCGGTACGATCTTTTTATCCGGCTCCTTGATCATATCTTTAAGAATGTTTTTATACATCTTGAAAGTATTCAGTTCAGTCTGATGCTGCCGCTTATATTCCTCCGCTTTACTCTTCTTGAAGAATCCAAGTGGCTTTCCGTTTTTCTCTTCCGCACCTTTCAGCTTCCAGTATTCCACATTGAACTTATGATACGGCTCATATTTATTCTCGCAGAAGTCGATCAGACTCTGAAGATAATCCATACGGGCATTCATAACATCGCTGCTCTTATCAAGCCTTTCATATTCAGCCTGCAACGCTTTCCTGTCAGCCTGCATCTCTTCAAAGGTTGTCCAGCCCTTGCTCTGTACATAGGCTTCCATTTTCTCCTTATCCTGCAAAGCGGCACGATCTGAAACGGAACCGATGAATTTACCCTTGACAACCGGAAGTGTAAGACGGTTATTGTTGCGTTCACACATCTTCCGGATCATATCAATGATCTCACTCTTGAATGCCTTAATTACAACAACCGGTATGGCCTTAACCGCTTCAAGCTCTTCCTTCGCTTTTTCAACCGCCATACGGGCAGCATTGATGATCGCATTTTGCTTTATGATGTCACGGTTGATATTTCCACGGATGGTCTGTATCCCGGCACGCTCCATTGCGCTCGCCTTTTCTCCGAGATGTATCTGTGGTATGATATCAAGCCCCTGTTCCTTGAATGATCTATGCTCCCAAAAGTCCTGCGTCATGCCCAGCTCGGCATTGGCAGAATTGATAGCGTCTGTCAGCTCTTTTCTCCATAGTTTGCTGTACTCCTGATTATCCCAGTCATTGGTCTTTATCGTGGTGCATTTCCACTGTTTTCTGTTCTGCTTATCGACTTTCTGCTGTCCGGTCTTTTTATCAATGACCGGAATACGCTCGCCGTTCTCGTCCGTAAGATATACTTTTTTCTGCTTCGGCATCCAATGCCCCTGCTTGTCAATGCTACGCAGGGTAAGCATGATATGAGCGTGAAGGTTACGCTGACCTTTATCATTTTCAGAATCATGAATGGCAAACTGAACGCACATCCCCTTTGATACGAAAAGCTTTTCACACAGCATCCGCACGAACATGATTGCAAACTGATAAGTCCAGAGATTAGGAAGTTCAATTCTCCAAGTCCTCGCAAGCTGGGCATCACTCTTTTTCTCGAACATCTCAACAGAGTTCCAGAGCTTCGCCGGATCTTTATATTCAGTGGGAGCATTTTCGGGAAGAAGCACTTCCGAATGTACCAAGTCCTCATGACACTTCGGGTAGTATGTCTTACCGTCATATTCGGAATACATCTTCTCACGGCAGATATACCCGGACTGCTCGACTGCGGAATGACCACCGGTACACTTTGCAGTCCTGCCGCATATCTTCATGCGGGTACTTATGTTTTTAACTGCCATGCCTGCACCTCGCTTTCGGTCGATGAGGCAGCTCCCGATACTGACGGTATGGCATGGCAGACTTTGTGGATGATGAAGCTCTGCTCTTTAGAGCTTCATCAGACGCAAAGTACATTAAGGGGTAGGTGTGCTTTGCACACCGGAGGGGAAGCGTAGCGTCCCCTCTTGGCTGCCACCGGCAGACAACCGTTGTCCGCAGGACGCCTCCAGCAGGACGCACAATACCACCGCGAGCGGTGGTATATCTGTGCGCACCCAGAAAATCTGGGTGAAAGACCTGATCAGTTTTCGTCCTCGTCATTTTCCTCATTTTCGGAATCAGTATCATCACCATCAGCATCGTCATAATCAGCCTCCTCTGTTTCGTTACCCTCGGTTTCGACAGTTTCATTTTGATCATCCGTCTTTTCTGCTTTCTGTTCTTCCTTCGGTCTTTCTTTGATAACCGTCTTGATCAGATTTGCGACACCGGCAAAGCTGAACGCACAGGCTATGATCCTGTTCATTTCCGGTTCATTAAACTCATACGCATTAAAACCTTCGGGGAAATACTTCAGCACGCATCCGCCCATCATATATTTGTGGCGATCCTGTATCTTTCTTATGCGATCATTTTCATCCTTTACAGCCTTCGCATACTGTGCCTGTGCCTGCCGGAATTTCTCATCCGCCTTCGCCATCTTCTTGGATTTCTCCATCTGTGTAATTGCTCTCTGTTCCATTTGAAATTCTCCTTTCTTTTGTGCGCCGTTTCCGGCAATTTATGGTTAAAAAAAGACGGTGACGATAATCTTCAAAAGATAATCGCCGCCGTCTGCGGTAACGATATTCAATTTTTTAAACCTCCCTCCTACCCGTAGGCTTCTTTATATCAGAAAAGGCATTCGGGATTGCTCCTAAATGCCTTTATCTTTATATTACTGTTCGTTCATCTATGGACTACTGATCATGTTTTTGAAATTATGCATAAACCAGTTACTCCAACTTAAGCTTAACCTGCTTCTGAAAAAATGCTGCCCCATAGCATATTATCTCCTCATATCCTTTTAGACCTTCGGCATATTTTTCCTTAACAATCTGCTTGATGGCTTCCTTGCAATCCTTGTCCATATCAGATTCTTTATCCGACTTTTTCGCTTCTATAATGATCGCGCGTCTGTTCTTCTTGTCCTTAAGCAGAATATCAGGTCTTCCAAGACCCTTTTCCTTATTGGAATCTACACTGTATCCCCTTCCAACAAATACTCCAGCAAGAAAAGCATGATAGTAGTCCTCATGATAATCATTATAACTTATCGTATCCCATAGGAGCCCTGATATAATTTCCGTGGCACGCACTTCATCCTTCTCCCATAGAGTATTGATCAGTTCTTTTACCGTATCATTGCTGACTGTCTCCGTGAAGAAACGGACTACCGTATCCTCAAATATTGACGAAATCTCTCTGTTGGGAATCTTTAATGAAACCGTTTCCCCCTCTTCCCCCGCATCAGCTTTCGTAATGTATCCTGTCATCAGGAGTACACTCCATAAGTTATCCTCTGTGGAATGTAGCGTATCATAGGTCAATTCATCCGAAATTGTCTGAACGATTGTTTCACCGTTCAACAACGCCTCGAATTTATCAGAGACGTCAAAGTCTGTACGCTTCACAAATGTCAATAGAATGCCGTTATGACTGGTATTCTTCCAGTAGTTTTTGGGCTTAGCATCCCTACGCTTCTTTAATGCGGAAAGGTAATTGATCACATCCCAAGGGCAATACACATAACTGTTGCCAAAAACATATCCGTCATACCATTCCTTGATCGTATCAGCCGTTTCGGATCTGTCAGCCGCTTTAAGAATAGCTGTGATTTCATTCTTTGAGAAACCAAAATACTGTGAAAAATCTTCATCAAGCACCGAATACGATGCAAAATTATTAGTGCCAGTAAATATGCTTTCCTTAGCTATCCGCAGGCATCCTGTAACCACGGCGAACTTCAGGAACTCATTATCCTTAAGCGCCGTACTCATAATTCCCTTGATAACATCCAGCATTCTGGAGTAATAATGATTCTTGGCAGTATCCTTTTCGCTTGCCTTTGCCAGCGGCACATCATATTCGTCTATAAGCAGGATAACTTGCTTGCCATATACGTTATATAGCATTCGCATCATGGTTTTTAAGGAATTCTGAACATCACTTTCATTTCCCTTCTGCGCCTTCAATCGAGCGAACACATCCAAATCATCCTTATCTGCCATGTCTTTTTTTGCTATGTCTGAAATTCCCTTGCATATGTCTGCAATTACATTCATCAATTTCGCATATGCAACTTCATATGTTTCTGATTCAGCATCCTTAAATGAAATAAAAAGCACCGGATACTGATTCATCCACTCTTTGCAGAATGTCTTATGTTTTGCAATAGCAAGATTTTCGAACAGGCTCTTACTGTCCTTTCTGATGTTGAAGAAGTTCTCCATCATACTCATCATCAGAGTTTTTCCAAACCTTCTTGGTCTGGTAAAGAGCGTAACTTTATTATTCGTATCATGCACAAGTTCATACATGATCTCGGTCTTATCCACATAGTATGCATTTTCATTACGAAGAGCCGCAAAGTCCGCTTCTCCAACGCTTACTGTAAAAGCCATATGCGTGCCTCCTTTCAGCCTTGAGATCACCCTCAAATTTGCATAATAATCCGTTTATTATAGTACCATATAACCGTCAAATTTTCAACCAAAATCGTTGACATAACTCTGCCGTTAGCTCACTGACTTATCACCCTTATTATGCAGATTATTTGCCCGTTCACTCGCCGCCTGTCTCTGCTCCGCTGATAGCCGTCTCGGCTTACGATAATTAACAGCAGATTTAGGCATTTCATAGGTCTTGTCGATGTCTGTCACGCCTATGCACTTATAGACCTCCGGGAAGCTGATAACTAACTGGTCAAGTTTCCTCATAACGGTAAGATCACGGGTGTAAAGGGTGGCGGTTGGTTCCTCGGCATTAAAGTTTATGATTGTTTCTCGTTCATAGCGTGATAGTTTCAAGATTGCTCCTTTCTGCCCATGTAGGCTGTAAGATATGATTGATTGATTGATGGATGGACTGACGGACAGGACTGATTCTTTCTCCCAGCCGCCATCCTGTTTTCTCCCAAATCAACCATCATTTTGGGAGAAAGGTAGTTATTGTTGGGAGAAAAGAAAAAGTGCTGATGGACATATATCTTCCATCCGCACTCTTTCATATGCCGTTATCCCGATAACTATCGTATGAACTTGTTAAAAATCAGGTACTACAGAGTCGGCAAGTACCACACTTACCTTTGAATAATGCTCCTGATCATATTCCTCGGCAGGGATACCGTAGGTGTTGGTATTATCTGCCTTGAGCTGTGCAATCCTCGCTTTTCTTCTCGGCTCGTATGCTTTCTCCCACTTCTGCTGTGCCCCCCTTGCCTTACGTGCCAAATACTGCTCATGACGCTTATCTTTAATGGCATTCATGCGCTCGATCTCAGCCTTTTCCACCTCGGTAAGCTCCTTCTCCGGCATACTGTAATTGCCGATGAAATTGAAGTAGATATCAATCTTCTGCGTGGTCTGCACGGATCCCTTCCTGTCCCTCTCATGCACTTCGATATGATCAATGAACTCACTGACCATAAAAGGCGTGATTTCGTCAAAATCATTGTACCTTGCCATAAGATCAACAAACCTCTTTCCGCTCTTGCGATTTTCCTCGACCTCTGACAGAAAAGCCTCGTTACTCTCAACCTCTTCGTTAAGCTCACCCTGCTCCTTGGAATACTGCCTGATAAGCGTTTCATATCTGCTTTCAGGCATCTTCCCAAGTGCGTTATCCTCATAAATCTTGCAGATAAGCCTTTCAAGCTCGTCCACACGCTTCCTGCACTGCTTAAGACGATCCTGCTTCTTCTTGGCTTCGGCACAGCGATTGTCCGCTTCCGTCTGGGTGATATGCTCAATGAACTCCTCCGGATTGTCTTCAATAGTGGTTTTGAGGTATCTGAGCGTATCCCTTACGATTTCCATAACCGCATCGGCGTTTATCCTATGACCGGAACTGCAATAGGTTCCCACAGGCTGCTTGCCGTACTTGGCGCATACATACTGTGCGACCTTCTTTCCATTGCTCGTCCTGTGACAGTACATGAGGCTCCCACAATCATGGCAGATCATTTTCCCGTCAAACGGATGCGGTTCTCCCCAGCCGTTCGGATAACGCTTAATGCCCGTCCTGCATTTCTGCGCATTATAGAAGGTCTCCTCGTCAATGATCGGCTCCTGCGTATCTTCAAAGACCTGCCAGTATTTCTGTGCCACATAATGGCTCTTTTTATCCTTAAAATGCTTTCTGGTCTTGAAGTTGACCGTGTGTCCCAGGTATTCCTTTCTCGTAAGTATTGAAGCTACACTTGAACTTGTCCAGCGGTAGGGATGCTTTAATTCCCTGTTCTGCCATAAGCCCATTCCCATCTTCTGCTGATGATATGCCGGTATCTCCACTTTGTCCGCTTCCAGTATCTTGCATATCTGGAACGGGCCTTTTCCTTCAAGTGTGAGCTTAAATATACGCTGTACAACCTCTGCCGCCTCCTCGTCCTTGATCCACTTGGTCTTATCATCGGGATCCTTCATATATCCGTAAGGCGGAGAGCTTGCAACGTGCTTTCCTGCTTCGCCCTTCGCCTTAAAAGTGGAGCGGATTTTCTTGCTTGTATCCTTGGCATACCACTCGTTCATGATATTGCGAAACGGCAGGAAATCATCATCCCCCTGCAAAGTATCGGTTCCGTCATTAACCGCGATCAGACGCACATCTTTCTGTCTGAACATCTCCACGATCTGCCCGACCTTCAGATAATCCCTGCCCAGACGAGACATGTCTTTCACAAGGACGGCTCCGATATTTCCGTTCTCAATCTCACCCATCATTTCAAGGAATGCCGGACGATCAAAGCGTGTACCGGATATTCCATCGTCTGCGAAATGCCGGGGACTCGGTAATTCGTGTGATTCAGCGTACTCCATAAGTAGCTTCTTCTGATTTGAGATACTGTTGGATTCTCCCTGAAGTTCGTCATCATGGCTCAGTCTCTCATAGAGTGCCGTGTACCGTTGCTCTTTTTTCATAATGCTCCTTTCCGCCATACAAAAATGGCAACACATGATTAGTTTCTCGTATTCGGGGATGCCTTAAAATCCCCTGCCTACGCCTCTTGTATCGTCTCGGTACAAGAAACTAATTACATGTTGCCACACCCAGTGCCGATTCAAAAAAGCTTTTGGCTTCTTCAAAATCCTCATCACAATTTGCGATTCCAGATTGATAAAAATCTCCAAAACCGTTATTCGCCTCCACGCAGCCATGGTCTAAAGCCCTTTGGTAATACTCTCTTGCCTTATCCATGTCAACAGCTACGCCATAGCCTTCCTGACACATTCTGCCCAGTTGAACGAGTGCCAGATCATTTTCCAATTCCTCCGCCTTTTCAAAACAATCAAGGGCTGACGCATAGTTCTTTTCTTTCATGGCCAGACAACCAAGATAATAATATGCCTCTCCGCTTTCCCCCTCTTTTAACAGACTCTCCAAAGCCTCTTTCGCTTTTTGATTGTCCTGCTCTTGCCCATCCGTTCCATAAAAGCAATTCTTTGCAACCTCCAGCCAGTCAATTTCTACTGCTTCTTCAGAGCTTTCCAGACCTTGCCCTTCATCTTCAGATGTCTTTTCCATCACTTCTTCGCTATTGTTTGCCACCACAACGCTTTCCTCATCCGTTTTTTGTACCTTTCCATCTCCACATGAAGTCAATGCTACCACTGCCATTAAGGTCAGCATAAATAAGATACTTTTCTTTCTCATTTTGTTCTCCCTTCTATCCAAAATTGTTTCATCATTTTTGCAGTAGTATACCATATTGTGGATATGTTCACAATGTTAAAATTCACAATATGGCATATAATTTTGTTTAGTAGAGAAAATAAGCTTAGATTTTGCGTGACTATCAGGGGGTGTTAGCCATTATCAGTTATCAGCCTTTGTGGGAAACCATGAAACAAAAAGGCATTACTCAGTATTGTCTGTTAAAATCGGGAATTGATAACAAGACCTTAGATTGTCTAAAAAAAGAAAAGAACATCACTTTATTAACTGTTGAAAAGCTGTGTAATATCATTGGTTGCACACCGAATGACATTGTAGAATTTAAATAGGGCAGAAAACCAAGTCGCTTGATTTTCTGCCCTATCTTTATGTCTTATCTCTTCCAAAACTTCTTTTTCTTACCTGTCTTATTTCTCCCAAAACTTCTTTTTCTTACCGCCATGTCCGCCGCCGTCGTCCTTCTTGTCATCCTTGGAACCGGATGCTCTCTGAACAGCCGTCAGGGAATCATCATTGGCCTGGTCAAACTGTCTCAACAGCTCCTTCGCCTCATTGCTCAGTTTATCAGGAACCTGAACCACCAATGTTACGTAATGGTCACCGCGAATCTCCTTGTTTCTCAGGGAAGGAACACCCTTGCCCTTTAAGCGCACGCGGGTATCTGTCTGTGTTCCGGCCTTTACGTCATAAATGACCTTGCCGTCCACGGTATCTATAAAGATTTCACCGCCAAGTGCCGCTACTGCAAAGGAGATGGGCACGGTGGAGAAAATGTTAACGTCCTGACGCTGGAAGATGGGATGACGTCCAACAATGACTTCGACGAGCACGTCGCCCCTCGGTCCACCATTCACGCCGGGCTCACCAAGCCCAGGCATACGGATGGACTGTCCGTTGTCGATACCTGCAGGGATGTCGCAGGAGTAACGTTTCTTCATCGGAATGTAACCTGTTCCGCGGCAATCCGTACATTTTTCCTTGATAATCTTACCAGTTCCCTGACAGTTCGGGCAAGCCTGTACGTTACGAACGGTTCCAAAGAAGGACTGCTGGGTAAATACCACCTGACCCTTGCCGCCGCACTTAGGACAGGTTTCAGGCTGTGTTCCGGGCTTTGCGCCGCTGCCGTTACAGGTCTTACAGGTCTCCTTTACGGTCAGCTCAATTTCCTTCTTACAGCCAAATACGGCCTCCTCAAAGCTAATGCGGACGCTGGTACGAAGGTTGGCACCCTTCATGGGACCATTGCCTGCTCCCCCTCTGGATCTTCCGCCGCCAAAAATGTCGCCGAAGATATCGCCAAAAATGTCGCCAAAGTCCATGCTGTTAAAGTCAAAGCCGCCTGCTCCGCCAGCACCGCCGTCAAAGGCTGCATGGCCGAACTGATCATACTGCCGTCTCTTCTCCGGATCGCTGAGCACTGCATACGCCTCGGAAGCTTCCTTAAATTTTTTCTCTGCCTCCGCATCGCCAGGGTTTACGTCTGGATGATATTTCTTCGCCAAGACGCGATATGCTTTTTTAATGGCCGCATCGTCTGCAGATTTCTCTACGCCGAGGACCTCATAATAATCTCGCTTTTGTTCTGCCATAATATGTTAGCCTTTCTAACCTTTAGATACATTACATTAGGGAATAGCCCTCACGGGCTATTCCCCAGATAATAAATTATTCATCGCCTCGGTGCAGAAGGCATCTTCCCATGCTGTCCGAAGGCATCTTCCCGCTTTGCGGGCCTCTCCTTCGGACTAAAAGGCGCATGGGCCCCTCCTTCTGCTAAGCATGGTTTATACCTCGCGGAAGTCTCCGTCAATGACGTCGTCGTTGTTGCCGCCTGCGTTGCTTGCGCCAGTGTTTGCACCTGCGCCGCCGGTGAAGCCGCTCATGTCAGGTCCGGGGCCAGCCTGTGCGCCACCCTGTGCCTGCTGCATGCTCTCATACATCTTGGTGAACAGGGACTGTGCGGAGTTCATCAGCTTCTCCTTAGCAGCCTTGAGCTCGTCGAGATCTTTGTCGCTCATCTCCTGATCCTTGGTTCTCTCAAGGATGGACTTCACTGCCTGAAGGTCGGTCTCTACCTGGTTCTTGTCGCTATCGGAAATCTTGTCGCCTACATCCTTCAGTGCCTTCTCAGTCTGGAATACGAAGGAGTCTGCATCGTTTCTAGCCTCAACGGCTTCCTTACGCTTCTTGTCCTGTGCCTCGAACTCAGCTGCTTCCTTAACGGCTCTCTCAATGTCTGCATCGGACATGTTGGAACCGGCGGTGATGGTGATATGCTGCTCCTTGCCAGTACCAAGATCCTTGGCGGATACGTTTACGATACCATTTGCATCGATATCGAAGGTAACCTCGATCTGAGGGATTCCTCTGGGTGCGGGAGGGATACCATCCAGTCTGAATTGTCCAAGGGACTTATTGTCACGGGCGAACTGACGCTCACCCTGTACTACATTGATGTCAACTGCGGTCTGGTTGTCAGCTGCAGTGGAGAATACCTGGCTCTTCTTGGTAGGAATCGTAGTATTTCTCTCGATCAGTCTGGTTGCTACGCCGCCCATGGTCTCGATGGACAGGGAAAGGGGCGTTACGTCCAGAAGAAGAATGTCACCAGCACCAGCATCGCCTGCCAGCTTACCACCCTGGATGGAAGCACCGATGGCTACACACTCATCAGGGTTCAGGGACTTGGAAGGCTCCTTGCCGGTCAGCTGTCTCACTTTATCCTGTACGGCAGGAATTCTGGTGGAACCACCTACCAAAAGTACCTGGCCGAGATCTGCATTGGTCAGACCAGCATCTCTCATGGCGTTCTGAACGGGGATCGCGGTCTTCTCAACCAGATCTCTGGTCAGCTCGTCAAACTGTGCCCTGGAAAGATTCATGTCGAAGTGCTTAGGGCCTTCTGCAGTTGCAGTAATGAAGGGCAGGTTGATGTTGGTGGTCATGGCGCTGGAAAGCTCCTTCTTAGCCTTCTCTGCTGCCTCCTTCAGTCTCTGCATTGCGATCTTATCGCCAGAGAGGTCTACGCCCTCTGCCTTCTTGAACTCGGAAAGCATCCAGCCAATAATCTTGTTATCGAAATCATCACCGCCAAGATGCGTATCACCGTTGGTTGCCAGAACCTCGATGACGCCGTCACCGATCTCGATGATGGATACGTCGAAGGTACCGCCGCCCAGGTCGTATACCATGATCTTCTGCTCTTTCTCATTGTCCAGACCATATGCCAGGGCTGCTGCGGTAGGCTCGTTAATGATACGCTTTACCTCCAGGCCTGCGATCTTACCAGCATCCTTGGTTGCCTGACGCTGTGCGTCATTGAAGTATGCGGGAACGGTGATAACTGCCTCCGTAACCTTCTCGCCAAGATAGCTCTCAGCATCTGCCTTCAGCTTCTGAAGAATCATGGATGAAATCTGCTGAGGGGAATACTTCTTTCCATCGATGGTACGTCCGTTGTCCGTACCCATGTCTCTCTTGATGGAAGCGATGGTCTTCTCAGCGTTCGTAACTGCCTGACGCTTTGCAGGCTCACCAACCAGTCTCTCACCGGTCTTTGTAAATGCAACGATGGACGGCGTTGTGCGCGCGCCCTCTGCGTTTGCGATAACGGTAGGCTTACCACCTTCCATTACGGCTACGCAGCTGTTCGTCGTACCAAGGTCAATACCAATAATCTTGCTCATATCTCTCTCCTCCTAATTAAATCGCTTCGCGATATATTTATGCTACGTTTGCTCGAACCCCGATTACTGCGAAGAAAATTCTGCCTCAAGTGCAGAGTCAGCATTTTCTTCGGGGGTTCTTCGCTTCACTACGCTTTATTGCACTACGGAGACCATACTGTGGCGAACCACGACGTCTCTATAGGTGTAACCCTTTTGTAACTCCTGAGCCACAATTCCTGACTCATATTCCTCGCTCTCCACCTGCATCACTGCATTATGAAGGTTTGGATCAAACTCCTTGCCGACAGCCTCGATGGGCTTTACGCCGATGTTTTCCAGCTCCGTTACGAGCTGTCTGTAAACCTTATTCATGCCATCCACGAAGGGATCTTCCTGATGATCGGGACCAACCGTTGCAAGTCCTCTTTCAAAATTGTCAACCACGGGAAGGATCTTTTCAATCACGCTCCGCGCTCCGGTTTCAAACATTGCCTGCTTTTCGCGCTCCGTCCTGTTGCGGAAATTCTCGAACTCTGCCAGCTGGCGCTTTACCTTATCCTCAAGCTGATCGATCTGCTCCTTCATGGCATCGGCCTTTTGCTTTGCCTGCTTCTTCTCAGCCCTTCTCTCGGCCCAGGATTTCTTTCCCTTGCCTTCTTCGCTATCCTCTGCTGCCTCTTCGTCAGCTTCCTCTATCGCCTCGTCCTCATCTGCCTCGTCCCCTGCATTTTCAGCAGTCTCATCAGCAGCTTCTTCGGCTTTCTGAACGGCTTCTGCTTCTGCTGCGGTTTCCTCTGACGCTTCCGTCTCCTTTGCTTTCGACGTTTCCGCGTCAGGCTCTTCCGCGGAAGCCTGCGCCTTCATCTTTTCGTTGTCCAACTCTGCCATGTTATCATATCCTTTCTTAATTAAATCGCTGCGCGATAGAGTGCTCCATTTCACTCGGCTCCATCGCGGCGAAGAATATTTCGCTGCAAAATCGCATCGCAATATTCTTCGGTCGCCTCGTTACATTACGCTTTCTAATAAAATCGCTTCGCGATACTTGCTTCATTTCGTCACTAATCTCTCTTGTAAAGCTCGTCTAGCTTGGACTGTATGGTGCGAAGCGTTCCGATGACCTTATCATAATCCATTCGCTTTGGTCCCACGATTCCGATGGTTCCCTTCATTCCCTCGCCGAGCTCGTAGGTCGCAGTCACCACGCTGCAATCCTTCATGCTCTTGATGGGAGCCTCGTCACCGATGTAAACCTGAATGCCGGTGCCCGCCTCATCCTCGAGCGCCTCCTGAACCAGACTGCCCAGCTGCTGCTTCTCTTCAAAGGTTCCAACCAGTTCGCTGGCCTTACCGTTGTCTGCAAGCTCGGGATAGCGGAAAATGTTGTTTGTTCCGCTTGTGTAGATCTCAAGATCTTCATCCGCCTTGATGGCATCCCCAACGGCATCGATCACTTCACCGATAATGTTTCCGTGAACTCCCGCCTGCGCCTTCAGCGCCGCGATCATTCCAAGATTGATCTCCTCAATCGAACGGCCATTCAAATGCGTGTTCAAGAGGATGTTCAGCTTCAGCATCGTCTCGTCCGAAATCTCTTCCGTCACGGGAATGATGTTATTCTTGATGACATTGCCCTCCACAACAATCACCGCAAGGATCTGCTCGGGATTTACCCTCGACAGTTGAATGAACTTCACCTTATTGCGATGCGTGGACGGTGCGGAGATCATGGCGGCGTACTGCGTGTTCTGCGCGACCACCTTTGCCACCTGCTTCAGAAGCGTCTCCATCTTATCCTGACGCTCGAGAAGCATCTCCTTCAGCTCGACCATCTCCCGATCCTTTTCCTCCATCATGGTATCGACGTAAAAGCGATAACCCTGATCCGAAGGAATTCTCCCGGCAGAGGTATGGGGCTGCAGGATGTAGCCCATCTCTTCCAAATCCGCCATCTCATTTCTGATGGTAGCGGAGCTAAGGTTTAAGTCCGTGTACTTTGAGATCGTGCGGCTGCCTACCGGCTCTCCCGTCTCCAGGTAATTCCGGATCACTGCCTTCAGTATCTTCTTTTTTCTCTCATCCAACTCCAACCGGAATCACCTCTTTTGGACTTGTTAGCACTCGACTCACAGGAGTGCTAACACCTTATGCACTTAACATACACCTACATACCCTTATTGTCAACGTCTTTTCTCATAAATATTTCTAAAATAATTCTTAAATAGTTACTGTTCACACCCTAGGGGATGAATGATTATGGAAATCGTTGAAAATGAAAAATTATTTACCTGGAACAAAAACTGGCCGCGCAGGAGGAACTGATCGCGAAGTTTAACGAGCTTCTTGAATCAATCGAAAAAGAATCTTAAGGATGAGGGTGACAGGGCGTACCAGTTTATCGACCGCAAAAGCGTAAAAAAGATAAGAAAAATGAAACGGCCGAAGCTGCATGTTAAGAGCTCGGCCGTTTCACTATAGTGTGAACAGTAACAAAAGAACGGTAATGGAGTCAGGTCCGTCTTGACATCAGTTGACTAATTACATATAATGGAATTACTACAACATATATGCATAGACACATTTATATCCAAGGATAGGTCTTCAAAACCTATAAGGGTCTTCAAAACCTATAAGGGTCTTCAAAACCTATAAGGGTCTTCAAAACCCACACCGGTTATCTTGTGTCATAGCAGTTGTATGAGGGAGCCGTCGATATCTATCGGCGGCTGTCTCTATTTTATTATGCAACGGGAAAAAGCTTAATTTCAAGGGGCATCTCACTCAGTCTTCGTCAGTTTCTTCCCAATCATCCTCTATATCCTCGGGACGGAACATGGCGATTCGAATCATTACCTCCTTGCCGTCAAAGGAGCAGGAGTAGCTATTAGTTGTTGCAAGATTTATATTTTCCTCGAGAGGCTGAATCCGATGTCTGCGAGAATATGCTTTCATTTTGCCGGAAGGAAGGAGCAGAGGTTCCTTTGTCTTGATTGTCTGTTTGCAGGCAGTATTATAAATGCCAATAAACTTCTTCAGTTCAATCTTCAGCATATTGCGGCTGTCTGTTCTCTCAGTAAGTTCATCCAGGTCAATGTCCGGTTCATCTATAATGGCGTGATTGACCAGATTCCGCAGATTCCCAATACGGTAGTAGCCTAGCAGGAGTTCATATAGAAGATCATCGTTATTAAGTTGCGAATAAGCAGGAAGTATATGCTCATCCCGACCATGAAGTGCATCTATCCGCATTCTTGCATAATCCTTTGCTACCATATCCAGATTCTGTCCAAAATTCAGATAGGATCTGCCATAGGATTTGATAAAATAGTGTTCAATATCATTAAAGGCCCATCGCATCTTGGCGGATTCATTCCAGAACAGAAGGTTCCAATCCACCATCAAATTCTGAATATCGGAAGGCTTTTCTGCATAGTAGTAGATACCTCTTTTTACCATATCCTGCGGCACGCGGGATTCTATGATCGTCAAAAGCTGCTGATACAGCCCTTTTCTAAGACACCATTTTAAAAGCTCGGGAATGGATAGGTCATCTCCGTAAAGCATTGCACCAAAATCAGCTTTGATGGCATTAATTATGACGTTCAGGAAAATATTCCTGTTATCAGAATCATTCCGCTGATGAAGCAGGGTCTTTCTGATTATATTGATTCCGCAGGCTATCAGATCCACATTGCATAAAGCGACACCTTCATCAATGCATTTCATTCCATAGAAAAGCCGATCTGCATCCGGGTCGTCAAATTCCAAAGAATCCCAGCAAGAGGCCAGAAGATCAACCTTTCCGTACATCAGGAAAATATCCAGCCCTGAGATCATCTGCCGGATGGTAAAATTTTTCAACATATTGGAGACGTTACCTGCAAAACCATCGGGATTCCTTTGGGAGTCAATGAGCCCGCTCACCTCGCAATGATATCCTGTCCGGTCGTTTGTAAGCAAAAAGGTAGAGATGAGAGTGTTGCCGTCGATAAATCCCATTCCCTGAATGTCCATATAGAGTTTGACATCAGCGCCGGCATCCCGCAATGTCTGGTTAACAATGCTATCTATGGTATCTATCGACAAAACCTTTTCACTTGGGACAGGCATAAAACGTATCAGGACGTTTCGGTTATCATCAAGCATATGCATCTTGTAGAAGGCGTCCATCCTGGAAAAAAGATGATGACGGATCCATGCAGCTTCCCGGAGACTACAGCCATCCAGTACTTCTGACAGAAAGACTGCTTCCATCTCTTTATCAGTGCATAATTTCAAAAAGAATTCATTGTTATTAATGTCTTTGGCATATTTTTTTTTGAAATCTGTCAGCTGATGGCTCAGTTCATTCTTCCGTTCGCTGCTTACAAGCTCCCCGACATCCAGAAGCTCCATGTCCACCTGCCTCATGTACTCAGCAATACGATAGATCAGAAAATGGTAATCGTCTATTTCATTGAGGTCAAAGAATCCGCCCATCATTTCATCTGAAAGATGAATCCCTTCGGTGGATATATTTCGGGCATCTTGAATATTGCCAAGTACGATGATTTCATCAATTCGGCATTGTGATAATAAAAACTTGATTCCTGCTTCTGCCACGGATATTCCTGTAGTAAAGGATGGTGCGCCAGTGGCCGTTTCACAGACGAAATACCCAACATCCAGACGGTCCTTTGTTGGAGAAAGGGTTGTCAGAAGAATATTTTTTTGTTTTTTCATATCTTTCCACCTTCCATGTCATTGGTCGTTTTACCATAATAAATATGGAGGACAACCGCCTGAATGGTCTGACTTAGAAATGCACTGATCCAGACTGCAGGTTGTCTTTGGGTATTTACTTCAATGAAGCATCTGCTTTCAGAATTGTCGGAGGGAAAATAAAGTCATGTAAAGAAAAACTCCGCTTTTAAACTATAAGTTTATCATACCACTTTGGTAAAGTAAAGACAGGCTGAGACAATCGACAACATAAATATAAATAAAGCCGGAAGAAACGTTTTCTGCTTATCCATAAACATTTTATGGAGGATGGTTTAGATCATGGCATCACGTGCTTTTATTTGCCCGCAAAAAATATCCCGCCCTTCCATGACGGAAAGACGGGACTTTTTATCAGATATGATACTGGCGTTTACAAAGTCTTGCTTCTAAATTACAGTACGAAGCTGCCGGGGAACTCGCCGTTTACTACGAAGTATGCGGTGTTCTCTTCAGGCTTTACGTAGATCTCAACGCTCTTGAAATCCTCAGCCTTCATGTTCATGTCATACTGCCATACGTCCTGAGCAATCTTAACCAGCTCGTCCTGAGAGAAAGACTTGCCGGCGAACTGTACAAATACGTTGGTCTTAATGTCAACCTTCTTGGCAGCTCTCTTTGCAGGAGCCTTCTTCTCTGCTACTGCCTTCTCTGCCTTCTTAGCAGCCTTCTTCTCTACTACTGCCTTCTCAGCCTTCTCTGCCTTCTTTGCAGGTGCCTTCTTCTCTGCAACTGCCTTCTCAGCCTTCTTTGCAGGTGCCTTCTTCTCTGCAACTGCCTTCTCAGCTACTGCCTTCTCAGCTACTGCCTTCTCAGCTGCGGGCTTCTTGGCTACGGCCTTTCTGGTAGCCTTCTTCTCAACGGGCTTCACTTCTTCAGCCTTAACCTCTTCTGCCTTAACTTCTGCGATTACCTTTTCCTCTGCCATGATGGTATCTCCCTTCTGAAACACTCTTGCGCCCGGGGCGCATGCCAATTTTTTTCCTCTATCACGCGATTTCGCGCTTGTCGCATAATAATATAGCGTGTTTTTTTCGGCTTGTCAACCTTTCTAACATAAAATTTCACAAAATTTTGCAAAAAAAATTGTGAAATTTTAATTCTTGACAAAAAATATTACTTAGCCAAGCCAAAATATAGCAATACTATCATACCCAAAACGATGCGATACCAGCCGAAAATTTTGAAGTTATGCTTCTTAATAAATGCCATCAGGAAGCGCACGATGAACAGCGAAACAAAAAAGGAAACGATCGTGCCAATCATAATTAAGACAAGCTCAAATCCGGTAAAGGAACCGCCATCTGCCAAATACTTTACTACCTTTAAGAGACTTGCACCGAACATGACGGGAATTGCAAGGAAGAACGTAAATTCCGCTGCAACAATGCGGCTCACGCCGATGAGCAGGGCTCCCACAATGGTTGCGCCTGAGCGGGAGGTTCCCGGGAAGATGGCGGCAAGCAGCTGAAAAATACCGATGAGGAGTGCCGTCTTGAACGTAACGTCATCCAATCTACGCACCGCAGGCCTTCTGTTTTTGTTCCAGTTCTCCACAACGATAAAGGCAACACCAAACACGATCAGCGCGATGGAGACGCACACGGGATTGTAAAACAGGGCGTCAAACACGTCATCAAACAATAAGCCGATAATGACAGCAGGCACGCAGGCAACCATGATTTTAAGCCAGAGGAATATCTTATCCAGCTTGACGTAGCCTAAGATTCCAGGTTGTGGATTTTTCTGGTTCTGCGGCAGACCAAAGGGCCAAATCTTGTTCCAAAACAGGATGACCACGGCAATAATTGCACCCAGCTGAATGACTACGTCAAATATGTCAAAGAAACCCTCGCCGGTACTCTTAAAAGGAAGGAACTCTTCCACCAGAATCAAGTGTCCCGTGCTGCTGACGGGAAGCCACTCCGTAATGCCCTCCACGATTCCGTAAATCATTGCCTTAATGACGTCAAAAAACTTATCCATTGTAGTCAGATTCCTTTCCCAGATACTCCATCAAGGTCTCATAATGCGCCTTGGCTTCCTCGTAACCCGTCCGATACAGCTCCAGCAGGTTTTCCTTATTCTTTTCAATCCTTCCAACCTTGCTGGCATGCTTTGGACGAATGACATAGGCCTGACCGTTCTCAACCTGACGGTACAGATAATCCATGGTCGCGTTATAGCTCTTGTGGCGTTCTGCCATCAATTCATATATCTTAGGATATTTTTTGTATCTGGCTTTTATGAGGGCGAGGGAAGCTTTATCCGTCGGTTTTCTGACATATCCCTCTTCCTTCGTCAGGATGACCACGTTCTTCCGATTGCCGTCCAGGATGGACTTTGCAATGGGAATGGGGTCCGCGATGCCGCCGTCAAGGTACAGCTTTCCGCCAATCTCCACGGTCCTTGCCATCAACGGGAGGGAAGCCGACGCACGAATGGCGTCAATGTCCTGCTTCAGGTCGCGGATCCTTAGGTATTCCGGCATTCCCGTGACGATGTTGGTCACAACGGAATAAATCTTGCCCTGATACTGATGAAAGGCCTCGTGGTCAAAGGGATTCAGGTAGTCGGGGATCAAATGGTATCCGACGTCGACGTTGAAGAGGTCACCCGTTAAGATCAGGCTCCTCGCGCTGCAGTACATTTTATCCTCAAGGTAGTCCACGGAGACATCCCTGGCACGGCCTTTTTGCTTCGAGGCATAGCTGCACATGTGGCAGGCACCTGCCGAAACGCCGTACACGCTGGAGAGCATGATGTCTTTCTCCAGGAAAAAATCTAATACGCCGGCAGTGTACACGCCTTTCATGCCGCCGCCTTCCAAAACCAATCCTGCTTGGTACATTTCTGTCTCCTTTTTTATTTGCTTTCACATCCGAGATGACCAGCTTATCCACGGGACACGCAAATTTTCCTGCGGATAGGCATGGTCATCTCGAATTGATAGAGGTATTGCTTATATTCGCTCCCTATAGGAACTAGCAATACAAACTTTTATGTCTAATCGCAAACAATTAATGTTTATATTCTGCTTCTACGAATTTGCGCATGGCATCTAGGGAGCGTTTTACCTTCTCGGTGGAGATGCAGTAGGCCATGCGGAAGAAGCCGGGTGCGCCAAAGTTGTCGGCGGGCACGAGGATGAGGTCATATTTTTTCGCCTTGTTGCAGAAGATGACGGCATCGGGCTCGAGCGCCTTCGGGAAGATATAGAAGGTTCCGCCGGGCTTTACAACGGTGAAGCCAAGCTCTACAAGGCAATCATAGATCAGGTTCATGTTGGTCTCATAAACGGAAAGGTCTGCCGTCTTGTCGAGCACGTCAGCCACGGCCAGCTGAATGATGGAGGGCGGGCAGTTGTGTCCGATGCCGCGGGAGATCTGGCCGCACATCACGATCATGTCCTCCGCATCCTTGCAGGCGGGATTAATGGCAACATAGCCGATACGCTCGCCGGGTAATGACAGGGACTTCGAGAAGGAGTAGCACATAATCGTATTGTCATAGAATTTGGACACGCAGGGTGCATCAACGCCCGCAAACACGATCTCGCGGTAGGGCTCATCGGAGATCAGGTAGATGTCATGTCCGTATTCTTCGGATTTCTTTCTCATGAGATCGGTCAGCTTCTGGATCGTCTCCGTGGAGTACACAATGCCGGAAGGGTTATTCGGCGTGTTGATCAGTACCGCCATCACCTTGTCCGTCAGCATTTCCTCAAAGGCAGGGAAGTTGATCTGGAAGGTCTCCGTGTTGGGCGGAACCACCTTCAAAACGGCACCCGTCAGATTGACGTAGGGGCCGTATTCCGGGAAGTAAGGCGCAAAGGTAAGGATCTCATCGCCGGGCTCCGTCACCAGACGAAAGGCATGCGCCAGCGCACCTGCCGCGCCCGTTGCCATAAAGATATGCTCCTTGCGATAGGGAATGCCAAAGCGCTGCTCTAAGGATGCGGCAATTGCCTCACGAACGGAGGTGATGCCAAGGCTGGGGCTATAACCGTGAAGCTCCATGGGATCGCGGGTCGCCAGCATCTGGATCATTCTGTCCGTAAACGCCTTAGGAACGGGAACAGACGGATTGCCAAGACTATAGTCAAATACGTTTTCATACCCAATCTCCTGCCCGCGCGCCGTTGCAAACTCAGAAAGCTCACGAATCACGGACTTTTTTGAAAGCATGTCCTTATACTTTTGAACTAACATATGTTACCTTCCTTTCCGGACAAAAATATCCATACAAAGCTATTTTATCCAAAAATGTCTCATATGGCAAGCATAAAATAAGACAGCGAGGGCAATCCCCACTGTCTTATTTCTCACCATTTTGCGTTGCTTCCATGGATGACGTGATAAACCAAGTCGACCAAGAAGACAGCCAGCAGCATCAGCGTCATGACAAGGTACCCCTTGGGAAGCTTCACGCGCAGCTTCTCGACCACTTTACTAATCAGAGGATAGACGACATAGACTGCCGCCATTCCCATCAGTCCAAACTGCAGGCTTGACCGAAGCGCAATTCGTCCCTCGAAGGTCGGTCCGTATCCCGTATTGCGGTAATCCCAAAGAAAGCTTCCCATCCACCATTCCATCAAATAACTCGCCAGAAGCTCCACACCCGTCGTAAACAGGCAGACCCCCAAAAAACACAGAAGCGGATGCTTCCTCACCTTCATCGTCACCAAGAGAATCAGTAGCCCGCCAATGCCATAAATCGGCAGACATGGTCCCCACAGAAACCCGCGGTTCGCAAAGCCTAGGTGCATCTCAAACCACACAATCGCAACCTCATACACCCAGCCCACAAACCCGAACGCCAAGAAAACCAGAAACCACCGTATGACATCACTTTTCTTCCTGTCACGCTGCTCCATAACCTGCTTAATCATTCCTCCGATTCAAACAATGCCCCCTTCTCACGGAAGGAGGCATTGCGTACGCACAGCCGATTTCTCAGAACAGATTACTTTAATTTCGAGAACGTATAAACATTCCCATAGTAATCATACATCAGGAAGTTCCCCTGGTCATATTGCAGGAACAGGCATCCTCCATTTTCCGAATATAAATACAAATAATACCCGTCAAAGATATAGTAGAAATTCAGCGTGGAGCCGTTCTCATAGATCGTGCCAGTACCATTCGCCTTGAGGTCGAACATGGACAGCTGCTTGTAATAGTCCTTGCCATAGTATTTTTCCAGGGTTGCCTGGTCATATTGATTATACTTTGACACATAATAGGAGCCTGCAATCTGTTTGTAATCCGTGCCGCCGATCAGGTCATGAATGTCTCCGCTGCCACCGTCCCATATGTCATCCTCATCATCCCAGTCGTCATCATCCACTTCCGTCGTACTGCCTCCGCCAGAGGTCAGGGACCCGTCCGCCTCAGGCAATAGCACCGTATACTTAACTACAAAATCAGATCCCGTCTCAGGCTTTACATGCTGGCGCCAGCGCTGCGAGTCGCCAATAATGCAGAACCTAACCCTGCCGTCACGGCTGGTGTAATACAGACTCTCAGGAACCTGATAATTTTCGATCTGCTTCGTGGTAAGCTGGAACATGTAATGATAAAGCCGATCCATGTAAACATTATCATTCACCATCTCCAGATAATACTCATAGCCATTTGTGGACTTATCCATTTGATTTCTAACCATGTCAGGAAAATAGGTAAAATCATCCCAACAGGTGTCCACCTCATACCAGCGACCATCCATTCTTACAATGTTCCATGCGTGTAGGCCCATCTGCCCATCCGCACCGGCATTGCTCACGGGACCAACCACAACCGCCGCGGTCACGCCGAGCTGCTGCAGCAGGTAAACATAAGCCTGTGCATAGCCATCACATACACACCAATGCTCATTACCACGGGAATTTCGCACCAAAGGTCCAAACGCCGTGTGGGCAAAATCAAGAAGGCCATCCTGAAGCACGGGATCATCATAGGTCACCCAATCGATCAGCTTGTCATGGACCTGCAGGGCAATCTTCTCCTCGCTGACATTTGTGTTAATGCCAGAAAGGAATTCATTCACCGACTTATTAAAAGCCGCCACGTCCTTCTCAAAGGTATCGTAAGTCTTTATAAAGCCTGAATAAATGGTTGTCTTGCCGTTCTTCTGGTCTCCGACGCCAAAACCAACCTCCACAGTACCGTTCCATACATTCATCCACCAAAGCTCCGGGTGGTCATAGACTAACGCCAACATCGGCGTATACAGCTCCGCTAAGATTTCTTCAGAATTAATGTCAACGGAGGTCTGGAAGGACACGATGTTTTCCTGCGTCGTCGGATCCTGCGCCAAGAGATAATAGGCATCATAGATCGCCTGTTGCTCCTTCGTCAATTTGCCATAGACAAAATATTCCTTGGCATTATTAACGATCTGAGCATCCACGCTGCGCTTGTAATCGCGCATGGAACGGTTTGCCTTCGCGATCTGCTCCGCCGTATATATCTCCGGCTCCTTGACCTCGATTGTCGGCAAGTCACCCATCGGCTTCTCACTAACAAAGGTCAGCTTTTCACCCTTGAAGGTCTCTGCCGTTGCGGCAAAATTGACAATCACCTCATTCAAATTTGCCTTTAAATCCATCTGACCCGGCAGGCCGACCTCTTCGCCAGCTTTTGATGCCTCCTTAGAAGCGTCCACCGAAGCATCCTGTGAGGATTGTGATGCCTGACTCTCAACCCCCGCACTGCTTCCCGCCTCCTTCTGACCTCCGGGAGACGCACACGATGACAAGAACATGGAAAATGCCAGAACATAAGCTAATAGCATGAAGAAGCTTTTCTTCCTCTTCATTTTCATCACCCCTCTTTCTTAATTGGAATCGCTTCGCGATAGGATTGCTTTTTGACAGTTTTCTGACAATTTATGAGTTATTATGAAATTATTCTATCATTTTTTATTCTCATCGTCAACCACATCTAGCAAATATGGCCAATGATAAGCTATGGCATAGGCATAAGCCGCCGACCCCTCCTTGCAACATAGAATCGGCCGACCTCCATTCAAATTCCCCTCTGAAGCATGATCACAGAAGGCATTGCGCCCAATGACGTCAACGCTGTCAGGAATGGTGATCATCGTAATATATTCGCAATCATAAAGCGCATACGACGCAATTTCGTGAATCCCCTCAGGAATGGTAATCTCTCCCGTCCGTCCCGTGGGACACGCAAACAACCGTCTTCCCGCCTTGTCCGTGAGGAACCCGTCCGTTACGGCATACTGCCTATTATCCGAAGCCACGACAAATTTCGAAATGGACAGGCCGCCAAAGGCATTCTCGCCAATATGACTAAGCGTCCTTCCAATCACCATCTCCTTCATGACCTTGCTACGGATGCCAGGCGCATCTGATGCAAAGACCTGATCCCCCAGCGAATACAGGCTATCCGGCAGGGACACGGAAATAACGGAGGTCTGATAAAAGGCACAATCCCCGATCTCCACCAGACCCTCCGCGAATGAGATGTCCCAAAGACTCTGGCAATAGGCAAACGCATAAGGCTCGACAGCCTGCGGCGCTCCCACTACCCTCTCCAGCCTATACGCTCCAAAGAATGCAGCAATGCCAATCCGCGTACAGCTCTTCGGGAGCTCTAACTGCTTCAGGTCCGTGTAAACAAAGGAATACGATCCAATATTCTGTAGTCCCTCGGGCATCGTGATCGCCTGAAGCTGCGTACAATAAGCAAACGCATACCGCGCGATCAGCGTGACGGACGAAGGAAGCACTACCTCCGTCACTGGAAGTCCGCTGAAAGCGTAGGTTCCAATGACCTCCGTCCCGTCTGGAATCGTAACCTTGCCGTCCGCGCCTGGAAGTCTTCCCGCCAGCAAAAACCGTCCATTTGCGGCATAGAGCATGCCATCGCGCACGGTATAATCCGAATGATCCCCTTCCATGCGGAACTCCGATACTGCAATCCCCATGAATGCGCCAGGCGCAATCCTCTGAATGCCAGAGGGAATTGTCACACCACCGCTAAAGTCACATCCGCTCCCCAGTGCCTCCGCGCCAAGGTCCAAAAGTCCCTTCGGAAGCTCCGTAAAGGGCACGCTGCAATAGGCAAACGCCTGATCCCCGATCACCCTGACACTCTCTGGCAGCTCACATTCGAACTCTCCAAAATACTCAAACGCATGTGCCGCAATGGTCTCCGTCGTCTTCGGGAGCACGACGCGCTTAACTGTCTTCGGAACAAGTGCGCCTACCAGCCCCTTCATGCCATTTCCGATCTGCGCAACTGGTCTCCCCGCAACCTCCTCAGGGATCACCAGTTCCTCATCCGTACCCTCATAATGCACCAAAATCGCCTTTTTCGTGGTAAGCTGATAGGTCAGCTCCCCCTTAGGCGTGCTCTTTGTCAGTTCTCGCTCTATGGGATCCCATTCATAGGAAATGCTAACCTCCTGATCCAGCGCGTAGCTCTCTGCCGCCGATCCAGGATTGCAATGCAAAACGATGTCCCAAAGGAAGGTTGTCCTTCCCGTAAAGCGCATCACGCTGTCAGGTATGTATACATGATAGGGTGGATTCTCCACATATTTTCCATCCTGACCGATCTGCTCTAAAATACCAAAGTCGAATACCTTAACGCCCTCTGGAACCAAGAAGGTATTTTGACCATTCGCCGCGAACTCCAAAATGGCATCGCCCGCCTTATTCAAAAGCGCGCCATCCTTTGCAGTATACGAAGCATTCTCCTCGTCGACGATAAATTTGCGCTCAACGAACCCTACAAACGCCTCGCGCCCAATATAAGAAACATTCTTTCCCAGCCAAATCTCATGAACGCCCTTCGCCGCCTGCGACAAATTCAAATTATTCCAGCCCGCATAAAAGGCATAATGCCCGATGCTCGTTAGGCTCTCAGGGAAGGCAGGAACGCGCAGTTTGACCGCCCCATAAAATGCATAATTTTCAATGGTCTCCAGCCCCTCTGGCAGGACCACCTCACTTAGCCTCGAGCAGGAGAAGCAATCTGACGCAATCTTCTTCGTCCCCTTGCTGATCGTAAAGCTTCCCGTTTTCCGCGCGGGAACGGCAAGCAGCGTCTTTCCGCTCTTAGTATACAGCGCCCCATCCATAATCTTGTAATAAGAATTCACGCTGGAAAGCGCAATCTCCTCCAGACTCTCACAGCACGCAAACACGCCGCTTCCAATGGTGTTGACGCTCGTGGGAAGCGTCACTTTGTTTAGCCCGCTGCACTCAGCAAAGACATACGCTCCCATGGTGCGGATGACAGAAGGAAGCTTGACCTCCTTTAGGCCAATGCAATGATAAAAAGCCTTGGCGCCGATGACGTCCACGACAGAAGGAAGCTCTAAGGCTTCCAGTGACACACAGTTCTGGAAGGCTCCCGAACCAATTCTCTGTAACCGATTCGGGAAGCGAATGCTCCTGAGCGGTAATGCATCAGCGCCCTGTACCATAGTCAAATCAGAAAAGGCATACGGCGCAATCTCCGTAACATACTTATCCTGCACGCGGTTAGGGAGCTCCAGGTGCTCGTCCGTTCCCGCATAGGACAGGAGCGTTGCATGATCCTTGTAAATCTGATAGACCAATTCTCCCCGCTCCGTCAGCTCCCGATAAATCTCATAGCTTCTTGTGGGTTCAATTTTCACGGGCTCCGTGACATACAGCTGTCCGCCCGCATCCTCCAGCGTCACGACATAATATAACTCCTCCGACAGCTGGGAGGCAGATTTTAGTGAAAATCCAAACCGATCCTCCAGCGTTTGCATGCCAGAGCGATTATCGGAGGACTGCCGCCACTCCTCATAGGGCAGGAAATCGCCATCCGCATCCCAAGAAGGAATCCTCGGCGAATAGTAATAAAAAATCGAATCATAATGTGAGACGTCGATGGACTCCTTGCCAGCGCCCTCGGCATCCTCCGAGACACTGTTGATCGCCTTGACCGTCAGCGAATCGCCCTTTGTGCTCCCCTGCAGAATCACCGTGACGTCCTCATAGCAGACTGCAGGCCTCTGGTAAATGGACTCGCCGCTACTAAGTAGCCTCGTGCGAGCCGTGTGATAGATTCTTCTCTTCGCCGAATCCTCTGCCAGCGTCGTGGGCCAAAGCAGCTGCGTCCCACTCGTCTCCAGCGTCACAAGCTTCGGATCCCTTGAAAGTCGAATCACGCCGTCCTCATCGGGATACGCCGCGATGCGATCCATCGCCGTCCAAAACTCTCCACTCTCCTCACGGACTAAGATCGAAGCACTGACATTCACGGCAGCCGCCACCTGCTCCTCCGTCAAGGGCAGCACATACGCCTTGCCCTTTTCATCCAGTGCCAGCTCCGCCAGCGTAAACTCCTGCCGTTCGCTGCTCAGCCAGGATCTTCCGACACTCTTGATAAAATCGCCATATTCCCGATTCAGGCCCAGCTTCTCATAGGTTTCCCGCATCTCATGATACTGGCCGCGATTGTTGGCAGGATAATAAAAGGTCACGCCGCTCGCACCCTCTACGTTGGAATAGTTCTTTACCACGAATTTCTTGAGGGCCGCCAGCATTTCCTTTCCCTCGGTCTCCGACCGCTTTTTGAATTCCTCGGCAAAGCTCCCCATGTCAACAAGGTCATAATAAAACTGCGTTCCATCCTCGGCACGCCCCGTGATGCCAAAGCTCTTTGCCTTGGCGCGCGTTGCAAACAGCTCCTGCGCCTGTCCACGCTCAACATCCTTCGTCATCACAAGCGCCGCGTTTGCCAGCACCACCTGCACGTTACGAATTTCCGAAAGCTTCGTCACGGAAAGGGTTACGTCAGGATTAAAATACTGCGTTTTATTTGCCTTATAATAGTTCTCAAATGCCTGAACAATCGCCGTCGTAACCTTCACGGGATCCTTCGACTTTTGATTCAATGCCTTCAAAAAATGATAGTCCCAGCCGTCTCCTGGCTCCAGCTCCTCGGAACCAACGTAATATTCCGCATAGGGTTCCCAAACCGCCATGGTCTCAAGATTTCCCATCAGGCAGGCATCAAAGCCCACAAAATCCAGCTTCCTGCTCCCTGAAAAAACCGTTCTCTCCATCGCCAGCTGCATCTCGGACAAAAGCAGCCCGTCCCCCTGAAACAGCTCATCCGCGCCATATCCCCAAAGCGGTCCGCCGCCGTGATCCCACAGGATCAGACCATAATGCTCTGCAGGATACTTCTCCGTACAAAAATTGACGAAGGCCGCCAGTGTCTCAAACGCCCCCATGTCCGCGTTTTTCGCCGTACCGGCAACAACGCGGTTCTCTCCCTGCCTGCTCATGTCAATGACGCAGTTCCTGTCGCAGGGCACGTCGGAAAACCATCTTGCGCTGCCGCCCGTATAAAGAATCAGATTTGTGCTCTCAAAATCAAGACCCGACTCTTCCATCTCCTCGATGTCCGCACTGGCACTGCCAAGCTTACTCTCCAGGTTGGAACCGATCATATAGACCATCAGAGTATACTCCTTTGCCTCCTGCACGGGAAGCTCCCCCTGAATGACCTCATCACCAGACGTAAACTCCTGATTTTTCCGCGCAAGCATCCTGGCATATGACCCATCTTCCCCCTCCGCCGCCATCGCGTGAAGCAGAGGAAAGGCCAATGTCAGGATGAGCACGTATAATATCCACCTACCCCTCAACCTTCTCATGTTCCAACTCCCTACTCTTTTCTTCCAAACCCTTCATCTCCTTCAGGAACCGAAGGACAAAGGGCACGGCCACAAACATTGTCAAAATGTCCGAAATTCCTTGAGAACACTGAATTCCAGGTAGCCCAAGAACTGCCGATGAAACGAGAAGCACTGGCAGGAAGAACAAACCGCTTCGCAGCATCGACATGAGCGTCGCTATGCCAACCCTTCCGACACTCTGAAATAGCATGTTGGTGCAGACAGACAAGGGCTGGAAGAGCTGCCCAATAAACTGTGCCGTCAGCGCCAGCGCACCGATTCTTACAACCTCAGGGTCATCGCGGAAAATCCGAACCAACGGCTCCGTAAACCAGATGCCGACCAGCGCCACGACGCCGAGGAAAACCTCTCCGACCAAAAATGTGAATAAAAATGCCTTGCGAACACGCCCATATTTCTTTGCGCCATAATTAAACGCGCAGACAGGCTGGAAGCCCTGCCCGATGCCAAGGGCCGTTGCAAAGGTAAAGAAGCAAACGCGATTGACGATGGACATGGCAGCCACGGCCGCATCCCCGTAAAGACCCGCACGATCATTCAAAAGCATCGTGGAAACACTGGTGAGACCTTGCCTTACAAGGCTCGGAAGACCCGTCTTGCAGATTAAAATGAGATCATTGAGATCCTTGGAAACATTGCGAAGGGAAAGCTTGCCCGACGTCTTCCCGCGAAGAAACATCGAGAGCAAAAGACTAAAGCTGATGAGCTGCGAAATGGCCGTAGAAATGCCAGCTCCCTGGATGCCCATGCGAAACTGACTCATGAGAAGCCAGTCGCCAAAAATATTCAAAATGCCGCCCGAAGCCAAGCCGATCATGGCGAAGGCCGCCTGCCCCTCAAAGCGGAGCACGTTATTGAGGACACAGCTCGAACACATAAACGGAGCCGCAAGCAGGATATAAAAGCCATAGGTTCTCGCGTAGGGCAGAATCGTTTCCGTACTGCCGAGCAGTCGCATCAGCGGATCCAGCAGAAGGAGTCCCAGCACCGTCATGATGGCTCCCGTCAGCAACGCCGCAAAAAATCCGGTGGACGAATACTTCGAGGCCTTGTCCACCTCCTTGGCACCGAGGGCGCGCGAGGAAATGCTGCCGCTCCCCTGCCCATACATAAAGCCAAACGCCTGAATAATCGCCATCAGGCCGAAAACGACACCGACCGCACCCGACGCACTCGTCGAGGCCGCCTCAATGTCCGTGACGCTCGGGTCAACAATCCCCGCACCATACTGCCCGATAAAAAAGGTGTCCGCCATGTTGTAGATGCTTGTCACAAGCATGCTGATCGTCGTCGGAATCCCAAGCTTGATCACCAGCGGCGCAATTGGTGTCTCCGTCATCTTCTGAAATTGTGCTTTTTGTCTATCCGCCATTTCCTGATCGTTCATCATTTCGTCCTATCCATCATTTTGGCTTTGCACGTCGTTCTATCGCCATTTTGGCTTTGCACGTCATACCATCGGTTCCTATGAAAACCTTCCCGCTTGGGTAGCTTTCCCTTGAATTTCTTTACTTCTTCAGCTTTTCCAAGCTTCCAACAACTTCCTTCACATATTCCGCCAGCTTTTTCTCCGCCACGCCGGCAACCTTCGCATTACATTTACCCATCGGAATGAGAAAGACGGGCACCTCCGCGCTCGAAATTGCGCCAGCCATTCTCGGCGAAATTTCTCCCAGCATGGCATTTGCCATCAAAATTCCCATGGGGCCACAGATGGCATCCACGCGCATACTATTATAAACCACCGCATTCTCTCCAGTGGCTCCAAGCGTCGTTCCGCCCTTCATCATGTTGGCCGTTGCCGTTGCATTCGTTCCAACGGCAATGATCTCTGCCTCGGGAATCGCTGCCAAGATTGCCTCGACCAAAAGCCTTCCAACGCCGCCGCCCTGGCCGTCCATCACCATGATTCTCATGCCATACTTCCTCCATGATATACTAATAAAGTCATTATATACGAAATAGCGCAGATACGCAAAAGTTTTTTATTTCGTTACCTCACAACAAAAAACCCTGGCGCGAGAGCATACGCGTCAGGGTTTTCGCAGATTCTAAACTCGATGATTTATTTCTTATTCTTAATCAGTCTTACAACAAAGATCAGGAGGCATGCGCCGATCACGCCACAGATGATGTTGCCGATGAAGCCATGGAAGCTGATGCCAAGAACGCCAAACAGCGCACCTGCAACTGCGCCTCCGACAACGCCAAGGATAATGTTGATGATAATGCCGTGCTCACTCTTCATGATAATGCCTGCCAACCATCCGCAAATGGCACCTACGATAAGACTAACAATAAAATTAATCATTTTTCCCTTTCCTTTCTTTTCTCAGAATCCGTTTACGAACTCAGTTTTTGAAATCATAAAAATTATATTCAATTTTTTGTATCGAGACAAGTATAAAATATCACAATATACCTCGCCTGTCAAGGTATATTGTGATATTTTTTGTAAAGTATTCCGTTGAAACAAATATCAGTTTGTCATCCAATTATATTCGCATTATATCTATCGCATACCCGCTCCATTTTTCTAAAATCTAGGCATCTATCTTTCCCTTTATATTTTGAATTCTCTCCACATAGATCGTATAAAACCCTTGCCTTATTGACAATTGCTTCACGATTCTTACGGCACCACATTAATTCATCAATGCATAATTGTTTATAATGCTTTTCTGCTACGGTATCGTCCTTGTTGTCTTTCAAAATAACTTTCTGCGTCTGAGCATCCTCTACTGGAATCATAAGATTATAATTCAAGACTCCAATTAGTTTTCCTTTTCTGTCCATTATCTTGTCAAAATCCGCACGCGGTTTCATTTTCTTATGTTTCTCAACCGGATGTGACAAGGGAATAAGATATTTCCTATTATTAAGCATAACAATAACACCTACATAAATTCTATGCTGTTTTCCAATTTGGGGAGAAACGGATGAAACACGATCATCGGCATTGTGCAGATTTCTGACATATTTCATATCGATCAGATATAGATTTAAGCGTTCTTGTGCCATATATTCCTTTATAAATGTAAACTTGGCTATGTCAAACGACATAGCCAAGCTGTGAGATCACCATCAGCGATCTCATCACTTTTACAACTTCCACTTATCGGTAGGACCCACCGTAATTTTATAGTAACAGAAATTATTCAGTTGTCAAGCATTACTCACCACGGTTCTCGCTTATCGTTTTGTTTCATACTAGGAAATCGCAGCGATGTGCCAAAAGAATGTTCTGAAGTGAAACAAATTAAGTATAAGATATGTCCTCATTGAAGTCAAGAAAAATATAAGCGCTCTCCACAGAGAGCGCCTACAACCATTGATCCTATTCCTCTTCCGCCCAGACTCTCGCACACTTCACAGCCCGCTTCCAGCCCTTCATGAGCTTTTCTCGTCTCTCCCAGGACATGGTCGGCAGGAAATCCGCACCGAGGCTCCAGTTCGCCTTGATTTCCTCCTTGCTCGTCCAGTAGCCCACGGCAAGTCCCGCAAGATATGCCGCGCCCAGCGCCGTCGTCTCAATGCAGCGAGGCCGCAAAACCTCCGTCCCGATGACGTCCGCCTGGAACTGCATCAGGAAATCGTTGGCACTCGCGCCGCCATCCACGGTCAGGGTTCTCAGCTTCATGCCGCTGTCCTCCTCCATCGCCGCAAGGACGTCCGCCGTCTGATACGCAATGGATTCGAGCGTTGCACGAACGAAGTGATCCTTCGTACAGCCACGGGTAATGCCGACGATGGTCCCCCTCGCATATTGATCCCAGTAGGGCGCGCCCATGCCAGCAAAGGCAGGTACGACATAAACTCCTGCCGTGTCAGGCACGCGCCGTGCATACTCCTCGGATTGGGAGGCCTTCTGGAACATACGCATGCCGTCGCGAAGCCACTGAATTGCCGCTCCCGCAACAAAAACGCTTCCCTCCAGCGCATATTCGATCTGATCATTTCCGCTGGCGGCGATGGTCGTCAGCAGTCCCGCTTTCGAGGAAATGGCCTTGGCACCCGTATTCATGAGTAAGAAGCAGCCCGTTCCGTAGGTATTTTTCACCTGTCCCTGCTCAAAACAGCACTGTCCAAACAGCGCCGCCTGCTGGTCTCCAGCCGCTCCCGCTACCTTGATCCGACCGCCGAGCACGGAAGGGTCCGTCTCCCCATAGACATAGCTGGACGGACAAACCTTAGGTAACATGCTCTCAGGAATGCCAAAATACTGTAAAATTCTCTCATCCCAGCAAAGCTTGTGAATGTCGTAAAGCATGGTTCTCGATGCGTTGGTGTAGTCCGTGACGTGGACGGCACCCTTCGTCAAATTCCAGATAAGCCAGGTATCCACGGTGCCAAAGAGGAGCTCACCCTTCTCAGCGCGCTCCCTTGCTCCCGGGACATTATCCAGAATCCAGGCGATCTTCGTCGCGCTAAAATAGGCATCGGGGATGAGTCCCGTCGTCTCGCGGACATACTCCTCGAGTCCGTCCGCCTTCAGCTGCTCAATGCGATCCGCCGTTCTCCTGCACTGCCAGACAATGGCGTTGTAGACAGGCTCGCCAGTCTTTTTATCCCAAACGATGGTCGTTTCTCTTTGGTTGGTAATGCCGATGGCACAGATTTTATCTGCTCCCACGCCGACTCTCGCCGTTGCTTCGATCGCCACTGCAAGCTGGCTCGACCAAATCTCCTTCGGGTCATGCTCCACCCAGCCGGGCTTCGGATAAATCTGCCCGAACTCCTTCTGCGCCATCGAGCAGATGTTGCCCTCCTTGTCGAACAAAATACATCTCGAGCTTGTTGTCCCCTGATCCAATGCCATTACGTAACCCTGCATGCTTTACCCTCCGTATTTCACCCTTTAAACCGTCTGCTGCTAAGCCTCTGATCTTATTTCCCGTATGCTTGCTTCCTTTCCTGACTACAAGAAAAGTCTGTCTTCGCATTGCGAAAACAGACTCCTTCGTTGGTTTATCGTCTCTGTCAATTTAGTCCCGATAAGGTGTTTTTGCGTCACATTCCTCAGAATGGAATCTGGAGCAATGCTTGTCCCTGTATTTTTTACAGAGCGCCAATCTCCAGTGATCGTCGTAGCCCGTCTCTGCCAAATCAATCTCCCAATACTCCTGATACAGCACTGGCTGGCAAGGAGGATTATGAATCCACCAATCAGGATAAGGGAACTTCTGGCAATACTCATAGATCTCGTTGGGGCTCTTCTGATTCATCATGCGCTTAAACATATCTGCATAGGTATTGCAGATACCCTCACGCCAATCCGGTGCATCCGGATCCAGCCAAGGGAACACCATGAAAGGAGGTAAGATATCCATGTCCTTTAAGATATAAACAACCTCCGGGTTCGCCTTAATGTACAGGAACAAATCCTCTGCTGCCTTGGCATAGGATTCCAACGCTCCAACCTCTTTTGGAAAATGGTTTCTCATTGCTTCCGTCTGTGCGGAATCTCCCAAGGAAATGCTTTGACTTGTCTTCTTTGTATCATCTTGCATTTTCTTGATTTTTGCTAATTTACGATTCGCGAAGACATCTTTAAGACCCATTAACAGTAACTCCTCTCTAACCCATATTCCCCCATGCGTTTTCAAAGAACCTCATACGCAGATATTAATTATATACTAAAAAAAGTCTTTCGTAAAGACACATTTTTTACGAAATTCACAAATCGGAAGCACTTTTTCGCCTACTTGTCTCCCTATACTAACGAATTTCGTCTCTGAAAATAGTATACCACAATTCCATGCAAAAAAAAAGACACTTCGAAGAAGAAAGTGTCCTTTTTTACGCCATTTCCTTGCAGTGCAAGCTATTGTGTTTTGTCTGATGAAAAGTCACAAGCTATTGTATGTCGGTCACCTTCCCGGCAAAAAGTATCTGGTCGTTATTGCTGTCATAGATTAGGAATGCAAACGGTCTGTCCAGGAAAACCTCCTTGATTTCCCTTTGAACCGGTTCTATAAAAGCTGCCGTATCCTTCGCCAAGATCACGGTCACGGCTGCTGCCCTGGTGCCCTCCTCGTCCAGCTCAATCTTACACTTCTGAAGAATGTCGCTGACAAAAAGCGATCTTCCCTCCACCATCTTGTCAAACTCCTCGCAGGCAGGATCAAAAATCTTGAGAACTCCCTCTGCTTTCAGAATGTCAACGACGTTCTCCGTCATCGTCTCAAACTCCAGCTTTGGCATGATGGCCCTGACGTCATACTCCTCCGTTCTGGACTCCATCAGACTCTTTAAATCCAGATCGCTGAGCGAAAAATCGCCCTCCTCCTTGGGAAGAATGCCAATGAACTCAAATCCATTGTAGTAATTTTTTGCAAATGCCGTGCAATGCTCATTTTCAAAATATTTGGAAAGAGAATAGTCTACCAGCATATCCTGCGTTGTCTTCTTCCCCGCCAGGTTGGTAAACTCGCGCTGATTGACGATCCATTGCTTAACCCACGGAGATTCAAAGTACAGGGAATTTACCAGGACTGCAGCCAGCCCAGGACTAAACATGTCAGGCTTCACAACCTCTTTAATCAATCCCTCCGTATGCTCATCGCACCAAGAATTGATCTTGTTTGCCGTGGCCTCCGCCTCATTGACGAAATCGACGTTCTCCGCCTCTGCGCGGAACTTTTTCTGCACGAGCTTGCGATAATTCTCTGAAAGCTTATCCCCTTTTCTGACCCAAATCGAATTGGCAAGCTTGTAGGAGAAGGAATACTTGGAATACTGATCATCCTCATGGGCTTCCAAACCTTCCGCAAAGGCAAGATACTGATCTACCCAATCTGCATAAGTCTCGCCGCCAAGATAGCGGTAGAGCTCTGCCGCCGTCTCACCCGTCGTCCCTTCCGCAACCATGCCAAGCGCCACGTTTAATGAAAGCGGGCTCACCAGAATGTTACCACCCTTCTCCTGGTAAACCTGATCCGCGAAATACGCAGCCTTCTGATAAGCGTTTTCCAGCTCCACGGGAATAATTTCATGGTCTCCGTTTGCCCCGAGCTTACGAACCTCCCCCGAGCCCCCCTGCTCGCTGCTCCCCTGTGACTGTCCAGAATTCCCCTGACCATTCTCTCCTTGTTCGCTACTTCCTTGATTGCCATTTCCTTGCTCGCTAATTCCCTGATTGCCATTTCCTTGCTCGCTAATTCCCTGATTGCCATTTCCTTGCGACTGCCCTGAGGGATCTTCCTGCCTACTTCCCGAAATTTCTTGCCCTGAGCTTCCCTGCGGATTCCCCGTCCCAACGTCACTACATCCCGACAACGCCATACATGCACATAATAAAATAAGCAATTTCTTCTTCATATATTCTAGCTCCTTTTCTGAATCCTGCCCTTATCCTATATAGTACTTCTTTATCTGTACTTCTTTATCTGTACTTCTTTATCTGTACTTCTTTATCTGTACTTCTTTATCTGCACTTCTTTTCTGTCTGCTGTTTAGGCGATCGCGCCTCTTATCCTATAAGACGCCATTCTTCTTCATAAGTTCTTTTCATCACAAAATTTCAATGAAGGTATTTCTACAACCTAAAAGCTGTCGATTTCCCTGCTTCCAATCAACAAACCAGAAGTTGTATGTTTCTGCAAGCGGTGCGTCATAGCCACATGCGAATGGACACCGCACACCTATTTCTGCTTGCTCAGATTTCATTTTCGTCTTGCAGGCAAACAACCTCTTCCCCTATGCTTGCCTGGATTCCTCTTTTATTCTCTCAGGCAAGCGTTTTTCGTCCTTCCTGCTTGCCTGGATTCCTCTTTTCGCTTCACAGGCAAGCATTCTCTCGCTTTTTTGCTTGCCTGGATTCCCTTTCCGC
>SVFO01000029.1 GCA_015056795.1 Lachnospiraceae bacterium
TTTATTTCCAGCAACAAACACCTTCTGGCTTTGTATCCTCCCCGTATGCCTTCTGGTCATACATACTTCCTTCTAGGCCATGAAATCTTCGGCTTCCATTCAGGCTACCGCTTTTTCATGTCAAACCATGTTATGCCTACTCATCGGCATCTTGTGCCAAGGCCCTAGCCTCCCAAAGACTGATGCCCTGCTTGCGTGCAATGCTCGCCAAGTCTTCAAACTCAAGCTTCTTTCGCATGACGCCATAACCCTCGGACGTCTTTTGATGAATGTCTCCGCAAGGCGTAGAAACCATGTCAAAGCTTCTGTCCAAGACGTAACGCTTCATGGCACATTCCCGAATTCCAATGGTAGTCGTGTACTTGAAAATGGTTTTCACGATTTTTTCCTTGGTTCCCTCCGTGCAAAGCACGCGGATCAGGATGCCGGGTCGATTTTTCTTCATGCCGATGGGAATGGTATAGACATCCCTTGCGCCTGCTTCAAACAAGCGCTCCATGGCAAAGCCTACCTCTTCACCGGTCATGTCGTCCACGTTACAGCTGAGTTCAAAAACATCCTCGTCGCCAAACTGCTTTTCGCAGCTCCCGCCATGAGCTTCCTGCACCTCAAAACCTTCCTGTACCTTAAGAACTTCCGGCGCCTTAAGACCTTCCGGCCTGGCGGCCGTTCCACTCATGTCATCTCCCAGGATGGCCCTGACGCAGTTTGCCGCCTCAAAGTCTTTTTTACCCATGCCATAGCCAATGCTCTGAACCTGCATTACGGGCATGGAACCAAACCTCGTGGCAAAGTGCTTAAGGAGTGCCGCACCCGTAGGCGTGCAGAGCTCTCCGCGAATGGCTCCCCCATAGATTGGCACGTCCTTCAGGATGTAGGCCGTTGCAGGAGCCGGCACCGGAAGGATGCCATGTGCACAATGCACCTGGCCACTCCCCACGTGAACGGGAGAAACAACAATTTCATTCGGCGCGAGTTTATCTAGTAAAAGGCAAACCGCCACTACGTCTGCAATGGCGTCCATGGTTCCAACTTCGTGAAAATGAATCTCTGTCACGGGCTTTCCGTGCGCGTGACTCTCCGCCTCCGCAATCAGGCCATACACTGCCATAACGTCATCCGCTACCTTGGCGGGCAGGTTCAGATGCTCCCGCACAATATGCTCCACGTCGTGAAGGGAGGTATGGTGGTGGTGGTGATGGTGCTCATGATGGTCATGCTCATGATGGTCATGGTCATGGTGGTCATGCTCATGGTGGTCATGCTCATGGTGATCGTGGCTTTCTTCCTCCTCGCCGTGCACGGTCACGGACATATGCGTCCCCGTGATCCCGCATTTTACGGAAGGCTCCGCGCGATACTCCACCCCAGGAATCTGCAAAGCGTTCAACTCTGCCACAAATGCTTTAGGATCCGGCAATAACTCCAAAAGTGCTGCCGTTAACATGTCACCTGCGGCGCCCATGCCGCAATCCAAATATAATTTTTTCATAGAAGCCCTCCATGATTCATTTGTTATTGTCATCGGGTTACGTTATCATTTCAAAATCTTTTCAAAATCGCTTAAGGCTCAGGGCTTACGCCGCTTTGCCGTTATTTACCTGTCCTTCATTTTGGGATGATTGATCATACTTGCAAGATATCCCGCGCCAAAACCATTGTCGATATTGACCACGGAAACGCCGCTGGCACAGGAATTCAGCATGGACAAAAGCGCCGACAATCCGTGGAAGGATGCGCCATAGCCTACGCTGGTCGGCACGGCGATCACGGGGCAATCCGCAAGGCCTCCGATGACGCTGGCAAGGGCCCCCTCCATTCCGGCAATGGCAATAATGACGTTGGCGCTCATGATGTCATCCAAATGCGCCAGCGTGCGATGGAGTCCGGCAACGCCCACGTCATAGAGCCGCACCACTTCATTTCCAAGAACCGTGGCCGTAACGGCTGCCTCTTCCGCCACAGGTACATCGCTGGTACCACCCGTCGCCACTACGATCTTTCCAAGGCCATCCGCCTTTGGCATCTCGCCGATGACGCCGCACCGCGCCGTTTCAAAATATTGCATTTCGTGCGCTTTCGCAACAACCTCCGCACTCTCCTTTGACAATCTCGTAATCAGAATGGTATTTTGTCCGTTCTGAAGCATTGCATCCGAGATGCCAATGATCTGTTGCGGCGTTTTTCCCGCGCCGTAGATCACCTCCGCAACGCCCTGGCGAAGCTTTCTGTGCATGTCCACCTTCGCATAACCAATGTCTTCAAAGGGCTTTTTCTTCAACTCCAAAAGTGCATCCTCGACGGATACGGACCCATTCTTAATCCCCTCTAATAAGCTGCGAATGTCCTCGTTCATTCCACTCCTCCTGACTTCTTCCGAAAGCCGTATTCCCTTTCCTATTGCAAACGGCGGCTCCTTTAGTTTCTCTGACATCCTCAATTACTGCCATGTATCGCTTTATGGCACGCTACCCTCTGACTTCCAGATCCAGGGAAACCGTCACGTAATAATTTCTAAGCTCTTCCAGGATTTCTGCCCGGTGCTTCACCAGCATATCCCACTGCGCCTCAGGCAGCTGAATCCTGGCATGTCCCTCCCTGGAGCGGACGCGGAAATCCGTAAATCCCAAAGAAAACAGATACCCTTCCACAGCCTCCGTTGCCGCCAGTTTCTCCTTAGTGATCCGCTCTCCCGTGGGAATCCGCGTGGCAAGGCAGGCATAAGCCGGTTTATCCCAGGTAAAAAGCCCCGCCTCTTTGGAAAGCTCCCGGATCCGCGCCTTCGTAAGTCCGCACTCCCGAAGGGGCGAGCGCACGGAAAGCACCTTAAGCGCCTTCATTCCGGGCCGGTCTCCCGCATCATCCGATGCATTTGTCCCATCCAAAAGGACCTGATACCCATCCTCCTTTGCCGCATTCCAAATGGCGCCAAAAATGCCCTGCTTACAATAATAGCAACGGTTAGCAGGATTCTCCGCAACGCCCGGGATTTCCAATGCGCTGAGCCTTAATACCTTCACCTGAGCTCCAATTTCCTTTGCCAGCCTCATGGCATCCTCAAATTCAAATTTAGGCTGAAACTCTGCCGCCACGTAATAAGCCCTGACCTCCTGCGCATACTGCTTCGCGGCATATAACAGATAAGAGGAATCCACGCCTCCCGAAAAGGCTATGGCAACCTTAGGATTTTGCCGAAAAAATTCTTGTAATTCCATGTCTTCCGCTCCCTTTCCGACATTCATAATTTCTCTCCGAAAACACAAAAAGCACACTTCGCCCTGCTTCTGCGGGTTCGTGCGCCTTCTGACATACGATTTCTCTATGGATAACTCATCAATGATCACTGAAATACTACAATCCGTTATTTTTGCTCCGTCAAATCCCCCTTGCAATGCTTCTGCACTGCGAGCGCGGCTTCCTACCGCCATTTTTCGTGCACGTCGGCACGTCCTTCATTTCATTCGGGATCTGCAAATGATTTCATGATTCTCAGTTTATTATACAGGAAGCCGCGGCTTCTGGCAAGGTTTTATTCATCTATGGGCAGGGTATTTTCATTGAAAACAGTCGCTACATACAGAGAAAATTGTTAACGCAGTTGATCTACAGCAAAATTAATGACATCTATTCGATCAGCAGGGAGCAGTTCAAAAAGGCTTTGGAAACATATCACATGTTTGCGACTCTGTATGAGCTGCGAAATGAGTTTTTCGAGATAATATACTCTAAAAATCCAAATGGCCTGCAAGGATTGTTACGCAAAATTCGTGATTTAAACATAGCCGAACTGAACACCTATGCCAATGGAATCTCCAAAGACATTGAAGCCGTAAAGAACGGGATTATGCTTGCGTATAACAACGGTTTGGCAGAAGGCAGCGTGAACAAAATAAAGGTTGTTAAGCGAATCATGTACGGCAGAAACAGCTTTGATTTGCCGAAGGCAAAAGTCCTTTTATGTGAGAACATTCGATGTGGTATCAACTAAGCATGGAAAGAACGAGCGATGTGTTAAACTACAAGATTTTATGATTAATGAAAAAGATAAAGAAACAGCAGAAAAGTTCGATTTTGAACTTCATATGCTTATGATAAAAAATGATACTTTTGACAGAATCACTGATATAATGGCTAAGACCGTAGAGGGATTGGAGAATTTATCAAGCGGACAAAGGTTTCGTGAAAATGCATGTTATACTTTTTGTTATCAAAATACTTACGATAACATTTTCGATACCTTAAAAAATTATAACCTAAAATAGTATACCGCTTGGTGCCACTGGGGACAGTCCTCGGTGGCAAAATTATCTGTAGTGGCTAAAGCCTTACGCAAGTATGCTTTTGCTAGTCTGCGTGAACTACATTGATGATAACAATTTATCGAAAAATATTGCGACAAAAACCGCCATTTCTGAGAAGTAAGAGATGGCGGTTTTGAGGTCTTACATTAGATGTTCCAAAAAGAACCCCTGTGGCATCTTATCAGTTTCCTTTATCAGAATCTTCCTGGCAAGTAGTATAAAGCATGCATACAAACGACATCATGTAATTTTTCACCGTGATAAGTAAGTTCATACTGAACATACTCCACAAACCCGTTCCCATGGTCTTTTGTTACGCCAATCATGTATGCGCGCCCCCTTTCACAATAATACTTTGGCAAAAGATCATACGCCTCTTCCGTTGATTCATCTTCCGTTAATTCATCTTCCGGTGCCTCATCCCCAACTATGTCTATCCCTCCAAACTTCTCGTAACTTCTAATGACATCATACTTTAACATGGTACATGCTTCTGATGCTCCTCCGCCGACAGACTTTTGAGGGCACAGACGCTTTCCTAATTGATCAGTTAACAATACTATTCTGGCTGGCACGTATACCGCCTTATATTTTTCGCTGGCATCGTATTCATAGGTATCTGCAATTAACTTCTTTTCTTCATATTCTACAAAATACCTGTCGGTTGCCTTTTGAAGGAAACCGTCTTTCCCATACTGATATTCCGTCGTGTACCAATCATCCTTTGCCGGATCTTCAAGCCGTCTTACTTTATCACTGATACAATTTCCGTTCGCATTATACTTATATTCTTCGTACAGATCATCTCCGTGATATACATTAATCAATTTCCCTTCGTCATCGTAAGTTGCGCGGTCAATTCTTTCAAAAGGTTCATCGTGTTGATAATCCGTAAGATGAACTGTAATTGTTGTTAGTCTGCCTGCACCATCATATTGATAACTAGAATCTTGCAGATAACGATAAGCTTCTGTTGAATAATCTGGCTTGAATGCCTCATAATTATAGTGATTCTCCTTGTCCCATTCCAATGAATTATTTGCGTATGTAAGCCTGTCTCGATTGTCATAAATACTTAAAAATCCTTCCTCGGGAAACCATCCGTCTAAGTCAAAAAACAAAATGGCGCTTTTTCCATTATGCTTTTCTACAGCTTCCAATACCCTATTCTTAACGCCGTTAAATTCATCGTCATCAAGAAAAACTTCGTCACTTTCTTCAGACTTGCATTCTGCCATAATGCGCAAAATTCTAAGATTGTTCTCTAGTCCATCTTCAATGTTGGTAATCTTTCCCGCAAGAAGTTTTTCTGCCTCCGTGAATCTTTTTTCCTTATCTTCAATGTCCAGCAAAAGATCTGTTTCTGACTTAGGCTGCTCGCTCTCCTGATTGCTTGGTGTTTGGTCGCTTTCCGCCAAAACCGAACTAATTGTTACCTCCTCATTTGTACCAGCAGAATTGGAAACAGTACCTTGTCCTTGTCCGCAACCAGTCAACAATGTCAATAAAAGCATTGGCAACGCAATTTTCAATTTGATTCTCTTAAATTTCATACACTCAACCCCCATCTCATATTTTTACCATTTCTTTTCATGCGGATGGATCACCTTTCTCAATGCAAACAGTCTGCCCTTATTTGTCCCGCAAGGCAGACATTTTGGGACGGCTGTGCTAAAATGATTCTGAGATTGCCGGGCAGACTGTGGGAAATGACTGATAAGCCATATAATATAAGGCTTTGTGCCATTTGAACGAGGTAAAGTTCCTAAGACTTGTTTTTTCGGAAAAACACCTCAAAACATATGTCCCGAAGAGTCTAGTTTAAAAGACGTCGAACATTAGTATATTAAAATTCCATAAACTCCTTGTATCTGCTTTGAAGATATGCTAAAGTATTCTCAAAGCAGATTTTCTTCTATTCTCATTTGTCCCGTTCAAATCTAATTTCAGGAAATCCTTGCTTTTCCCAACTTTTATACAACTGACGGAGATCTTGGAAGGATTTGACTGGGGGCGCCTTTCCTTTTGATTTCGCAGTTGTAAAACGCTGTAATTTTGTAACTATTTCAATTTAGGAAAGGAGCATTTGCACATGGGGTATGTCAGAAAAGAAACAACTGGGGAGGAGAGGCGGATCCTCGGCAGGGAGATCTTTCCGCCGATGGACCGACTGAAACTGCCGGAGGCGCTGCGGTGTGAAAGACTGCGACAGGAGGTCATGGAGGATATTTCAAGAAATCCGGAGATGCTTCAACGCTATCGGGAAATGAGGCCAGAGGATCGGGAGATGCTGATGGAGTTTTTCATGGGCAACCGGGGGCTCAATATTCTGTATGATCCGTTTTTCAAAAAGATCATGAATCAGGAGCGGTTGGAAAGATTTCTGTCACAGGTGATGGGACAAGAGGTAAGTATCGTAAGGATCCTGCCGCCGGAATCGGTGCGCCATAGTGAGGAGGGCTCCGTCATGATCATGGACATGATCGTGAAGCTGTCGGACGGTTCTTACGTGGATCTGGAGATCCAGCGGATCTCCGTCAAATTTCCCTTCGAGCGGGCGGTATGCTATGCTTCCGACATGGTTGTACGGCAATATGAACAGCTAAAGCATGAACAAAAACAGGCACAGAGGGAATGGCGGGAATGGAACGAGGAACGGGGAAAGGGACTGCAGACAAATGAACCGGAACCCAAAGTGGAATTCAACTACCAGAGCATCCGGCCAGTGCATGTGATCGTTATTATGAATAGCAGCACGAGGAAATTCAGGGAGTTTGAGGAGAATTACATTCACAGGACGGCGGACTTCATGGAGTTTGACACTGGGCTCAGAGAACGGGCAATCCAAAAGTTTATCTTTGTTTCCCTTGATATTTTCCGCAGGATACGGGATAATAAGATAGAGACAAAGATGACAGAGCTTGAAGCATGGATGTATTTTCTTGCCTCTGACAGACCGGAGGACATCACAAGACTGATAAATGAGTATCCGGAATTTGAGGAGGCGTATCTGGAAATCAATCAGTTTCGCAGGAAGCCGGAGGAGATGATGAGTATGATTTCTGAAGCGATCAGGATATTGGATGAGGGGGACGCAAAATTGCAGATTGAAATGCTTCACGAGGAACTGGACCAGGCCATTAAAGAGAAGGATGACGCCATTAAAGAGAAGGACGATGCAATTAAAGCAAAAGAGCAGATACAAGCTCTCAGTCAAAGGCAGGGAAAAGAGCTGGTCGAAATAAGGGAAGCCAATAAGCAAAAGGACGATTTGATCGAGGAACTAAAACGGCAGATTGAACATTTGAAAAGAATGTAGGATAGAGTATGAAAAAGAGCGGGCGCCAAATCGCATGTCCGCTCTTTTATTCATCTCAGTCCCCATCTCCCCGGCTACGGAGTTCCAGGCAACGGCGGTAGAAGGTGGATTTACTTAGCCCCAGTTCGGAAGCACCTTCCCGTATCGTCAGCTCTCCTTTCTGCCAGCGCTGATAGCACTCCTCCAACTTCTCAGGAATCTCCCCCTTGCAAACTCCAAAATGTACGCCCCGCCGCTTAGCGGCTGCTATACCCTCGGCCTGACGCTGACGGATAAAGGCTCTCTCCGTTTCCGCTACATAAGCGAGAATCTGTAAAACCAAATCAGATACAAAAACACCCGTCAATCCTTCCTTTGTCGTATTGGTATTAAGGAGGGGCATGTCAATTACTTCGACGTCCACCCTCTTTTCCCTTGTGAGAATTCTCCACTGTTCCAAAATTTCATTGTAATTCCGCCCCAGTCTGTCAATGCTCAATATTACGACAAGATCCCCATCCTTTAGTTTGGAAAGCATTCTTTGATATGCCGGCCTTTCAAAATTTTTTCCAGATATTTTGTCCAAATAAATATTTTTTTCCGGGATTCCCAAAGCCTTCATGGCATCCATCTGCCTGTTAGGATTCTGATCTTTCGAGGATACTCTGACATAACCTATTTTTTTCATCTTTCATTTCCTCCTAAAACTTATTTGTCGTAAATTAAAAAGAAACGAGCAGTTGCCATAACCCGCAACTGCTCAAAGCATGATTACCAATATTTTATTTCTTGATCCTGCGCGACATTTTCAGATTCTGCGGGCCTCTTCCCTTATTGTATTCATCCTTCGCATCAATCTCCGCTTATAGCTTACATATCTCATGACGGCGGTCACGCCGCTTAAGGCCCAAACGATCCCGACAGACCACCAGATGCCCCACAGGCCGATGGCGGGAATCTTTACCATCATCACCGGAACAATAAATCTTCCAAACACCTCGACAATGCCGTTTAGCAGCGCAAAAATGGAATCTCCCAAGCCGTTCAGAACGCCCCTGACAACATAGATCATGCCCAGCATCACATAGAAAAAGCTGGTGATCCTAAGGGCCTTAGCGCCCATTTTAATCACGGGCTCATCCTCCACAAAGAAGCGGATGACGTCCTCGCCAAAAAACTGCATCACCGGAAGCATCAGGACGGAAAAGATCAGCATCAGGAGGATTCCCTTTTGATATCCTTCCTTTACCCTGTCCATCTTATTGGCCCCATAGTTTTGGCCCGTGAACGTGGAGAGCGCCGCGCCCAGCGTCTGGTAAGGCTGGTGGATGATCTGTTCAATCCTGCTGGTTGCAGTAAATGCCGCCACCGTCACCTTACCATAGGAATTTACGACCTTTTGCAGCGCCATGCAGGAGATTGCGATCAGGGAAAACTGCAGGGAAAGCGGTATTCCAAGCTTTAGCACCTTTCCGGTGATCATGGCGTTGTACTTCAGATCCTCCCTGGAAAACTTAAAATAACTGTTTTTCCACATGGCATACCCGAGACACGTGATTCCGGAAACAAATTGGGAGATCACCGTTGCAATGCCCGCTCCCATGACACTCATCCGGAAAACGCAGACAAACAAAAGGTCAAGTCCCGTATTTAAAAGGCAGGAAAAGATCAGGAAAAACAGCGGCGTCTTCGAATCTCCCAGAGCCCGCAGCATCGAAGAGGCATAATTATACAGGGATACAAAGACAATCCCCACGCACATGATCTTCATGTAGATCACTGCTTCTCCCATAATCTCGGATGGCGTCTCCAAAAGCCGCAATATGGGTTCTGACAAAAAGTACGCCGTGATACCCACCGCCAGCGGAAACACCAGCATCACGTAGCCTGTATTGATAATGCAACTCTTTACGGCGCCGTCATCTTCCTTCCCAAAAAACTGGGAGGTAATGATCCCTCCGCCGTTGCCAATTCCGTTGCACAGCGCAAAAAACAGAAACGTCACGGAGTTGGTCGCGCCAATGGCCGCCAGCGCGTCCGCGCCGACCACCTGGCCCACCACTACGGAATCCACCAAATTATATACCTGCTGAAACAAATTTCCGATAAGCATCGGAATCGAAAACATGATAATTAAGGAGACGGGATTTCCTTCCGTCATCCGATATACTGCTGCCTTTTGTTCTTTCATCTTACCATCCTGCCATTGATCGTGCTTACGCTCCAATCCCAACACACCTTTTTAAGAAATGCCGCCCCATTTCGACCTTCTGTCTTTGGCATGGTACAACGCTTCAGAAAATTTTGCAAGCGTTTTTTCGCACATGGACAATTTCATTGGTTTAAAGAACAATATACTCCATTCTCAGGACATCTTCCTTTTCGTAAACTATAGTTGGATACCGTTCTGTTGATCTTATCGTTCATGGCATACCCAAAGGAGAAATATCGTGAAAACACTCTGGAAACTCACCAAAGAAGCTGCTCGTTATAAGGGTTTGTATGTGATAGCCATTCTTTCCACGTTTGGCCTTACACTTGTAAATCTCTCAGCGCCGAAGGTTCTGTCCTCCATGACGGGGATTGTGGAACGGGGTGTTGATGATGCTTCCTTAAAATCTATTATGCATTTGGCAACCTTGCTTTTGGGGCTCTATCTGCTTCGGGTACTGTTTCGGTTCCTAAGCAACTACCTTGCACACAGGGCCGCGTGGTATCTCGTGGGCGACCTGAGAAGCCGCCTTTATGACAAGCTCCAATGCCTTGACCTCGGCTTTTTCCATGACAAGCAGACTGGTGACCTCATGAGCCGCGTTGTCAATGATACCAGAGACTTCGAGCTTCTCTATGCACACATGATCCCCGACATTATTACGAACCTTGTCACCTTTGTTGGCGTTCTTACGATCCTGCTGACCATCAACTGGAAGCTGGCACTAATCACCTGCTGCCCCATCCCATTGATCTTAATCTCTGGCGTAATTTTCGCTAAAATTGTAAGACCCTATTTCAGGGCTTCACAAAAGGTTATGGGCGAGCTGAATGCACAGCTTCAAGACAGCCTCTCTGGCCTGCATGAAATTCAGGCCTTTGGTCAGGAGGAATACGAGGGCGAGCGCGTTCGTCAGAAGAGCTTAGAGCAGGTTGTTGCCATGCTGCGGGCACTTCGCGCCAGCGCCATTTTCCACCCCTGCGTGGAGCTGCTCTCATCCACGGGTACGGTTTTAGTCGTTTTCTTTGGAGGATATCTTGCCTATAAGGGTCAAATCACGGTGGCGGACATCGTTGCCTTTGTCCTGTATCTCTCCCTCTTTTATGCTCCCGTGTCAGGTCTTGCAAACCTGTTGGAAAGCTTGCAGCAATCCTTGGCGGGTGCAGAGCGTGTCACCCTGATTCTTGATACGCCCTCTGCAATCCAGAATGCAGAGGATGCAAAGCCTCTGGAGAATGTCAAGGGTGGCATTGCCTTTGATGACGTGACCTTCCATTATGATAATAAAATTCCTGTGTTACGGCATGTATCCTTCTCCTGTGATCCTGGCATGATGGTTGCCCTCGTTGGACCCACGGGCGTTGGAAAGACCACGGCGACACAGCTGATCTCGAGATTTTATGATCCCATCGAGGGTCGTATCCTAATCGACGGTCATGACATCAAAACCGTTACGCTGGAGAGCCTTCGCCATAACATTTCTCCCGTTTTGCAGGATACCTTCCTGTTCAACGGAAGCATCGCGGAAAACATTGGATATGCCCGTCCAGATGCCACCAGAGAGGAAATTGAGGCGGCTGCAAAGGCTGCGCACATCCATGAGGACATCCTGCACATGCCAGACCAATATGAAACGCAGGTCGGCGAGCGAGGCCTTCGCCTTTCCGGAGGACAAAAACAGCGCGTAGCCATCGCCCGCGCCATTCTTCGAAACAGTCCCATTATTGTATTGGATGAAGCCACCGCTTCCGTTGACGTCGCAACGGAGCAGCAGATTCAAAAGGCCATTGGCGAGCTTGCAGGAAAACGAACCATCATCGCCATCGCACACCGTCTCTCCACCATCATGAATGCCGATCTGATCCTTGTCATTCATAATGGCGAAATCGCAGAGCGCGGTACCCATGCCGAGCTTATGGAGAAAAAGGGCATTTACTACAACATGCAGAAAGCGCAGCTGGCCTGAGTAATCAGGCAGCTGCTTTTTTATAAGACTTCCCAAGTCGCCATTATCCGTTTATGAAGATATCGATTACTGTCTCGATTTCATTTGTACCCAATGGGCTCGCAGCTGTTTCTTCCGTGATGATAAGGTTTTGTCCAAGAATAATACCATTTTTCATAAGTGTTTTTAATCTTAACACTGAATTTCCGGCATAAGCCTTATCATCCATCATGCCCCTGTGCTCCCAATAAATTTCTTTTCTCGCTTTTCTATTCAAAATCGTAAAATCCGGATGAATGATCGATCCATTTTGCAACAATAACGGACATTCATATTTGTAAGGAATTCCTCTTTCAGCGAGTGCATTTGCTATATTTAATTCCGATTTTGACCTTACTCTTTCTTTTCTGTTTGTTTCATAATACGGAACATAATCGGATATTTCTTTTCCGACAAATGGTATGTTTATCCAATAATCGGTATAATCCTCATCTGACATCGCGATAGGATCAATATATTTTTTTACTTCTTCAGGATAATTGGAATAGATTTGTTGAAGACTTGTGACAAAACTAACTGAATGTTTTTGCTGAGAATTTGATTCGAAATTTATTGAGTGATTTTGCTGAAGGGCTGGTTTGAAATGATCTGAACATACCTTCTTCCGGCTTCCGAAAGGAGCATGGGATTTGTTAAGAAGCATTTCCAAAACAACAATTTCACGCTCAACAAGTTTTAAGCATTTTTCATCATATGATTTTTGTAAATATACCTTTAGTTGGGAGGTATTCGATTTAGATATGTATTCTCCTGTTTTCTCATCTTTTTCTTTTCTCAAATAAAATTGTGTATGATTCTTTGTTTGAATGATATGGATCTTTCCTGGCGGTGCTTTCATTAATGCATTCTCCTTGATTTGTTTGGTCTGTAAAAGCTCTTGATATCTTCTGCTCGCTTCATCATACAAATTAGTTTGTTTCATTAATACCTTCATGTTTCCTCCTTGTATTTTATGATAAATATGCTGCATACAACGAATTTCCATTATTTTCCATATATTGTTGTCTAAAACTAAGGTGAAACTGTTTTAGGACAACGATTTCTTAAATAATTCCTTTTTCGTTGTCCTTAATTGGGACAGGGTTGTTTTGGAACAACAATTTTTTAAAATTTACTATTTTTCGTTGTCCATTTCTGAGATAGGAGTTCTTCGGGACAATATTTTATAACAAATCGGGGGATTTTTGTTGCTTTGAAATCTGATTTGTTTCCATAAGCAACCTTAGATGAAGAAAAAAAGGATTTCCGGTGCCCAAAACCAGGGCACCGGAAAATAGAATATTTATAAATTCCTTTGTTGAAAACCAACTTCTATAGAGCTAACTATTCTTTTGGACTGTCATCCAATTTAGTCTTTATCTCGCCTTGGTGCGGATCTCCTCGGTCACCTTTGCGATAAAGTCATCAAGGCTCATCACTTCGTTCTCGGTGCAGTCACGCTTACGAACGCTGACGGTGCCGTCCTCGGCCTCCTTCTGGCCAATGATCAGCATGTAAGGTACGCGGTCAACCTGCTGACCCTCACGAATCTTGTAGCCGATCTTCTCACTTCTGTCATCCAGGAAGGTGCGAACGCCTGCATTTTCCAGTGCCTCGTTCACCTTTGCAGCATAATCGTTGGTCTTCTCGCTGACGGGAAGGACCTTTACCTGCAGGGGTGCAAGCCAGGTCGGGAACTTACCCATGGTCTGCTCAATAATGTAAGCCATGAAACGATCCAGCGTTCCCAGAATTGCACGGTGAAGAACTACAGGGGTCTTCTCGGTGCTGTCGCTGTCAACATACTTCAGGTCAAACTTCATGGGCAGGCAGAAGTCAAGCTGACAGGTGGAAAGGGTAATCTCCGCGCCAACGGCAGGCTTTACGTTCACGTCCAGCTTCGGGCCATAGAAAGCAGCCTCACCGATCTCCTCCGTGTACTCGATGCCGATGTCATTGAGCACCTGACGAAGGGATGCCTCTGCGGTATTCCACATGTCATCATCAGGATAATATTTCTCGGTATCTGCGGGATCACGCAGGGAAAGAACGCAGCGATAATCCGTAATGCCAAAATCATTGTAAACGTCAAGGATCAGGTCAACAACTTTCTTGAACTCTTCCTCGATCTGGCCAGGCGTAACGAACAGATGCGCGTCATTCTGGCAGAAATGTCTTACACGCTCAATGCCCTTCAGGGTACCGCTGGCCTCGAAACGGAAGTCATGAGCAATCTCACCGATACGGATGGGAAGCTCACGGTAGCTGTGAGGCTTGTTAGCGTAAATCATCATGTGATGAGGGCAGTTCATGGGACGAAGCACGAAGGTCTCGCCCTCTACCTCCATGGGAGGGAACATGTTTTTACGATAATGATCCCAGTGACCGCTGGTCTTGTACAGCTGAACGCTGCCGACACAAGGGGTCAGCACATGCTGATAGCCAAGCTTTAATTCCTTGTCACGAATATAGTTCTCGAGCTCCCGCCACACGGTATAGCCCTTGGGAAGGAACATGGGAAGACCCTTACCGATCAGGTCATCCGACATGAACAGACCCATCTCCTTACCGATCTTACGATGGTCGCGCGCCTTTGCCTCCTCAAGCTGCTTCTCATATTCAGCCAGCTCCTCCTGGGAAGCAAATGCAACACCGTTGATACGGGTCAGCATCTTATTCTTCGCATTATCCTTCCAGTACGCACCGCTCTGTCCGGTGATCTTGAAGGCCTTCAGTGCCTTGGTGTAGCAGATGTGAGGTCCGATACACATGTCAATGTAATCGCCCTGCTGATAGAAGCTAATGACAGCATCCTCAGGAAGGTCACCGATGTGCTCCTCCTTATACTTTGCACCGCGCTCGTGCATAAACTTAACGGCCTCCTCGCGGCCAAGGATAAAGGACTTGAAGGGAAGGTTTTCCTTCGTAATCTTCTTCATCTCTGCCTCGATGGCTGCAAGATCCTCATCGGTAAGCTTCTTGTCGCCGAGGTCTACGTCATAATAGAATCCTCTCTCAGTTGCAGGACCGTAGGCAAAGTCTGCCTCGGGATAGAGTCTTTGAATGGCCTGTGCCATGATGTGTGCGGCTGAGTGACGCAGTACGTGCGTTACCTCCTCTTCGGGACACTCGCCAACAGTTCCGTCCTTGTAAATAATCTTCATAGGGTTACTCCTTTCTGAATAAAATCGCTTCGCGATGATTGGCTACATTCCACTCGGCTCCATAACAGCGAAGAATATTTCGTCGCAATTACGGCGCCGTAAATATTCTTCGGTCGCCTCGCTTCATTTCGCTGAGTTTAGGGGTAACAAAAAGCACCCCTGTTTCCAAGGGTGCTCAAATAAGCACGGTACCACCTTGATTTTTCACTCGGGTATCCAGTAACGATGGATATTTCGTCATGCTTGCGTCTGAAACCTAGCTGCGCGTGCTTGGCTTAGTCTTTCTCGCATGAAGCTCAGGAGCGGTCTCCTCCGTATCCTTGTGTCGCCCTTTCACCTGTCGGCAACTCTCTGTAACAAAGGTTCTAACGAATTCGGTCTCCGTCAAAGCTGTGTTACCTGTAATTATATCACGGCTTTCTAAAAAAGCAAGTGGAAAAACTTATCCCTAAATTGTTTTTTGGAACAATTGATCAACCACGCCATAGATCGTCACGCAGTCTCCAAGCTTTACAAATCCGAATTTCTCATATAAGCCGCGCTCCCCGCTCATGATATAAACCTGAGCATATCCAAGCTCCTTTGCATAAACCTCAATCTGGTTGATCATCTTTTCAGAATATCTGTTGCCGCGGAATTTCTCATCTACAAAAATATAGCCAATGAAGGGCTTATAATCAAAACGATCTGGTAACTCGTCCTTTTCCGTCAGCGTACAAAAACCTACAACATTTTCTCCGTCACAGATCGCAACGACTCTTTCCCAAGAAAGGAAAGCATTCTCTTTCATGCGCTTGGCAAGATAATGGCCCGCCTTCCAAGAACAATTCTCTGCCAACTCGATCGTCTTATCCCAAAAAGGATGTCCCTGCTGCATCAAATAAATCTCCATGAAATGCCCTCCTTGTTGTTATTCCATTGTATAAGCATACTATATAAAATAATTATATACTATCTTTCAAAAGAATACAATCCCGCCTCTGCTTAACAGCTTTTAAAATCTATTGACAAAGAGAAATTAACATGATATCATAACGATATCAAAAGGAGGTGCTCTTATGAAAGAGAAAATTTTAACTTCAAAGAAAAATGGTATGTTTGTATTGATCCTGTCAATCTTTTTGTACGCCATTGCAATTCCGGGAATCGCAATTTCTGCATCCATGAATCTCATTCCATTAACGATATTCTTTGTCTTATTCTTAATGTTTGGATGGATCCTCTGGTGCGGACTTAAGGTGCTAAGACCTCAGGAAGCGCTTGTGCTGACACTGTTTGGTAAATATATCGGAACCCTAAAGGACGAAGGCTTCTATTTCGTAAATCCTTTCTGCTCGGCAGTAAACCCTGCTGCAGGCACAAACCTTAAGCAGAGCGGTGACGTGCAGGCCAAGTCGGATGCCCTTCAGACGCAGGCTGCATATTCCAAGAAGATGTCCCTGAAGATCATGACGCTGAACAACAGCCGTCAGAAAATCAATGATTGCCTTGGTAATCCCATTGAGATCGGCATCGCCGTAACCTGGAGAATCGTTGATACTGCAAAGGCAGCCTTCAACGTAGAAAACTACAAGGAATTCCTCTCCCTGCAGTGTGACAGCGCCCTGCGTAACATCGTGAGAATTTACCCTTATGACGTTGCTTCCGGCGTGGATACGACCGGTGACGGCGTGGCTGACGAGGGCAGCCTTCGCGGCTCCAGTGAGACCGTTGCAAAGAGGATCAAGGAAGAAATCCAGACCAGAGTAAACGAGGCCGGAATCGAGATCATCGAAGCCCGCATCACCTACCTTGCATATGCTACTGAGATCGCTTCCGTAATGCTTCAGAGACAGCAGGCTTCCGCCATCATCGACGCAAGAAAGATGATCGTGGACGGCGCAGTCGGCATGGTGGAAATGGCTCTGGAGAGACTGAACGAAAAGGAAATTGTGAATCTGGATGAGGAGCGCAAGGCAGCCATGGTATCCAATCTTCTGGTAGTGCTCTGTGGCAACAAGGATGCTCAGCCTGTTGTAAATTCCGGTAGTTTATATTAAAATTCAAGGTGGATGCGTTGTCCGTGCATAATGACGCATCCCATCGCAAAGTAGTTTTAGGAGGTAATAGCCCATGGCAGACAATAAAAAACAAGTACCACTTCGTCTTTCTGCAAAGCTCTATGATGCGATTGCCGCATGGGCCGAGGATGACTTCCGTTCCGTCAACGGTCAGATAGAATATCTCCTGACGGAATGTGTTAGACAAAGAAAAAAGAACGGCAAGTATGTCTCTGATGAAATAGACATCCCGCCGGAGCTTGACATCAAATAATAAGATCATACAAACAAAGGGTCAGCAAAAGCTGACCCTTCAACATTTCTCTAAAAAGCTTCTACCATTTTATGGATTATACCGACGACCACGCTCATTGTCATACCTTGCCGTTATACTCAAGACAAAGCATGGTCAGATCATCGAACTGCTCCGCTTCTTTTACAAAATCATCCACGGATTGACGAACGTTTTTCAGAATTTGCTTCGGTGAGCTGTCAGGATCCTGATTCAGTGCCTTTACCATTCGATCCGTACCAAATTGCTGCGTTTCAATATTCGTTGCCTCGGGAACGCCATCCGTATAGAGAAACAGCTTGGCACCCGGCTCCAGCAACAGCTCGTACTCCTGATACTTCAAGCCTTCCATGCCGCCGATGACAAATCCATGCTTATCCTTTATAAGTTCGAACTGGCCATTTGGTTGTTTCAGCGCAGGATATTCATGTCCCGCATTCGCAGCAATCAGTTTTCCCGTGGAAATCTCAAGAATGCCCAGCCAGACCGTAACAAACATCTCCTCCCGATTGTTGGAGCATATTGTAGCATTGGTATCAGTCAGGATCTGCGCGGGATTCTTTCCAATCATGGCATTGTTAGAAAGAATAATCAGGGATGCCATCATGAACAGTGCCGCCGGAACGCCCTTTCCGGAAACGTCTGCCATGATCATGCACAGATGATCGTCGTCCACCAGGAAAAAGTTGTAGAAATCTCCGCCAACCTCCTTCGCCGGATCCATGGAACCATAAATGTCAAATTCCTTTCGCTCCGGGAAAGCCGGATAAATGTTAGGAAGCATGTCCGCCTGAATCCTCGTGGCAAGCGCCAGCTCCGTACCGATACGCTCCTTCTCCGCAGTTATCTCAGTAATCTGCTGAATGTAATCCGTTGCTCGCTTGGACAATTTGGCAAACGATTCCGCCAGGATCTCGATTTCATCACCTGTTTTATAAATATCCTCCATGACAAACATTTCGCTGCCATCGCCCAGGACATTCAGACGTTTTGTCATGGTTTCCACCGGCTTTACGATCCGGGCGGCCATGACAAGTGCTCCCACAGTTGCCAGAACGATCACTGCAATCGTAAGAATAATGATCATTCTCATGGATTTATTTGATCCTTCCCGATAGGCACCAAGCGCATCATCATTGATGGCTTCATATTGCGAAAGCATGACGGCAGCGGGTTGATTGACGACTTCCTTGTCAACGACGGAAACAACCGTCCAGCCCGTGCTTGGCATGGGAACGCCGCTGACGTAGTATTCCTTTCCATCCGCGGTAACAGTCATTATTTCCGTGGAAGCCTCCTGTGCCTTTTTCAGAAAGCTGGCAAATCCGGCATTCTCACCATTTCTCAGATCCGGTGCATCCGCCGTGGACTCTGCCTTGAAAAATCCGCTCTCTGCAGGAGAAAACAGCATCTGACCCTTTTCGTTGATCACACATACAAAGCTTTCCTTCGTCGCGGTGCTTTTCACGTAATCATTAATTTCCGTCAAATAAATGTCAGCTGCAACAATGGCAACCAGCCTGCCATTCAAATAAACCGGCGCGGCACATTCCACCATCGGATTCTCCGTATAAGCATCAATTTCCACGCCCGTAAAAATCATTTTGCCGGCTTCCGCAGCCTGCGTATACCATGGTCTGTGCCGAATGTCCAACATCAGCGGCGTGCCGTCCTTTGAAAGAAATACGCTCGGCCTGTCATTTACCAGGATCATATTTCCATCGGAGGTTCCTACGAAAACACTGCTCATTTTTCCGGAGTTTTCAAACATTGACAGCATGATCTCGCTCATATTTGCCATGAGACCGACCATCTGCGAGTCTTCAGGATTTACGCCGTCCTCATGGATCAGCTGTACGGAAGGGATTCCCTCCATGTCAGCGGAGGGCACAGAGACAGGACGAGGCACGATGGCATCCGAATTCTCAAAAAGCTTTTCCGCGATCGTCTGCAAGGTACTGACGTCAGAACGCACGTCGCCAAACAGATCATCCGCAATATAGGCCTGTAGCGCCGTGATCCGTTTCATGGAGTTGTTTAAAACGGCTTCCATGGTTTGCTCGGAAATCTTGGCAATGGATTCCTGCTGCCGGTCGCCCGCATTCTGCACAACCTGAACCAAATTGCGCTGATTCCAGACACCAACCGCAATAAAAGCCCCAATAATCAATAATATGAAGATCAATACCAAATTAAAAATCTTTTGCTGCAATCCGCCAATCTTAAGCCACCCTTTGATTATTCTCATAATTTATTTCCTTTTACTTAAATTACCTGTCAATAAAAAACAGCCTTTAATAATTATAACACTTTTTTGAAAATATTTCTATCCCATAAAAAGAAAAAACTTATGATTCACTTTCTTATTCTAGGAAAAGAAAGTAAATCATAAGCCCATGGATGTCTATCCTTTCACAACAATTCCTACGCTCTCCGCCTGTCCCCGGACATAAGCCGCGGCCTGACGGTAGGTTTCATAGTCTGGTAGATGCTCCACGAAAAGAGGCGTATCCTTACCAAGCTTTTCCACCAAGGGAAGAATCTGCTTGTAATCCAAGGTTCCCTTGCCGGGCATGGTCTCATGGATCAGCGTCGTGTATGCCTGCTCCATCAGTACGTCCTTTCCATGAATGCTCTTAATATAAGGACCAAGCAAATCAAAACAGTATTTTACAAATTCATTTCGGTGACAATACCTGTCGGGACAGTTGATCATGTTGACAAAATCCAGATGCACCGCAAACGCATTGCGGCTCACATCCTTAATCAGCTTTAAGTAATTGCAGGGGGAGTCCGGAAGCACCCATGGCATCGGCTCGATGGAATAATAGGTGTGCTTCGGCTTTACCGCATCAATGATCTCACGCACGCTGTCCACGGCTAATGCATAAAACTCCTCCGTGTAATTTTCCTCCGAAAAACCATCCCAGGCCGTCTCACTGTGGCTTCCAATGATGTTGACACAGCAATTTGCTCCCATCTCATCTGCCAGTGCAAGCTGTGCCTTGGCATAATCCATGGCATCCTTCCGTACCTTATCATCCTTGGAAAGGCAGTTCCGCCATACGCCAACCTCACCGATCAAAAGGTCTGCCGCCTTCGCAGCCTTTAAGTATTCCTTCCGCGTTGCCGTATCACTGCTGCTGTCAATGGGGCACAGCACTGCGCTATATCTTAAATCCTTTGCAAAGCTCACCCATTCCTCCGAATTATGATATGCCTTCTCGATTCCTCCACCAATTCTCATCTCTTTTCCTCCCACATGTCTCCATTCCCTGCCATAGCGTCAGGAATGAAGTCCCCATCTTCTAAAAGTCCCGTTTATAAATGACACTGCCATCAATTTTATTCAGCTTTGTAAATGCAGTCCGCTCCATCACGGCCTTCAGCTCCTGATTCATGCCCGTCAGCTTTTCGAATACGCCCTCAGCGCCCTTTTCCTTCAAGGGATCCATGATCGCACGCCCTACGCAAACTGCATCTGCGCCAAGCGCCAGCGCCTTAAAGACGTCCATGCCAGACTCAAAACAACAGTCCACAAAGATCGGGATGCGGTCGCCGATGACCTCCTTGATCTTCGGCAGGATATAAAGCGGCGGCACCGCACTGCTCATGATGCCATGATGATGAGACACGATAATGCCGGCTGCGCCGATCTCCAGACACTTTTTTGCATCCTGCACGCTGAGCACTCCCTTGACAATAAAGGGCAGCTTCGTGCTCTCCACAAAGCTCCGCATCTCTTCCAGGGACTTCGGTTTCATGGGCAAACCGACAACATTGTCATATTCTCCGTTCCAGGAAAATGCATGATCAATGTCCATGCCAACGCCAAAGGCACCTGCTTCCTCTGCCTCACGGATCTTGGCAAACACCTTTTCATTTTCCGCATGGGGCTTTACGATTTTAATTACCTTCGCGCCCGTGGCACACATGTCCTGAATCTCCTTCGCCTCACCCATGCCGGAAAAGCAAAGGGCATCCGCCATGCGCGCTCCCTCAGCCATCTTTGCCATGCCGTCTGGTGCCGTTCCATTTAAGTGGGAAAGCGCAGCCGTTGCGATCGGCATGGAAAATTCCTGCCCAAACAATCGGATGCTCGTATCCGGAATTTCACTGTCAATATGCCGCATCTCGATCATCAGGCTGTCAAAATAATCCCTTGTGATCTGATTAGAATCCTGTTGCTCCCTGCCCATTTTATATTCCCCCATTACATATGATCGCAGACAATCCCATAAACCATGGAATTTCCATCCATGGTTCATTTTATCATACTCTTCTTTCGGTCTTCAACGCATCTGTCTTGTTTACGTTATTATATTTTGACACCGTGATTTCCTCTTCCGAACATGTTTTACCCGCATTCCTCCCCCCATATGCCCATCTTTCCCTGGCTTTTTGTCTGGGCCAGGCCAAATATATTTAGCTTGGCAAACACTACATATACTCGGACAATTACTGCATAGTTTTACCGGGGCTGACAAGGTAAAATAGAGATAGCAGACATGTCATCAAAAGGCTTGTATTTAGCCGGAATCACCATAAAAAACAGGAGGAACATTATGAGCGCATTATCCCACAGAAAAGCAACTGCCAATTTAACGCTTGTCCGCGCGGACGGCACGCCCCTCGCAAACAGCTCCGTTACCGTAAAGCAGGCTTCCCATCAATTTCTCTTTGGCTGCGGCGCCTTCGACAGCGTTGCACTGATGCATGCACAAAAAAAAGGCGACGAGAAGGCAATCGCCTTTCTAAACGAGCGCATGGAAAAATGGTTAAAGCTCTTTAATTATGGCACCCTTCCCTTCTACTGGGGACGCTATGAGCCCACGGAGGGCCAGACGATGGAGGTTCCCACCATGGCTGCTGCCAAGTGGATGAAGGAGCGCGGCGCCACGACAAAGGGTCACCCCTTATGCTGGCACACGGCCTGTGCAGACTGGCTCATGAACTACTCTAATAAAGAAATTCTGGAAAAACAGCTAAAGCGTATCGACCGCGACGTGACCGCCTTCAAGGGAACCATCGACATGTGGGACGTGATCAATGAGGTTGTCATCATGCCCAACTTTGACAAGTATGACAACGCCATCACCCGCATCTGTCAGGAAATGGGCCGCATTAAGCTTGTCAAGGCTGTTTTTGACGAGGCAAAAGCCATGAACCCTGATGCAACACTTCTCATCAACGACTTTAATACCAGTGCTTCCTATGAAATCTTAATTGATGGCTTACTAGAGGCAGGCGTTCCCATCAGTGCCATTGGTATTCAGTCCCATCAGCATCAGGGCTACTGGGGTGCAGAAAAGCTGCATGACGTCCTGAACCGCTTCTCACGCTTTGGCCTTCCCATTCACTTTACGGAAAACACGTTGATTTCCGGTGACATCATGCCTGCACATATCGTGGACCTCAATGATTTCCAGGTGGACAGCTGGCCCTCCACGCCAGAAGGCGAGGCCCGTCAGGCTGCGGAGATTTCCGAAATGTACACGATCCTCTTTGAGCATCCGCTGGTACAGGCCATCACGACCTGGGATTTCACGGATGACTGCTGGCTGCATGCTCCGTCAGGCTTCCTACATGTAGACAATACGGAAAAGCCTTCCTACCACGCACTTCACAAACTGATTCATGAAGATTGGTCCACGAACGGGACCTTCATGACGGACGAAAATGGCCATCTGGTTCTCGAGGGCTTCAAGGGAAGCTTCGATCTAACAAGCGGTAATCTTTCCGCAAAGCTTGAGCTCATAAATGACAAGACCGAGACTTTGACGCTCGCATAGCATGATCCTAGAAAGATACAAAAAAGCATGGGACTTCCCGGTTTGGAAGCTCCATGCTTTTTTACTCATTTATGCGTTCGTCAACAAGGCATAGAAAAGAAAGATCATGACAACAGACAAGCCAAACAAGGATATGCTCATCATTTTTCGATAGGAAATGACAAATTTAACCCTGCTACTCAAATTCGCTCCGCCAAATGCAGAAACCAGCAAATCTTCGTTTTCCTTACACTCCAAAAGAGCAAGCGCATATTGCCTTTTGTTTTCGTCATCATACTTAGAAATCACCGCTTCATCACAGGCCATTTCCAAGTCAGATAAAAATGCCTTTAAGTAAAACCAAAGCAATGGGTTAAACCAATGAATCGCAATAATTCCGAAGCCTATAACCCTCCAAAGATTATCCTTTCGTTTTATGTGCATTCTTTCATGCTGCAAGATATGCCTCAAATCCCGATCCTTGTAAAATATCGGAAAAACAATCCTTGGTTTTATGATGCCAAATACTGCCGCACCCTGCACTTTACTCGAAAACCATAGGTCATCCTTCCAATGCTCTGCGTCCAGGGCATCCCTTTTTCCCGTATAATACGATAGCATCAGCATCGTAATCAAAAACACCATTCCCGTCATCCAAACAATGGACAGTACGAAAAAAACATGTTTTATCATCAACGTAGAAAATTGAAATGGCTCATATTCCTGAGCCAGCATCACATAATTAACAAAAGAAAATGTCGTTCGCTGATTTAAAGTAAACCAAGGAATCGTTTTCCCGAACCATCCAAAAACCGTATTCATGAGACTAAAGGAGCTGTTCATGCCAAATGGTAGGATTGCCCTTAAAAATGGTATGATCCAAAGCAATACTGCCATCCTTCGAGGTATCCATTTAATTTTCCTGATCCAAAGCACTATGAATCCCATCACGGAAGCCATAATACTCATGTTGAGAACATAGTAAAATAGTATCGCCAAATTTTTCACCTTTTCTTTTGTTCTATTAGGGCTTTCAGCTCTGCTAACTCTTGTTCCCCTATATTCTCATCGTCCAGTAAGGATGAAAAAAGAGCCTTCCGCGATCCCTTAAAAAACTTTGTCAAAAGAGACTCCGTTTCATGTTTCCGCACTTCCTTTTGCGAAATCAGGGCTGTACACAGAAAGCCCGGATCCTCTCTTTGAATATAGCCTTTTTGTACCAGTTTTTTTATAATTGTGTAGGTAGTATTCTTATTCCATCCTATGGCATCGGTCAAAATCAAAGTGATTTCCTTTGCCGATACCGTTCCCTTTTCCCAAAGGATGTTCATAATCTTTATTTCACTATCAAAAAGCTTCTCATCCATTTGTTCCGCTAGCTTTCCTTGTTTTCAAATATTGTCTGTTTGCAATGACTATTGCTATAGTCTAAGCTACCATCAATTCCAGCTTCTGTCAATTATCAAACATCTTTCTTCATCAATATAGTGCGAATGATTGGCAAAAATGATTAATCAGGTAATAATCCCTCAAGCAATGCATTAATTGCCTCTATTTAGGGTTCTCTCGGAACGCTTTCCCTTTTTATTTTTGTTCTCTAATATACAACTCCACTCTATTCTTTAAATGACTTTTTAATTCTTTTTCAGAAATACTTCCGATTAAATAATCTTCAAATTCTTCCCTTAGAATGTTGCATAATTCTTTCGATGCATATATTCTTGGCCGCGAATTATTCAAAAGGTCACATAGTGTTTCGGAATCCTTTTCAATATTTACCCCATCTCCCAAATTAAATTGTGGTATTCCGCTTACATACGGGTAAGCATTTTCATCCACATAATTCATTTGCATATCCAAAACATCCGATTGTACACTTAGATGAAAACCTAAATTATTAGATGTAAGTGCCAATTTCTTCTGCACATCACGAGAAAGAAGAAAACTTATGAAGCTTAAGGCTATCTGTTTTTCCTCTGCTTTGCTGTTTTTTCGTACACATAATGGATCATCACATGCCAGATAATTTACAGATCCGTCTTGTGTCGGGAAACCTACGAATCTAAGCTGCTCCTCCCCCCAAATACGCAGACACGCCAGATCCTCTGGCTTAAAAATGGCAATGACAGCACACGGAGCATTTCCTCTCTTTAAATCCTCCATGTCTCCCTGGTTTTCTTCTTGATCATATTGTTTTGCCAGTCGTAGCATTTTTTGAAAGTATTCACCATCAAAATGCGTTTCACAGCTTTCCACATCATATAAAAAGTTTTCGTTTGGTCCGTGATAAAAAATTCCCAAAAAAGTCAATCCACCATTTCCGTTTAACTCATTAATATAAGCTTTTCCCTCATCCTGTTTTTCCATGAGGTAATCTAAAAACTTTTCGTAATTCCAGTTGTCTGGCGAATCCAAGAATGTGATCATCGTATAAACATAAAAATTTGTTACTGCGCCATATATCGTGTCATCTATTTTTCCCATTTCAACTGTTTGTGGAATTAATTCGGCATCCAAATTCAGTTGATGGTAATAATCATCCAATGACTCCCACCACTCAATATGATTTGCAAATCCCGTTACCCCACTGTCCAGCAATTGCGGCCCTTCCCCCGCTATCAGCTTTGTCAAAAGTCCTGTATCATTCCAAGTATACTGTCTCATTTTAACTTTATATGTCGGATTATTTCTGTTAAATTCTGCAACCACAGACTGATACTTTTGAAAAGAGAAGGCTGTAACTGCAAACTCAATTTCCGTCACAGGAACCTGCTCCGTTGTTTGCTCAAGCTTTATGTAACTGACTCCTTCCTGTGATCCGTACAGCAATCCAATACTCTGATTTTCAAAAAGCTTCATGTCGTGAATTATGGAAAAAACAATTCCATGATTTTCCCATACATAAAGCGTTTCCGTTTCTCCTCCCGTCATGCTGCAGCGATGCAAGCCAACTTTGTCTGCATATATCAAAGTGTTTTCATCTAAAAAAATAAACTTACTGCAATCAAATTTTAATTCTGCAAAAAACTCCGTTTCGCCTGAACTCTCTTTTGCCAGAAATAATTCCCTCCCCATACGAATGCCAATTCTTCCTTCATGCATGCAAAAGAGCTCTGGCTCACTATTCTTTTGCACTGTTTTTGTGGCCTTATTTAAGATCACTCCTTCGGATGAAATTACATAATAGTTATGATACAGCTCATCGTCTACTAAAGTTGTTGTCAGCGCGTGAATCTTTCCTTCCGCGTCTTCCAGTATTTGATACGGAATTTCGTAATGTTCCTGATCCATTTCATGAACATAAAGACTTTGCAGAATGTTCATTTCTTCATCAACTTTAAAAAAATGATATAAGCGGGCATGAGTTTCATCCGTTTCCACATTCATGAACCAGTATCCGTCATCGTTAAAGGATTTCCCGATTGCCCATGCCTGATTCCTGTAATCTTTCCAAAATGCAAGACGAAAAGACTTTGCTTCCCCTTCGTCACTTATTACATTGATCTCATCCCAACAATTATCAACTTCTGAAAAAAGATGCTTTTTAAAAGCAATCGCTCTTCCTTTACCTAAAACATATTGTTCTGCACCGCCCTGTAAGGCATTTTCCTCTACCGTATAATACACTGGAAAAATAAAGCTTGCCGAGTATGCATCCATTGAGTTGTCTTGCCATTCTTCGTTCGTTGAAAAATTAAAACATTCTTTCCCCGTCTGTTCTATTTGTTCAGATAATGATTGCCCCGTTTTATTACAACTGCTCAATATAAGTGATAGAAAAAGCCAAAAAAGCATTTGCAAAAATTTATGCATTATAGTCATCAACCTCAATTAATACTCTCCTAAATGATGAATAATAGCTTCTAAATGTACATGTGCACTATTAGGCTTCTCCGCGCCACAGTGATAGCAAACCAGCACACAATGTTGGTATTGATTTGTCACATGGCAGTGATATGCAATAATAGGGTTTCCGTCTTCTCCAATTCCGATAAAATGCTCATGATAACCCATATCCTCAAAATGTCCTCCCGTAACTTTATGTCCCTCATAAAGGTGATCGCCTCCATTTGCATTCGGATGTGGACATGATGCATATACTATACTGGTACTACTAATGAGCACAAATAGAACCATACAAATTGTAGCGACTGTTTTCTTCATATTGTTTTCCTCCTAAATTATCTTTTAACTAAAAATTTATTTGAGATAACATGTCTTACCATCATTTTATTGAATCATGTTTAGCTTTTTCAAATAATTCACCTGTCCTCATTCACTAGTTTGGATTTAATACCCAATATGATAGTGATGAAGCGGAATAATATGGACAATCATCAACATAATGAGAACATAACCCATAATATCCCCATTTTGATTTTTCAGTAGTAGTGCTAGGTGATGCTCCCACTGTCTGGATAATTCCTGAGTGCCAATAAGGAAAAGGTTCATCTGATTTATGGTAAACTATTCTGCATCCAACCGTTGGATAAGTAGAAATATAACTTCCATCCGTAATATAAGGAGTAATATTGTTTATCCAATATGTATTGGAGCTCAACTGACTATACCATGCATAGGAATGACAATTATAACTCGGATTACAAGAATCACTAAACACTTCGGAAGCACTGGGGTAATTAGTGAGCAACATTTGAAATTCATGGACAGCCTGCAAATATGTTGTATTAAAAATGTCCCAAGTTAATCCTGCATATACGTCTACGTACGAATCCTTGGGCGTTTGAACCACAGTCGTATAATACCGCGTTGTTCCGATTTCCGTCTCATCAGATGTCTGAGATTCTATGTATTTCAATAACTGTTTAGCGACATTATATTCACAATACTTCCTTATCTGTTCTGTCGTTTTATCACTTAAATCCATAGAAGAAAGCATGTCATACTGGTCTTTTTCCCTGACAAGGTATTCGCGAAGGGAATCGCAGGCATCTGGTCTAGATAGCAATTCATCTATCCCTGAAAAGTAGGTTGCAATCCAATTGATTCCCGTCTCGAAACTGTAAAAACAACCAAGCGCATCAATCAAAAAAGGATAAGTAATGACTGATTCTGCCAAAGCATCCGTGGTCATGCGATCTAGCACTTCCTGTGGAATCTCACATGCTTCCCTCCTCTCGACCACAGAAGGTAATGCCCGCCATTCCTCCGTTCCTGGCTTAATGGGATAATCATATGGTTCCGTAATCTTACCGATATCTGCACCATTCGCATGTACAACAGAGTTCTGTAACATGCAAAATAAAATAAGAATACAACTAAGCATCATAGCAATTCTTTTTTTCATACGCGTCACCTACATTAGTTTTATTAGACTACCTCTATAGTCTAGACTATCACAATAGTCTCTAACTGTCAATACGCTTACATATAAGCATGCGCATAACTTTGTAAGATACTTACAAAATCTCTTCTATCTTGTCCAGTTTCTCTTGAATATGCCTTTCCAATCAGTTATAATTCTAGTTAAAGCATTATCATGTTTTAGGAAAGAAAAGTAAATCAATATAGGAGGTACGTACAATGATTTCATGGAAGAACCTTACGACGCTCGCTTCCTTTCAGGAGCTTACGAAGAAGGAAAAGGTGAGCCTGAAGGATGTAATGGCTGGCGAAGCAGGCGCGGCGAGAGTGAAGACCTATCAGATGCCCATGGCAGAGGGCATGACCTATGTTTACGCAGCAAAGGCCGTAGATGACAATGTTCTGGATGGCCTGAAGAATCTGGCCGACGAAGCGCAGCTTTTGGAGAAATATGCAGCGCTGTATAACGGCGAAGTGATCAATACTGGTGAGAAGAGACTGGTGCTGCATCAGCTGACCCGTGGCCAGCTTGGCGACGCGGTCGTAAAGGACGGCGTGAATAAGAGAGACTTCTATGTGGCACAGCAGAAAAAGATCGAAGAATTCGCAAATGACGTTCATGCAGGAAAGATCACGAACGGTGCCGGTGAGAAGTTCACGACGGTTGTTCAGATCGGTATCGGTGGTTCCGACCTTGGCCCTCGCGCCATTTATCTGGCTCTCGAAAACTGGGCGAAGCAGACCGGGAACTTTAACATGGAAGCAAAGTTCATCAGCAACGTGGATCCGGATGATGCAGCAGCTGTTCTTGCAGGAATCGACGTAGCACACTCCCTGTTCGTTCTGGTTTCTAAGTCCGGTACGACGCTGGAGACCCTGACCAATGAGTCCTTTGTCAAGGATGCGCTGAAGAATGCAGGCCTGGATGCTTCCAAGCATATGGTAGCAGTAACTAGCGAGACCTCGCCCCTTGCCACCAGCAGCGATTACCTTCGCGCCTTCTTTATGGATGACTATATCGGCGGAAGATTCTCCTCTACCTCTGCGGTAGGCGGCGCAATCCTCTCCCTGGCATACACTCCCGAAGTATTTGCTCGTTTCCTTGACGGCGCTGCCGCTGAGGACAAGCTTGCAACAAATGCAAACATCAAGGAGAATCCTGCACTTCTCGATGCCCTGATCGGCGTATATGAGAGAAACGTGCTTGGCTTCCCTGCCACGGCAGTTTTGCCTTATTCCCAGGCGCTCAGCCGCTTCCCTGCACATCTGCAGCAGGCTGACATGGAATCCAATGGCAAGTCGGTCAACCGTTTCGGCGAGCCTGTAGACTATCCTACCGGTCCCGTACTCTTTGGCGAACCCGGTACCAATGGTCAGCACTCCTTCTACCAGCTGCTTCATCAGGGAACTGACATCGTTCCTTTGCAGTTCATCGGTTTTAAGGAGAGTCAGCTTGGCGTTGACGTAAACATTCAAGGCAGCACCAGTCAGAAGAAGCTCTGCGCAAATGTTGTGGCTCAAATCATGGCCTTTGCCTGCGGCAAGGATAACGAGGACAACAATAAGAAGTTTGCCGGCAATCGTCCTTCCAGCATTATCGTTGGCGACAGACTGACCCCTGAGACCATGGGCGCACTGCTCTCCCATTTCGAAAACAAGATTATGTTCCAGGGCTTCCTTTGGAATGTAAACAGCTTCGATCAGGAGGGCGTTCAGCTCGGAAAGGTACTTGCAAAGAAGGTACTTGCACATGAGACCGACGGTGCGTTGAAGGAATTCAGCGACATGTTCGAAATCTAAACTATGCCATTAGGGACGGTTCTCTTTGGCACATAGTATATTATGGCGAGCCTATCATCCAAGGCTCGCCATTTTAATCTTATTTTCTAGTCATCTCAGAGATGCCAAAGGGTGCCAACGAGAACCGTCCCCTTGGACATACTTTTCATGCACCAGATGGTTATTACATCTTTGAACGCGCCGCCCTATACTCCTCTGGGGTTACGTCAAGCGCCTTACATGCCATTTCTTCCGTCCAATTCATGTTTTTCATTAGCACGGTGACATGAATACAAAGACTTTGGTCAATTCCTTTCTCAATTCCTTTCTCAATTCCTTTTTGTCTGCTTTGCTCCATCATGTCTTGTATTGCCTTGCACACGTCATACATCACCTCCTCTCCAGTGTCATCTTCTTTGTCCTCGTCATCATATTGAAGGATTTCCATGTTTCCCATGACCTCCAGCGTCCTGCATGCGTCCAAAGCCATATGTCGAAAAGCTTCCCTGTTTTCTTCGACATACGCCGCCAACTGATCCGCATCCTCCGCTCTTTGTAAAAACCCAAAGACTTCCCGTAAGTCCGACTTAAATTCCTCTCCGACTCCCTTCTTTCTGACTTCCACTAGGTGCAGCGGATAGTCCGTTATCATGTTCCTTATTTCCTCAGGATACCCTTCTTCATCGATCATCTCACGAAGGTTCCTGGGCCCGTTCCATTCCTCCTTTCCCCAATAAACCACAAGCAATACCACAGGTCTTACCTTTTCCCCCTTCGCCATCCCTGATATGTATTCCGCACCCTTTAGATTTTTCTTTTTCTCGTGTTCTAACGCAATCTCCTGCCATTGTTCATGATACATGATCGCTTCCTCATTCAACATACGGATCGGCATGGCATAATGCACGTTTGTCTGATTCTCCGTGGAAATAATGGCAACCCTCATCCCAAACCTGACTTCCTCCACCAAATCCATGTTCACCTCGCCAAGCTGCAATTGTTGGTTTCGTCGCCTTTTGTCTCCACATTTTTTCTTCCGCGTAATCCCTGTCGTCTTTTCTTCAGTCACCCTGTAATGCACGTTTTCAATCAGCCTTATGTCCTCAGCCGTCACAAGCTGTTTTCCATTACAGACATAACAGTTAATTAGGTCTGCCGACCTTTCCGCCTTTTTCAGGTACGTGTTTGTCATGATGTCGTTCCTTCCCATAAGTTCCCAAATCCTCCTTCTGCACCTTGCGCTTGTAAAATAAATCTTTCGAGGACACTTATGATCAGCCGATTATTCGCGTGCTGCATCGTCAAAAAGCATACGACAAATAAGCCTTAGCATCCTCAAAAAATAGTGGATAATCGGCAGAAACGCCAATTAGAAGTGAAAGAAATGCATCCTCTGAAGGGTCGCATTTCAGATAAGTGAATTATACGGAATTTCTCTGAAAAAGTCAACAGATTCTTAAGCCATTACGCAGCATAATCATATAAATCATAACATGGTACAAAATAAAATATCCCCACCATAATGGTGAGGATATTACAAAAAATCATTTATATAAGTTACTCATCCAAACGCCTTATAGAACTCTTCTGCCTTGATCTGTTGCAATCCAGATACTTGTCCGTCTCCCAGTTCCATGATGATCAGTCTTCCGTCCTCGCGTCTGGCGATGTCCATCGTGACAAAATGGCTCTTCACCTTCTTCGCGTTCGCTTCTATCCAAAGGCGCTCTTCATCGGATATGTGCAAAGCCTTGTCCGCCTGCCAGTAATCATCCATGATCAGGACTTGTCCGCCATAGATGAACACGCGGTATTCTTCCGATATCGGCATTCCGCTCTTCTCATGAAATCCTATGGATCTAAGCTTTTCGAACTTCCGCAGAACAACGCCTCCAGCGAGGGCGGAGCCCTGGCGTTCTATAAAATTACCAATGACTCTTTCGGCATTCGCCGTATTTTCGATGTCCTCAATAAAGCAGGCATCCTGCCATTCATGCTTTCTGCTCTTGACGAAATCCTTGACAATATACGATCCCGTCAGGCCTTTCGTCAGTGCCATTGCGGAGACTAATGTCCCCTGATTTTCCCAGACTGTCTTGGCTGTTTCATCCTTGAAATCCTCATACCAACCAGGGAGCATGTGGTATTTTTCATATTCCGCCGGTGAATTGATCAGCGTAATACCTTTTGCCATCAGCTTGTCATAAAAGGTTCTGTACAGTTCCGGACGCATCATCCATCCGCGATAGATAGTCATTCCCGTAATTTCTGATCCATAGAGCGAGAGCTTTCCCATTTCAAGGTCTTCATAACTAAACAGCGCACAGGCATGCTCCTTGGACGCCGCCTGATACTCTTCCTTGTAATCTTCGTCTACCTCCCACTGATGCAATGGATGATTGCAGAATAGGAAATTAACGTCTGAAAAATGATGCATAAGTAAATCCTCTCTATTTCTTCGTTCCCATCAAAAAGCAAAGGATCGGGATCCTTAAACATACCTCTGCACAGACCATTGTCATAATAAATGCGCATCCAATCGGTACAAAGAACAGCAACGCGGTATGATTCCCTAAAACACCGGAAAACCAGTATTGAAAAAGTACGATCCATAGAAAATGAATGCTATAATATGGGAAAGATCTTTGTGACATAAACGCTGTAACATTATTCTTGAAATCAAGTTTATTCTTACCGATCCCGATAAGTGCCAATATCATAAACCATTCTGCAAACGCTTTGGCTATAACATTGATCAGTCCAAAATCCTTGCCAGACCATATGAACATATATATGTTAACAATGGCAAACACAAGTCCAATCGTCAACGAGACATAGCGATACTTTAGGGCTTTCTCTATTGCCTCATCATGTGACAAAACATAAAATCCGATCAGAAAGATATAGATGAACTCAGCAAAACTCTTCCCGCCGATGGACAAAAGATCATATAAAAGCGGTAGTGGAATAACCAAAAGACAGATTCCCCAAAAAGGCATGTTCTCTGTTCCAATTCTCTTTTTTAACACTTTATTTGTTAATTGGATGATTCCGACCGATACCAGAGAAATCACAAACAAATAAAGCAAAAACCAGAACTGTCCAACATGGAATCCACCATCAAAACCCGTCAAATCCGTCCACTTTGTAAAGAATGTCTTATAGTGTTTAAAAAAGCTTCCTTCATACCCTAAATTTGTCTTATCTCCAATATAAGCCAAGACAGGGCAAAACACCAATGTTCCGAAAAGAAGGGGAACTATAAGGCGCTTTATTCTTTCAACAATGAATTGTCCATATGTTCGTTTCTTCAATGCATACCTGCTGCTCATCCCTGCGAGAAGAAAGAGTATGGGCATAAAGAATGGACTGAAGAACACAATGAAACTACTTATTGGTTTGTTTTGCGTAAAGAAAACATAATTCCGTTCTCCCCAGGTATTAAAAGCCTGGGCCGCATGATAAGGAATCAGCAAGAACACATCCATCCATCTTAAATTATCGATAAATTGTTTTCTCATCCATGCCCCTTCGCCTTTCTCTTTCCCACAACCTTTATTTTCCAAATACCTCTGCCGTTTTTTTCATGCGATCCGCAATTGCGACGCCAAAGGGACATCGGCTCTCGCAGCCTCTGCAACCGATGCAGGCACTCGCGGTAACGCCAAGCGCTTCATAATGGGATCTCACGCTCTCAGGCACGGTCGGCTGCTGCGTTGCCAAATCATAGAATTTATTCACCATCGCTATGTCAATGTTTACGGGACAAGGCTTGCAATGCCCGCAATAGGTACACTGTCCCCGATAGGAATGCAGGGGCGCAGACGCAATGACGGAGGCATAATCCTTTTCCTTGTCCGTGGCCGTCTCATAGGCCACGGCTGCATCAACCTGCTCCTTCGTATCATACCCACAGAGCACCGAAGAAACGCCAGGTCTGGTCAGGGCATAGTGCAGGCACTGCTCTGGCGTAAAGGCCACGCCAAAGGGTGAGGTTTTCGCATCAAATAATTTCCCGCCAAAGTATCCCTTCATGACGGTAATTCCAATTTCCTTTTCCTCGCAGAGCTGGTAGAGGGAGGCGCGCTCAGGATCAATGCCAGACAGCGCTGTGTCATATTCTCCGAACAGATCATCAATCTCCTCCGTCGCAGGACGCATGTCGAATGCAGGATTGATGGAGAAAAGAAGCATCTCAACAAAACCCGATTCCACGGCCAGCTTTGCGATGACGGGATTATGCGTGGACAAGCCAATGTGACGAATTTTACCGCTCTCCTTGAGCTCCTTTACATATCTGAGAAAATCTGAATTTAGGATCTTGTCCCAATCCTCTCTTGCGTCCACATAATGAATCATTCCAAGGTCAACATAGTCCGTCCGAAGTCTTTTCAAAAGATCCTCAAACGCCGGAACGACATATTTCATGTCCCTCGTTCGTACATATTGGCCGTTTTGCCACGTGGAACCAATATGTCCCTGCACAATCCAATGCGAACGATTCCCTTCCATCGCCTTACCAATAATGTCACGCGACTTCGGATCTGCCATCCAGCAATCAATAACGTTGATGCCCTTCTGTGCAGCATATTTGATCAGCGCAACGCCATCCTCCTCCGGATGACGCTCCAGCCACTCCCCGCCAAAGCCTATTTCACTAACCTGCAATTCCGTTTTTCCAAGCCTTCTGTAATTCATATAAATCACATATTCCTTTCTTTTATATGCATGTCAGAATTTTATTTTATATGCAAAATACTGCATATAATGGTACCGATTTGATGCCATTTGTCATACCGAAATTATTTTCTGAAATTCTTATAGAATACTGGGGCTGATATTTTTCAACATAATTATTTAAGCTTGTAGATCTCTTATGCCGACCCGATTTGATTTCTATGGGAATAATATTTCCATCAATTGTAGTAATCAAATCTATTTCCATACTCTCCGATGGTTTAAAATAATATAAATCTTTATGTTTCATCATTAACTGCTCTATGCAGTAATTTTCAATCACAGCCCCTTTGAATGTATTATGACAATCAGGGAGCAGTTCTTGTGGATTTATACCACACATATTGGAAAGCAAGCCTGTATCTGATAAATAAATCTTAAAACTATCGGCATCTTCATACGCTTTGATCGGAGGCTGCGGTAATTCAAGTTTATTAATCTTATATATCATGCCAGAAGAAGAAAGCCAATCAACAGGACCATAATAGTCCCTCTTTATTGCCGTATCCCTGATTTCTTTATACTTAAACTTTGGATTTTCCTTAGCCAATTGTCTAGGAATGCTTTCATAAACAGCTGAAATCTTTGCAGTTTCCGTAACATTCGTCACATACTTTGTCATATCTGCCATATACGCTAATCGAATGTATTCCTGCAATTCCCTATTCAACAAAGTAACATTCTTTTCGTGATCTATATAATTTTTTACAATCTGGGGCATCCCCCCTACGATCAAATAATCGTGATACAAACTTAATGCCTTTTTATGGATTGCCTCTGGAAGCGGTGACATTTCGATAAAAGCTTCTTTGATTCCATCTCTTAATGCGTCTTCCCCCAATGCAAGCAGAAACTCTTCAAAATCCATTGGTAGCATGTTTTTAATATAAACCTTACCTACTGGAAAGGAACTTTCGAATCTTTTTACCTTAACCCCAAGTAAACTTCCAGCACAAATAATGCGATAGTTTTCTTTCGCTTCACAAAAATACTTTAATGAAGTAATGGCGCGCTCACATTGTTGTATCTCGTCAATCACAATTGCTGTTTTACTATCTATTGTTTTTCCTAAAACCATACTGAGTTTCTTCAAAATAACTTCTGGAGTCAACTGATCCTCAAATATAGTGATCAAGTCTTTTTGCTCCTCCAGATTGATATAAATGTAGTTTTCATACATCTTTTCGCAGAAAGATTTTATGATCCATGTTTTTCCCACTTGCCTCGCGCCAATAACTAACAGAGGCTCTTGGATGTTTTCCTTCTCCCACTTTACCAGTTCTTCATAAAACTTTCTTTCCATTTTTTCCCCTTCAAACAAAAATTTAACCATTTACATTAACTTCTTTAGTATTATAGTACTATTATAAAATTACTTCGTCAACGAAAAAAATGAAAACTTTCAGCTTTTTCGCGTCAAAAAACTGAAAGTTTTCATTTTTTTCACAGCAATCTTGATTTATTGCCTAATTCTGCCTATTCCTCATCTGCTGCCTTGACTTCGATATTTCCAGCGGATACATGAACCTTCATGTAATTTTCGCCGCTTCCGCAGACATAATCATTGTCCTTCTTGGCAAATGCAATTTCGGAGAAAACCTTGCCACTCGAGGTCGTAAAATCGCCCGTCAAATCAGCGTCCTTGGGTAGATAAAGGGTCACGGTGCCAGAGGAATGGGAGATCTCTGACTTCTCAGGCTCCTGTGTGAAATGATACTCGCCAGCTCCGCTGGAAACCTTCGACTGAAACTCCTTAATTTGTCCAGCAGATACAAAAACCTTTCCTGAGCTGGAGTGCAGGTCAACCTTGTTCGCATTCTTCATGTCAACATTGATGGTTCCCGAGGAGGTATCAAGCTTTACGCTGTCGCTGTCACCCTGCAAGCTCAAGGTAATCTTTCCAGAGGAGGCGTGCAGGTCAACCGTCTTTGCAACGCAGGCAAGAGTAATATTTCCAGAAGAAGCGCTCAGATTCATTTTCTCTGCCTCAAAATCCTGACACTGGATACCACCAGAGGACACCTTCAGCTTGACGCCGCCAAGTGCCACATCCTTGGGAATCGTAATCTCAAGACTCTTCTTCAGGTCATTTAAGTCCAAGCCCTTCGCAGAAGCACAATATCTGACATACAGCGTCGTTCCGTCCACCCAGGTATGCACCTTTCTCTTGTCGTCCAGCTGCTTTTCCGAGGTCTCGTTGATCCTAACGACATCCTCGTCCGTACCAATGAGCTTGACGCCACCTGACATGTAATCCAGATCAATCGTCTCAATCTTCTCCGTGATCTCGCGATTACCTGCCGTATATTTCTCACCATTCTGATAGACATAATTGGTCTTCCAACCAAAATTGCATCCGCTGAGACATCCCAGCATTGCCACAACCACAACCGTATATAAGAAACCCTTTATTTTGCTCATTGCTTCTTTCCTCCTTTTTTTCCAGTCAGTAATCCGATTCCTGCAAAGATTGCGCCAATTCCAACACCCACGATCATCGTGAGAATGGAAGGCTCTGCATATACCTGAACAGCCGTTGCATCCGCGCTCTTCATCGTGAGGGCAAGGATCACTTCCGTTCCAAAGTAGGAGAAGGCACTGAGCGCTGCGATGCAGGTACCCGCCTTAACAAGCCCGTTTGCAGGGAGATATCGAATGATCAGGAACATGATCCACGCCATCAATACCAGTGGAATGGTGATCGAGAGCATCTCCAGAAAGTATCCTGCCGTCCTCACACGCAAGCCAATGCAAATCATCATCAAATAAAAGGTCACGGTATATGCCCCCATCACGGCCAGTCCCTTGCAGCTCCCGAGATACTGCGTCAAGGGTCTTCTACAGGCGATAAAGGGTGCGAAGCAGATCGTCAGTCCAAACAGTACAGCCGTCGCAGCCACAAAGAACCAGTTCCCGCCATTATAAATACAGCAGACTGCCAACAGCAGGATAATGCTTCCCGTCAGGGAGGTCATCGTCAAAAACATGCGGTTCTTGGATGCTACCAGCGGTACAACAAACAGGGAGGTTGGAATCAGCATCGCTGCCAGTACGATGAAAAACCAAGTAAGTCCATGTCCCGTCACAAGATTCACGATTAGGCAGATCAGAATCGGCAGGGCAAAGATGCCTCCGACAATGCTTCCTGCCAAAGCACTTTTTCTCTTAAAGTACTTCGACTGAGAACCAATGACATTCTCCTTCTCCTTCAGGATCATCTCATCGATTGACATGTCCTTTAATTTCGAAAACAGCTCCGTGCACTTCGGGCATTCTGCCAAATGCTCTTCCACGGCACGCTTCGTGGCGTTCGTACATGCGCCGTCTTGATACAATGGTAACAGATCTTCTATCACGTCACATTCGTATTTCATTGCTCGTCCATCCTTTCTTTGATCATCATTCTCGCACGGTGATACGTCACCCGGGCCCAGGTTTCGGTTTTTCCGAAGATAGAACTTATCTCCTTGAAGGATAATTCCCCAAAGATGCGAAGCTGAAAAACTTCCTTATAGGGTTCTTCCATGGCATGAAGGATTCGGTGGATGCGTATGGAAGTGTCTGCATCCATTAAACTCTTTTCAAAGCTTTTCTGCGTATCTGGCTGTTCCTCAAGAGCCGCGTCCTCAAACTTTGCATGTCGCCGTTTCTCGTCAATAAAGAGGTTCTTTGCGATGGCACATAGCCACGTGAAGCTTTCGCTTTCGCCTCGGAATTCAGAGGAGATCGCCCGGAAGAAGGTTTCCTGAGTAATCTCCATGGCGTCATTCTGGTCTCTTGTGAGCGTCATTACGTAAGAAAACACCTTCATGTAAAATGCTTCATAAAGTTTTTCAGCGGTGTTCTTATCCATGTATTACCATGCTTTCCTTTCTGTGATTTCATCGATTAGACGGAGAAGCTCACATTTCGTTACAAAAAAAATGAAAAAATTTTTTACCTCGCTTTCTATGCTACAATTATCAAGGTATTTTGTCAAAAAAATATTGGTCATTCTCAGACGAACGGAAATGTCCCTCAGCACCGTCCAAGCCTGCGGAGCGGAAAACTAACCGCCTGAAAAGCCAAAAGCTCAGGAAACGATATCCTGAGCCTTTACTAAATAGCTTCAATCATTCTTCTCGATATCCTGCCAATTCGTGTTATGCAGCAGCTCTGCATCATCACCGACAAATACCTTTGCAGCTTCCTCATCACCGCAAAGCTGATACAGCATCCAGGCGGTCATATAACCGTCGGAACGAACAAGCATATCCTCATGCTCTGCACCTGTGGCCCTTGCCCGAACCTTCTCTACATCATCAGAAATGCTGTTGTAATTCGTGATAACTGCTTCGAGTGGGCATACGCCTGCAAAATTCTTTGTAATATCAGAAACATCGGCATCATCGGTTTTCCCTGTTCCCGAAGTCATAAAATACGGTATTGTGACCTTGCTCACATCATAATCCCAACCCATATTATGGGCAAGAAAGGGATAAGCTGCACTGCCTGTGAATATCGTCTTATACAGCTTTCCATTATCAAAATTCGTAACTGCACACAGCGCTCCGGCACCACCTTGCGAATATCCCATGATACCGATACTGTTTTTGTCTATCTTGCCGTACAATTCGCTGTCAGCACCGATATTAAAGATAAAATCAAGTGTCTGCGATGCAGTTTCGCCAGTGCCCGACTGCGGATCATCGTTACCGACCACTATAAATCCCCATGAAGCGAGCCTGTCAAGCACAGCCATATAATTTCTTGCCCGTGTTCCGCTTGCATTGACAGAAACGATCATCGGATAGGATTTGTTGCTGTCCGCAAGCTCCGTAGGATAAAACACCCTGATCGTGTCGATCCTGCTGTTATCGCTCTTGAATTCAGTGCAGACAGTCTCAAAGCTGCCTCTGCCGGAATATTTCTTTTCAAGCACAGCATCTGTCTTGAAATCATCAAAATAGTTATTATCGTACCAAGGACGGCGTTCGTGTATCTTGCCTTTGATGAAGAATATCAGTCCAACAGAGAAAAGTATCAGCAGTATGATAACAATGATCTTCAATGTCTTATGACCTCTTTTCTTATTTGCTTCCATTTCTGACCTCTCCTTTCCGATATTCCTTATCCATCAGAAGAACACAGCAGAGCATGATGTGCAGTCCGGATTCGGCAAATGCAGATGCCCACTGACTAACCGTCAGCTCACAAGCACCTGCACAAAGTTGTTGACGATCGCCTGTATCACATAACCGATAAAGCATGCAGTCAATGTTGATCTATAGGTTATGTTCTTAATTATTTTCACCTCAAAACGATTTATCGAGCAGTTCCAACCCGTAGGTCTTTACATCGCCGTTCACTGCATCTAATATCCATTCACCGACACTTCGGCCGTTTCCAAGCTTATCAAACACATTCGCAGAGATGATCGTATGCTGGGTATTATGGGTATTTGCATCTTCTCCGCAGCTCCAGATATAAATGCCTACATTGGGAATATTCGTCTGCAAGCCGTTTACCATTTCTTTCAGATCCCGCTGGAAGTTATCACCAAGCTCTTTGGTCTTATCCATTTTTCCGCTGTCGATATAGGACTGATACTGCATCAGGGTATCATCACGGTAGGAGCAGTCAAAAAGTATCTTCACGCTGTCACCACGCTTTTCGTGGAGTGCGGTCAGACTGTCGAGTACAAGGTTGTTTGTGGTCAGCCTGTCTGATATTTCAGTAGGAGCTTTCCATAACTCCACAGCCGTTTCATGCCAGCCTTCATAAAGCAAGAGCGAGCTGTCAACACAGACTGTCACATTTTCAGCGCTGGGAAAACGATCGATCACATCATCAGCAAGCAAGGAAGTCGCAAATCCGCCTGCTGAAAAGCCTGTTACAAGCAGCGTGTCAGGCTCTCCGATATACTGCCTGACCTGTTCCACATAAGCGGAATAATTGCTGTATCCTGTGTGATACACTGTCTTTTTGCCCTCATAAATTCCCGTGCCTGCGTGAAAATCGCCAGAAGCATAGGGAATCACGATAAAGCTCCAGTCTTTGAACGGATTATCCTCCGCAGTGCTGCCGATACCGCCCTGGGCAACAAAATCCTGTGCCGTCATATTTGTCGCATAGAACTTATTACCGCCCTCAGAAGTCTCAGGGGTGATGCTCACACCGCCGCCGAAGAAATATACAACGACTTTGTTTTCCGTACCCTTTCGGAAGATACCGTGCCATTCGCTGCCGTCAGAGGATCTTGCACCGTCAACCTTGACTTCATACCACTTGCCGATCTCAGGTTCGCCCTTGAGTTTCGGGAATGTTTTGAGAAATGTCAGCTTCAGAAGAATAAAAATGCCTATTGCGATCACTAAAATGATAATGCCGATGACGATAAGCACCCTTTTCAGTCTGCTTTTCGATTTTGTGTTCTCCATAACAACTCCTCCTCTTATGTATTGGATTCAAGAAATCCAAGCAATCTGTCGAATGCGTCCATCGCCGCCAATCGTTTATTGATCTAAAATTTTTTCTGATCTTGCCTTACTCGAAATAGCGAATGCAGTAATCAAGTGCCATTTCCACAAATTTCTCCTGCATTTCAGGATCACCCAGCATAGCGTGTCCGCTATGTTCAAAGTTCAGATAATCATAGGTTACATTGTACTTTTCAAAGACATCAAACAGCTTGAATTTGATACCGACCGGAACGATCTTGTCTTTCGGACCATAGGCACACAAAGTAGGAACAGAGTTCTCGTTCACAAGCATCATAGGTGAAATTGCATCAATATAGCTCCGATAGCTTCCGTCTGCAACCATTTTGGCAGTAATATTTTTCCCGCTCCAGCCTGATGCGGACTTTGCGATCTCGTTCAAATCATCATCAGTTAATTCAGTTTCTGAAGAACTGTCACGTCCACTCCAATCTTCAGCATGGAAGCTCGCTGGTCCTGTCTGCTGAAATACAAGTTTGACAGGGATCGGGGAATCTTCAGCGTGACTGTAAGCATATAGCATTGCCAGACACCCTCCGGCAGATTGACCGGACGTAGCCATCTGCTTAATATCTAAGCCCCGTTGTAAGCATTCATTTTTGATAGACTCAACGCACATCAGCATTTGTTCGTTCATCATATTGATATTGGCATTTTCGTCTTTACCCATCAGTGAATAATTTGCCGTTGCTGTGATAAAACCTTTCGATGCAAAATATTTACACCACATATCCTCATCTGCCTTATCACCTGATGTAAAGCTGCCGCCGTGAATAAAGAGAATCAAAGATGTTTCTTTGCCATTCATCAGTTGCTTGGGAATATACAGGTCGTAAACATTCTCTTTTCCTTCACCATAGCTAAGGTTCGTAACGACCTCTCCGCTTTCATCGTTCCATTCCGATTTTAACGAAGCAGCATATCTGGATAAAGGAACTGCGACACCGATCCTGAAAAAAGCCCCAAAAGCTGCAATAAATGCCACTATGTAAATTAGTACCCACATAAATTTCTTCATGATTCCCCCTAAAAGATACCCGTAATGAAAGCGTAGCCCAGCATATAGCCCAAAATTGCAGCGACAATGACTATCACAGCAAGAATCAATAACTTCTTTTTAACCGACATTCAATTAGTCCTCCGCATTACTTTCTTCCTTTTTTATAGATCACATGCGATCTTCTTTCTTTTACTAATAACGACCTCTCCTTTACTTGACAAATTCGTCATCTCGTGATACTATAATATCACCAAACGACTGCAAAGTCAATAAAATCGGGAAAATGATACTATTTTTCAAAATAGTATCATCAGACAGAAAGGAAGAATAAAAAATGTCAGAATATGTTATCTCAGCCTACGGTGAAGCGCTGTTCAAACTGATGAAGAAGAAGAATATCGAGAAGATCACCGTTGACGAGCTGTGCGAGGAAGGCGGCATCGGCAGAGCGACCTATTTTCGCAATTTTAAATCAAAGGACGAGATCATCACCGCTTACATCATCATGAAGTGGCGTGAATACGAGCGTGAACACAGGCTTAAAGAGCATCAGATCAATGACAGTTACCGTGTCAGGCGGTACTTTGATTTCTGCTATTCGCTGCGGAAAAAGAATGACCTTATCATCGGGCAGGGACATCACGGAGCGATCCTGTCAGCTTATGAGGTCATCATGACCGACAGCGACACCGAGCAGTCCGTTGACACCTACGAAAGCTACTACCTTGCCTACGGGCTTTTCGGCATCTTCATGAAATGGGCAAAGGGCGGTTACGCCGAGTCGGCGCAGGAGATGACACGGATCGTGGTGGAGAGGGTATTTGCTGGAAATACGGAATAAATGAAGCCCTGGGAAATGCTTATCAGTGAGCAGATCTCAGGGCTTTCTCTGTTTTACAAAAAACGGCGCACCTGTTTAAAGCTATTTTATGCTAATTATCAAAAGATAACTCCGAATTACTGTACCTCTTTCATCAATGCCACGCCGTCCTTAAAGCCGACCTTGCATGCAGCCCTCATTTCAGCGGCGGTATCGCTCACGCAGTCGAGGATTTTGTGGAATACATCAATCTGATCCTAGTTGTATAACGCATCAATCATTTGTATCTGTCCTTTCGGTTTTATTGTAAAACCAACCGTCCAAACTTTACCAAATAATCGTTGTTAAGGTGTTGCCTACGACACATAAAAGTCACGCCGCGCATGCGGTTGATGCAGCAAAGTGCATCCAAGGGACGAATCTCCTCATAGAACCAGCACTGTGTCTCTGGCATGATGGAACCCGTTTTTCCCCTTGTCAACAGCTCCTCCAAAAATGCTTTCACATTCTCCAAGATCTCATGCTCCGCTCCCGATAGATCCGTGAGCAGGTGTTCCATGATGACGGTTAAGGTACAAAGCTGCTCATGGGAGGTCATTGCCGTCAGCATCGTGACGTCAGCGGAGTACTCGTCCAAGATGACCTTCTTCTCATTCTCCGTCTCCACGGTGCGGAAAAACAAGAAGGGCTGCGAGGTCTCCTTGACCAAAAGCCTTCGGGAAAACTGCCATGTCGCTGGCTCATAGCTTTCCCAAGCTTCTGTCAAAGCGTTCTCCAACGACATACTCCCTGCCTTGACCTGCCATTGCCCGCTTTCCGCTGATAGTTTTAGCAGCTCCTTCACTCTCTCCGTAATCACATGCGGCTTGTAATCCTTCATCAAAATAACTTGATCTGCCAATCTTAAGTACTCACTTGAGCCACCGATGACAAGGATCGTGGAGACCTGTTTCTCTTGCCAAAGCTCCTGAACGCGCTCCGTAAAGGGAATGATTGGCTCATCCTCCACAAGAAGTCGCATCATGCGATCCCGAATCATGAAGTTCGTCGCACTCTTATCCTCATCAATCAAAAGCAACTGCGAACCGCCGCTGACTGCCTCCAGAATATTGCTCGCCTGTGAGACACTTCCACTGGCATGATCCGTTGAAAAATCCAACAGGGATTTCCCCGGAAGAAATCGGAAAAACGCTGACATATCCAGCCCTGACACGGGTCTTCCATCCTCTGCATAAACCTTCAAGGCGCTTTCCTCAGACAACACGTACTCCCTGCCGTCTCCAGGCACATGATCATAGATTCCTGCCTCCAAGGCATCCAAAAGCGTTGATTTTCCTGAATAGCCGCCACCTGTGATCACCGTGATGCCGCGAGGAATCCCCATGCCACGGATAATCTGCCGATCCTTCCATGCACCATCCACAGATGCACCTTGTTCCGATTCTCCGTCACTTACTCCCGTCTCACTAAGATCAATCAAGACCTCCAGCTCCTTCGGTGCCACAAAGGGGGTGGCTCCCCGCATAGGTTCGTTGCCATCCTTCTCCCTCGGCAAAATACTGCCATTTGCTACAAAGGCGCAATAACCGTTCTCCCTCATGAATTGTCGAATCCTTTGCTGCTGCTGATAGGTCCGGACATATGCCTCCTTTGCCTGCGCATCCGCTGTCGCAATGCATTCTTCTATGAGATTCAAAAGATCCGCAACGCTACGGTAGGCCGCCTTTCCATTCACAGATACGGCATTGATCAGTGGCACCTGAAACAGCATCCTAAGGACAAAGCCTCCCTTCGCCTCATCATAGGTAATGCCACTTCTTCGCAGCATTCGATTACCCGTATTTTGGACGAAGAATTGCGCCTTCTCCCGCGCCTTCCCGTCATTTTTATTCTCCTCGCTCCACACCTGAATCATCGGAGCAAGCCTGTTTAATAAGTAGGTTCCCACGGGAATGACATCTACAGCCGATGCCTTCACAGGGAGCAAAACCATCATAATGATCTTCTCCGCATTACGCCATCCCGTACCTTGAAACCAGAAGGACAAAGACCTATAAATATAGATCTTCTCATCCTCCAATAGCTCCGGGTTTTTGGTAAACTTATCCACGTACAGGCGACTTAAGTAGGTCTTACTCTGCGCCTGCATGCCTAACATAATTTTCTTAAAATCCTTCATTCTACACATCATCCTTTCATAATGGAATCACTTCGCGATATTTTTGCTCCACTTCGCTAGTTGGAATCGCTTCGCATTGGTTTAAATGTAATCGTAACCAAATGGGAAAGGATGAGATTTAAAATAGAAAAGGCGCATCCATGCCGGATGCGCCTAAGATCAGCTTATGCTAAAAAGCAGCGTTCGCGATCAACACAATATCAGACATGCGATTAAACTTCATCCATATTTTCTTGTTCATGTTGATCACCTCCTGCGAAATATTTTATTTGGTTACGGGGCTATGGTAGCATATCCCATAGCAATCTGTCAAGAAATTCTTTTATTATGCTTCTTACAGAAGTGCCTCCAGCTTAGCTACCAGCGCATCCTTGGACGATGCGCCAAGGCTACTGTCCACCATCTTGCCATCCTTGATAAATGCAAAGAACGGGATGCTCATAACATTGAATCTTGCAGCAAGATCTTCCTGCTCGTCCACGTTCACCTTGCCAACCTTTACCTTGCCGTCAAACTCCTCAGCCAGCTTCTCTACAACGGGTCCCATCATCTTACAAGGGCCACACCAATCTGCATAAAAATCAACCAAAACAGGGATATCGCTCTTTACTACCTCTTCCTCAAAATTTTCATTCGTAAACTTGTATTCCATAGCTTCCATCCTTTCTCCGACACCTTGTCGGCACACAATCACAGTTGTACGTTTAGGTCTAAATTCATCATAACCTTAGTTTTTCAATCTTTCAATAGTTTATACAAAATACGATATAAATCCTTGGCATCCTGCGCATCTAACTGGGTACATGATGCTCCAATCCTTGCAGGTATGTCCTTGCATTGCTCCTTCAAGGCATCCCCTTTTTCCGTGATGCAAATCATCGTCACGCGCTCGTCATCCTTCATGCGCTCCCTTGTAACATATCCTTGCTTTTCCAAATTCTTTAAGAGCGGCGTCAGCGTTCCTGCATCCAGAAGAAGCTCTCGCCCGAGCTCACCGACTGTCACCTTCTCCTTCTCCCAAAGCACCATGAAGACAATGTACTGCGTATAGGTAAGACCCAGCGGCTTCAATGCCGGCGTATACTGATTCATGATTTTTCTAGCACAGGCATACAGCGGAAAACAAAGCTGATTTTCTAATTTCAGTTGTTCATAGGGCTGCGACATGTCATTAACCTCCACTATTTATTAGCTTCCATTTTATTTCACCCTAGATTTTTCCATGGGCTCTATCATGCAGGTCATGATTTTCCATATTTCTTAGAACTTCCTACTACAGTAGGCCTTCAACACACTTTGCAACATCTGCCATCTTCGCCGTCGGCTCAAAGCGCGCCACCACGTTGCCCTCGCGGTCCACCACAAACTTCGTGAAGTTCCACTTAATGTCGGGATTATTCTTATAATCCTTGTCGATCTTGGAAAGCATAGCACTCATCGCCAGTGCCACGGGACCCTTGCCAAAGCCCTCAAAGCCCTTCTGCTCCTTTAAGTAACGGAACAGCGGAATCTCGTTTTCTCCATTAATGTCGGCCTTCTTCATCTGAGGGAACTGCGTATGATACTTCAGCGAACAGAATTCGTGGATCTCCTCATCCGTTCCTGGCGTCTGACCTGCGAACTGGTTGCAGGGAACGTCAACAATCTCAAATCCCTTCTCGTGAAACTTCTCATACATCTCCTCAAGATCCTTATAATGCGGCGTAAAGCCACAGCCAGTAGCCGTATTTACAACTAAAACAACCTTGCCCTGAAAATCCTTCATGGAAACTTCCGTTCCATCTGGAGCAGCTACGCTAAAATCATAAAATCCCATGTGTTTGTCCTCCTTACTTAAATTGCTTCGCGATACCATAAATTTCTGTTCGCGATTCTATGTTATAAAGTTTACGGGTTCTTGTTTGATGCGATTATATTGTATCAAATGTATTCAGGTTTGTCAATCTCCTTTTATGCAAGAAATTTTAAAATATTTCTAAAATTTAAAACTGACAATCATTAAACTCCGCGAATCTCCGAAGCGTCCGTTCCAGCTGTTCCTTCAGCTTTTTGGTTTGTCGTATGCCTTGCTCCCACCATAGTCCCTTAACGACCAAGCTTCCCTGCTTGCGATCTGGCATGGCCTCGATTCGTCCGACAAACTGCTCTCCATAAAGGATTGGTAAGGTATAATATCCATACTTACTCTTCACCGCAGGCGTATAAATCTCCCAGGAATACTGAAAATCCCACAGGGAAGCAATCAGGGACTTGTCCCACATGAGAGGATCCAGCGGTGCCAGAAATGACATCCGCGGCTTAAGATCCGCCGGAGCACCCTCCAGCCCTTCAAAGGTTTCCCCCAATTTGAGGCTCCGCTCCCTATAGGACGAAAAGTATGGCCAGTCCTCCGTCGGCCAAATGGACAGCTCCTTATCTGCATAATCCACCAACAACCGATCTTCATATAAAAGGTCCTTCAGCATGCTTTTTTTGAAGCCCTTGTCATCTCCGTCTAACGATCACCGTCGTAAAGTATCCTGCATCGTCTGGTATGGCGTCCACACCATAATACGCCGCCTCGCCTTCCATTCCGCAATTGCTCACCGCCGCGACTTCACGATCCATTAACTCATCGCACGCTTTCAGTTCCTTCATCTTGCTCCCCGCCTTCATTAGGACGAGATTTTCATTCTCCCGCGCTTTTGGGATTCCTCCCTGCGCCGGAAGTATGCTAAGGCTCTCGTTTCCTGCCACCAACGGAATACCAAGCCTTGCAGACGCTGCGCAAAAGGATGGAACGCCCGGCACATACTCCGTCTCGTGCCCCCACTCCTTAAGCGTCCTCCCCAGGGAGAAATATGTGCTGTAAATCATTGGATCCCCTAGCGTTATATATGCGACAGACCTGCCGTCTTCCAGCGCGTCCCGAATTCTTCCAGCCGTCTCCCGCAAAGATTCCTCCACGGCAGCGCGATCCCTCGTCATGGGCACATGCACTGGAATCCTCTCTTTGTTTTCAATCTCTCTGCATGCCGCGATCGCGATTCTAAATGCAACCGCCTCCGCTCCACCCCTATCAGAATGCGGATACGCTATGACATCTACCTCAGAAAGAATTCTGACCGCCTTTACCGTCATCAGCTCGGGATCTCCTGGCCCGACTCCCACGCAATATAACCTTCCGCTCATCGTCTTGTTCCTCCGACTCAAAAATACAAATAAAAACGCCTTCCTTCACAAAATTCTACCATGCATGCCAGCCTGCTTCAACTGGTTTTGTGACCAATAAAACAAAGGAGTCTTATTAAAGACTCCTTTGTACATAGTTATTTCATATGCCGTTCCGATGTCAAAATGGCATCTCATAAT
>SVFO01000030.1:0-10135 GCA_015056795.1 Lachnospiraceae bacterium
CAGGAGAGCATTGTTGAGGATGCGAAGGCATTTGATGACTATCTTTGCAAGAATGGATATGATAAGCGTATCCGAGTAGGCTCCTTCGTGATTCCAGAGGGAAGCGATGAAGCAACCATTGCAAAAATCATTACAGGTGACATGTAAACTAAAAAAATATTGAAAATCCTTAGAAAACCCCTTGCACAAGGGGTTTTCTTATGGTATAATCGTGCCGTTGCAAAATAAACACGCGGCTTTATTTGCGGGTGGTGCGTTCCTTTAGAACGTAGCCTGCAGAGTTTGAAAAAGCCTTGTAACGCGGGCGTTTTCGGTAAAAGCTAAGCGGAAGAAAAACCAAATGGAGGTAAGAAAAATGAGCGTTATTTCTATGAAGCAGTTACTTGAAGCAGGTGTTCATTTTGGACATCAGACCAGAAGATGGAACCCTAAGATGGCTCCTTACATCTTCACAGAGAGAAATGGTATCCACATCATTGATCTTCAGAAGTCCGTAGGCAAGGTTGACGAGGCTTACAAGGCAATTTCCGAGATCGCTGCACAGGGCGGCACCATTCTTTTCGTTGGTACCAAGAAGCAGGCACAGGATGCAGTTAAGACTGAGGCTGAGCGTTGCGGCATGTACTACGTTAACGAGAGATGGCTTGGCGGCATGCTGACCAACTTCAAGACCATTCAGTCCCGTATCGAGAGACTTCACAAGATCGAGACCATGTCTGAGGACGGCACCTTTGACGTACTTCCTAAGAAGGAAGTTATCCAGCTGAAGAAGGAGTGGGAGAAGCTGGAGAAGAACCTTGGTGGTATCAAGAACATGACCAGAATTCCTGACTGCATCTTCGTTGTAGATCCTAAGAAGGAGAAGATCTGCGTACAGGAGGCTCATGCACTTGGAATTACTCTGATCGGTATCGGCGATACCAACTGCGATCCTGAAGAGCTGGATTACATCATTCCTGGTAATGATGATGCTATCAGAGCCGTTAAGCTGATCGTTTCCAAGATGGCTGACGCAGTTATCGAGGCAAATCAGGGCGAGGCTGTTTACGCAGCGGAAGACGCAGCTACCGAGGCTACTGACATCGAAGAAGTAGCAGCTGACGAGCAGTAATTTAATTAAAATTTCAGAAAGGTGGATATAGATATGGCAGAGATTACCGCTTCCATGGTAAAAGAGCTGCGTGAGGTTACTGGCGCAGGCATGATGGATTGTAAGAAGGCACTGACCAAGACGAACGGCAATTTTGATGAGGCTGTAGAAGAGCTGAGAAAGAGCGGCGCAGCTAAGGCTGAGAAGAAGGCAGCTCGTATCGCAGCTGAAGGTATCACCAAGGTTGCAATGGATGGAGATAAGATTGCAGCAGTTGTTGAGGTTAACTCCGAGACCGACTTCGTTGCAAAGAACGAGAAGTTCCAGGATTATGTTGCAGCAGTTGCACAGCAGGCTGTAAAGACCAATTCTAAGACGATTGACGAGTTCATGGCTGAGCCTTGGAATCTGGATGCTTCTAAGACCGTTAATGAGGCTCTGATCGAGATGATCGCAGTGATCGGTGAGAAGCTGAGCATTCGTCGTTTCGAGAAGGTTGAAGCTAAGAACGGCCTTGTAGTTACCTATGTACACGGCGGCGGAAGAATTTCCGTTGTTGTTGAGGCTGAGACCGCTAACGTTAATGATGCAGTTAAGGAAGCTTTGGTAAACATTGCAATGCAGATCGCAGCAATGAATCCTCAGTACATCTCTAGAAGCGATATCTCCGATGCAGAGATGGCAAAGCTTCGTGAGATCACGATCGACAGCGCACTGAACGATCCTGCATCTCTTCCTAAGCCCATCCTTCAGAAGCTGATTGACAACGCAGTTGCAAACAAGACCTGGAGCGACGAGGACATCGCAATCTACGAAGAGAAGAAGAGCAACATGAACTTCCTGTTCAACTTCCTTTCTAAGGAAGCTACTGCTACCCTTGCTCAGGCTGCATTGGCTAACAAGGATGCATATATTGCAGACAAGATCTTCTCTGGCCTTGTTGAGGGCCGTATCTCCAAGCATGTTAAGGAGATCTGCCTGATGGATCAGGTTTACGTTAAGGCTGAGGATGGCAAGCAGAACGTAGCTGCTTACCTGAAGAGCGTAGCCGCTGATCTGAAGATCGCAAAGTTCGTTCGTTTCGAAACTGGTGAAGGTCTTGAGAAGAAGAACGAGGACTTCGTAGCAGAGGTTGCAGCACAGCTGAAGTAAGTTGTTTGAATCAAAATAAAAGAATAAGCCCTTGCTTCCACAAAAGGAAGCAGGGGCTTTTTGATTATGTTATTTTGTGGCAAAGATCCATTTATCGAACCATGTGAGCTGTTTTTTTAGATAGGAAATCTCAACAGCCTGTCCGGAAAGTACGGGATAGAACATCAGGAAAAGCGCAAACACGAATAAGGAATATATGACAATGGTTGGAACATAAGCCTTTTTCGGAAGGCTTTCCTTTAGGTTACGGAAGCCATAGGAGATCATCAGTACGAGGAAGATGACACTGGGGAAATAGTGGTAAATAAAGGTTAGCCTCGTAACAAAGAACCATGGCAGGTATTGGCTTAGGTAGCCAACGATGAGGAAGCCTGCACGACGATCCCTTCTGCGAAGGAGTAGATAAATCATGTAAACGAGGGCTGGCAGTCCAACCCACCAAACCAAAGGATTACCAAAGGCGCTGATGCTTTCTCGAAGCGTACCAGTGACAGTCCCATAATAATACCAAATGGGACGGATGATCAGCGGCCATTCATAAAAGGGAGAGGCAAAGGAATGAGTCGCCTTCAGCTTGCTGTGGTAAGAAAACATGTCCGTCTGATTTTTGATGGCGCGTGCCATGAGACCATTTCCTGCGCTGTCGCGGAAGGGCAGATAGCTCAGAAGATAGATGATCAGTGGCACTACGACGAAAAATATGACGCAGCAGCATACTACTTTAATCACGCGACCACCGAGGGCAGTTCCCCAGAACTTTTTCAAAGGTTGGCCTTCCGTGCTTTTTCGAATCAAAAGTCCTAGATGGAGGAAGAACAGGAGTCCCATGCCGAGCCCTGCGTAGACGCCAGTCCATTTACAGGAAATGCCTAAGCCCATGCAAAAGCCGCAAAGGCCAAGCGAGATCAGGAGATTCTTCAGAGGGGCACTGGCAAAGTCCGTACTTAAAAAACGATATAAGAAATAATACATACACAGGATGAAGAATACGATGTATACGTCAATCGTTGCAATTCTCGTCTGTGTAAAATGCATAAAGTCAAAGGCGAAGATAAAGCAGGCAAGCGCGGAAGCGGGAGTATCCCCCGTAAGACGCTTGACAAAGAGATACATAAAAGGTAGCATGGCAATGCCAAACAGCGTGCCAATGATTCGCCAACCGAAGGGATTCATGCCGAAGACCATAATGCCTAGAGAGATCAGAATTTTTCCCAACGGAGGGTGCGTGTTTTCATAGCTGCGCATGCCGTGTAAGAATTCATAGGCCGTTCTTGCATGATAAATTTCATCAAAGTAGGTGCCATTTCGGAAGCTGTAACGGTCAGGATGAAGCTCGGCCTCATCAAAAAGCTCTGGATATTCTGCACTATTTTCAGGAATGACATGATTTCCGTCCGCGTCCATGAAATACAATTCTATCAGGTTCGCTTCTTGGCCTTGCAATACAAATTCCACTCTTTGACAAGCTATGGGGAAATCAATTTCTTTCCAACAAAAAACATTTTTCAGCTCTATGGCAGCCTTTTCATCAGGTTCTGCACTAGAAGACTTAGTGGTTTCATAATATTTTGCTAAAAACTGTCTGTTATGCTCTGGCGCAATGTAATAAGCTAGTTTTACGGCCTTTTGACCATTAGGGAAGGTAAAGCTTAAGGTTTCCTGCTTGGAAATCGTTCTAAGGCTTTCTGGAGCTTTCGTATCGCCTAAATCTCTCAAGGCAAAACAAGAATAAAGGAGCGTTATGAAAAGAAGCAGTAACAGATCTAACCGAGTCATTTTTTTCTGCTCAGGTAATATGCGAATTGCCTTATGGGACTGACGAAGATGATTCGGATCATAGGTCATTGCAGTTTCTTTTTTGGTCTGTAGGTGGAAGATCAATAAATAATAACCGAGGGCAGCAATGGTCATGGCAAGACCGGCGATTCTTGGCCAGGGATCCGTAAAGGAATACTGCTTAGGATCATAGAAGTACAACACATAGCCCGTGTTATAGAGATGAAGGAGTGACACGGCCATAAAGATGATGGGATAGCCGACGCGAAGCGTTTTGGAAAGCATGCCGACAGTCCTTTTTTGTTCCTTTTTTGAGGCCGTTCCAGCAGGCAAGGAAATGAGCTGTCGCGAAGCAAAGCCCATAAACCCAAGGATGGCGAGAGGCAGGAATGGATAGAGATACCTCTCGTGCATGCGAACGGCAAAGGTAAAGACGGTAAGGATTAAGAAGGCTGCAACGTCAAAGAATTTCCCTGAAATTGTTCCTAGGCGAAGCCCCAATATAATGCTAAATGCCGTTGCAAGGACTATGGCAATATAGCTCCAGGTTTTGCAGGGAAATCCACAGAACATCGTCGTCTGTGAAACCCAGTTAAGGCCAACGCCAGACCAGAAATTATAGGCATTGACGGAGGCATAGGGATAGGACCCGAGGGTATCCACATACTGTGAGATGACATTCTCCATGCCAAAGGGCATGGCAAGCAGGATCGTAAATAAGAGGGTCAGTAGTGCATAGGCCAAAGCCTTTGTCAGCATTCGCATGGAAAAGCTGCCGCGGAATACATAGGTCAAAACGCCGAGAATCATGACGGGTGCAAAGATCAGCATTTGCGGTTTCATCAAGGTTCCCAACGCGAAGAAAAGCATGGCTGGAAAGAGATTTTGATGTTCCAAAAACAGGCAGGACATGATAAGAAATAGCGTAAAGAGAGAATCCACCTGTCCCCAAACGGCACTGTTGATTAAAACAGCAGGCTGGAATAGGAACAGGGCAGAGAGGCACAGTGCAGAGGCTAGGCCGACGCGCTTATTGCCCACCTTATAAATGACATAACCGATCAGAAGGTCTGACAAGATGGCGGGACTCTTCATAAGGAGCAAATGCGCGGGACTTTCAGAAATTATGCCGAAGGTATGCTTTACCAGACCAAGAAAGTAGAGAACATATAAATACAAGGGTGGGTAATCAGAAAAATAGTCCTTGGCATAAAATTTTGATGGCCCCAATAGGAACATGCGGTCTGACCATGACGAAAAACAATTAAAATCAGCCTCAAAGCCAATGGTAGAAATCGCAAGGACAACGCGAAGCGTCAGCGCGAGCAAGAAAAGGAGGGGAATCGTAAGACGGCCAATGTCGACCTTTTCCCCTTGAATACGCTTGATAGAGATGTTCCATAGAATGACCATGGAAACGATGCTGAAGGCAATCCAAAGATGTAGAATGCTCATACGGACTCCTTACTTCATAAAAATTTCATTTCTCTTTCGACAAAAATTTGATATAATATAAAAATGCTTCATTGCTTTGATTATAGCAGATTCATGGAAAAAGGAAAAGCAAGGATGAAAGATTTTATTTGTTTTGAGAATGTTAGAAAGGTTTATCATACGGGTGAAGTCGAGATCGAAGCGCTTAAGAACGTGAACTTTACTGTTGGTGAAGGGGAGTTTTGCGTCATCGTTGGAGCGTCTGGCGCAGGGAAAACGACCATTTTGAACATTCTGGGGGGGATGGATTCCCTGACGGATGGGCGTGTTTTGTTAGAGGGAACGGACATCTCAAAATATGACAAACGAAAGCTCACGGAGTATCGTAGATATGACGTTGGGTTTGTCTTTCAGTTTTATAATTTGGTACAAAATCTGACGGCGCTGGAAAATGTGGAGTTGGCTGCACAGATATGTAAGAATCCCCTGAATGCCAGTGAGGTGCTGGATGCCGTTGGATTATCAGAACGAAAGACGAATTTCCCCGCGCAGCTTTCAGGTGGAGAACAGCAGCGAGTAGCCATCGCAAGGGCACTCGCAAAGAATCCGAAGTTACTTCTTTGTGATGAGCCAACAGGAGCCCTCGATTATCAAACGGGAAAAGCCATTCTAAAGCTGCTGCAGGATACCTGTAGGGAAATGGGAAAAACAGTCATAGTCATCACACATAATTCGGCGCTTTGTGCCATGGCGGATCGCGTGATTACGGTGAAAAGTGGTACCGTGACCAGCGAAAAAATGAATGAAGCACCAATGAGTGTTGAGGACATTGAATGGTAGTGGAGAAGGTAGCATGCGTAGATCCATGATCTGGACGTCTTTATTGCGGGAAATTAAGGGAAGCCTTGGACGGTTTTTGGCCATTTTTGCCATTGTATGCCTGGGCGTTGGACTGTTTTCCGGATTAAAGATCACCCAGCAAGACTTTTTAAAATCAATGACCAACTATTTTGAAAAAACTGCCTTCTATGATTATAAAATCTTAGGAGAGCTTGGCTTTTCAAAGGAGCAGGCACGGTTCCTTGCCGGACAAAAGGATGTAGTGGCGGCGGAGGGTGCCTTTTCTTTTGATGCTTATTATGAAGTGAATGGCGGTTCGCTAAAGGTTGGAAGATTTCATTCTTTGACAAAGCAGGTGAATCAGGTCATTTTAGTGGAAGGACGCATGCCGGAGGCAGACGATGAATGCCTTGCTGACTTCTATTATTGCGGCAAAGGAATCCTAGGAAGCGAAATTGTATTAAGCACGGAAAATACCAAGGAGGATTTAGGGCAATTTCAGAAGGATCGGTACCGCGTTGTCGGCGTGATCAAGTCACCGCTTTACGTACAATTTGAAAGAGGAAGCACTGCCTTGGGAACGGGCAGTATTGACGCGTTCTTTTATCTGCAGGAAGAGAGCTTTACCTCCGAAGCCTATACGGAAATTTACGTAAAGTTCAATCAGGATTTTCCGCTTTATTCCGAGGATTACGATGCTTATCTGGATTCCAAGGAAGAGGAATGGAAGGCTTTGGCGAAGGAGGCCGGAAAGTTACGCTTTCAAGAGCTCCCTGCCTTAATCGAGAAGGCCGATGGGGAGCTGGAGGAAAAAAGAAGTGAGGCATGGGCGGAGCTAGAGGATGCCAGAAAGCAGCTTAATGATGCCAAGGAAAAGCTAGATGATGGCGAGCAACAGATTGTTGATGGCAAGGAAGAATTAGAAAAGGGCAAGCAAGAGCTGGCACAGGCAAAGAAGGAGCTAGAGGACGGAAAAAAGCAAATAGAAGAAAAGGAGCCTGAACTAAAGAAGGGCTGGGAGGATTTAGAAAAAGGGAAAAAGGAAATTGAAGACAACGAAAAGCTATTAGCGGAGAAGGAGACAGAGTTAGAGGCAGGAAAGCAAGCCTTAGAGGCAGCCGTATTGACTGTTCAGCTTGGGGAAATGCAGTATGAACTGACTCTGCAGAGTCAAATTTCCGAACAAAAGTCGATGGATTCTGAAAAGGAGAAGATTGACGAACGCGAGCTGACGCTGCAGTCAAGGGAACGTACGGCAAAGCTGCTTGGAGTGGAAGCTTCCTATGCAGAAGAATTCGAGAAGGAACGGGATGCAATTGCAAAGGAGCGTGCAAAGCTGGATGCCCAGTTGCAGGACCTTAGTAAACGATATCTCGCAAATCTGGAGATGAAGGAACAGCTCGAAGCAGGAAAAGCTGAGCTTGAAGCAAATCAGAAAAAGGTGACGGAGGGCGAGGAAGCCCTGCTTCAGGGGAAACAAAAGCTTTTGGATGGAAAGAAGGCAATCCTGGATGCCCAGAGGAAGCTAGAGCAGGGCGAGGCTGACCTAAAGGATGCCAAGAATCAAATCCTGTCTGGTGAGAAAGAAATCCGAGAGGGCGAGCAGACCATCAAGGAAAAGGAAGTGGAGCTAGCTGACGCTGAGGTGACACTGGCAGATGGGAAGAGGGAATGGCAGGAAAACTGGGAGAAATATCAGGATGGATTAGCAACCTTTGAGGAGGAAGTTGGCGATGCGGAAAATGCCATTCAAAAGCTAAGGGATCGCCTTGTTTCTGATGATGTCCCTGATAGCTATTTGCTTGGAAGAAATACAAACATTGGATATGTCTGCTTTGAGAGTGATTCCGCCATCGTAGATGGCATTGCAAACGTTTTTCCCGTCTTTTTCTTTCTCGTGGCTGCGCTCATCTGTGTAACTACGATGAATCGTATGGTGGAGGAGCAGAGAACGCAGATTGGCGTACTCAAGGCACTGGGATATTCCGATGGCAAGATTATGTTTAAGTTCTTGTTTTACTCAGGATCCGCTGCATTGACGGGGGCTATCTTTGGATATTTTGCCGGAACACATGTATTCCCTTGGATTATCTGGACAGTGTATGGAATCATTTATTGCGCAGGTCCCATTGCATTTGCATTTAATCCCTTATTGGCTGGGATTTCGCTTGTTGTATCCTTGCTTTGCAGTGTCGGGGCAACATATTTCTCCTGCAGCAGGGAGCTTTTAAGCAATGCCAGCAATTTGATGAGACCGAGGGCACCAAAAACTGGAAAAAGAGTATTTCTGGAGTACGTGCCATTCATTTGGAAGAGGTTAAGCTTTCTGCGTAAGGTTGCCGTTCGCAATGTCATGCGTTATAAAAAGCGCTTTTTCATGATGGTGCTTGGCATTGGTGGCTGTACGGCATTGCTTGTGACAGGCTTTGGACTAAAGGACTCCATTGCAGGGGTTGCAGAAGTACAATATTCAGAAATCCAATTTATGGACTTTACCGTTACCATGCAAAAGGAAGTGGATCAGGAAGTAGAGGCAGATTTGGAAGCTCTGAAGGCAAAGGGCTTAGGAACCTGGCTTGCATATCAGGAAAGTGCATCGGATCTTGTGACGGAAAAGGGACAGAAGAATGTGACTGCCGTGACGCTTCCTTCCGAGCTTACGCAGGAGACATTGGAAACCTTCGTTCATTTGGAAACCTTAAAAGGGGAACCTGTTCGTAAGCCAGAGAAGGGCGAAGCAGTTGTGACCAATCAAATCGCGGAATTATTGGGAATTGAGACGGGAGAGGAAATTACCCTTCGAAACTCTGAACAAAAGGTATTGAAGCTTCGCGTCATAGGCGTTGTACGAAATCATATCTTTAACTATGTGTATTTAGATCAGGCATCCTGGGAGGAAGGCTTTGCAGAAAGCTATTCGCCAAAATCTATTTATATATGTATGGCAGAAGGGCATGACATTGGGGAGCTTACGCCAAAGCTTATGAAAATGGATGGTGTAGCCAGTGTCTCCGTAACGCGTGAATCCGTGAAGCGCTTTAATGCCATGATGGAGAGCATGAATCTCATCGTGCTGATCGTTACGGCCTGTGCAGCTGGCCTTGCATTTATTGTGCTGTATAATTTGACGAACATTAACGTGACAGAACGAATTCGTGAGATTGCGACAATCAAGGTTTTAGGCTTTTATCAGAGTGAAACGGCATTGTATGTCTTTAGAGAAAACTTCGTTTTGACGGTGCTGGGAGCCTTTGTTGGATTGGGCATGGGGAAGTGGTTGCATGCCTTTGTCATGCATGAAGTCAAGGTTGATGCGGTTTCCTTCAGTACCCGCGTTTTCGCGCAAAGCTATGCTTACAGTGTGTTGTTAACCATCCTTTTTTCCTTAATTGTCAGTCTTATGATGAATCGGAGGCTGGAGGAAATCAGTATGACGGAGAGCCTAAAAAGCGTGGATTAAGGCATAATAGTTTCCACACAATTATGCAATTCTTGTTTCTAAAGAACATTTATCGAAATTTTAAAACTAGGTTAAGAATGTTACGAAATTATGAAGAAAACACGGTTTTTCTTTAGGAATTCTTAAGTTGACAACATGATCAATATTTGCCATAATGGAACGCGGAAGGAAGCTTTTGTTGCAAATCAGTTTCCTCCCGCGTTACCTATTTTGGGGATATAAATGGGGTAAAGAAAGTCTCGGGGTGAGGTTTGGAGCATCTTTCTAGTAGGCTTTTGACCTAGAAAGATGCTCCAAACCTTCCCCTCGAGATGGTTGCATGGCAAATTTGTATTCTTATGATTCAAAGCAAATAGAATAAAAAGAATATGAAGAAAGAATTT
>SVFO01000030.1:10235-15329 GCA_015056795.1 Lachnospiraceae bacterium
TCGAGATGGTTGCATGGCAAATTTGTATTCTTATGATTCAAAGCAAATAGAATAAAAAGAATATGAAGAAAGAATTTGCAAAAAATTGCTAAAAAATGAATTTGCTAAAAATGATTTGCAGAAAAAGTTGATAAAAACTATGTGATTCGAGATGAACGAATGCATGGAAGGAGGACATTGTGTTTCAAAGAAAGCATCAAAAAGGAAATTGGAAAGTGTGGTTGTGTACGGGCATGGCAGCAATGTTGGTTCTTGGCGCGGCGGGGTGCAATAGCTCCAAGGGGACGGACGCAACAGGCGGCGGACAAAAGGAAGGCAAGAATGGCGTGGAGGAGCTTGCTCCTGAATTTACCTACGTTGCGGAATACCTGAGCATGCCGGAGGATATGGAGAGCTACAATCTGACCATCGGAAAGGATTGCGCTTATGCGATTCACGGTGATTATGAGGACGGAGCATCAAAGTATTCCATTCTGAAATATCCATTTGCGAATGGCGTGTTTCAAAATGGAGAAGTCTTTGCTGCTGCTTCTGAAAACATGATCATTCAGAGTCTTGGCGCAGATCAAGCCGGAAATCTGTATTATGTTGGGCAGAAACAGCCCGAGGAGCCGGGCGAAGACGCCTCGGAGCAGGATTGGAGCGACTATTACGAGAATCTGTCGTCAAAATCTGAATACCATTTATTCAAGCTGGATGCACAGGGAAATCAGGTCTATGAGGAGGATTTTACCGAGCAGACAAAGCAGGGCGATTACTTTTACCTGCAGGAGATGAAAATTGATGATCAGGGCAGGGCTTATTTGTCCGTCAATGGCTCCATGGGTAATAATATTCTGTTGTTTGATGAAAATGGTAAATTCAGTGGGAATGCTTCTGTCGATCAGCAGTCTTGGATTAGTTCCATCTGCGTAGCTAAGGATGGCAAGGCATATGCAAGCTACGTACAATACAATAATGAAGGCATGGAAGGCGTGATCGCTGAGATTGACTTTGACGGGAAGAAGTTCGGAAAGGCCTACAAGAATTTCCCCTGTGCCAGTGGAAATCGTGTCTGCCTTCGCACGGCGGAGGACAATCTCATATGTGGTGATGAAAATGCACTGTATGAGTACTCCTTTGAAAAGGAAGAAGCTGCGAAGCTATTGACCTGGCTGGATTGCGACATTGAGGGAAACAGGATCAATAAGGTCTTTATGGATTCCGAGGGTAAGATCTATGCGATGATCCATGACTGGGAAAATGGAAGTGCCGAGCTTGCCTTCATGAAGAAGGTCAGGACGGAGGACGTCGTAAAGAGAGAAAAAATTGTGATTGGAATGATCTATTCGAATTCCAATCTGGCTTCAAAAATAGTGGCGTTTAATAAAAACAATGATAAATACCGTGTTACCATGAAGACCTACATGGACGAGAATAATTGGAGCGAGAAAAGCTTTGAGGATGCCATTGCAAATCTGACCAACGACATTCTTTCCGGAAACAGCCCTGACATTCTTGATTTAAATGGTCTTGACATCCAGAACCTGGCGAGCAAGGGTGTTTTGGAGGATTTAGCGCCTTATCTGGAAAAGAGCAGCGTATTGGACAAGGATGATTTCTTTGAAAGCATTTTGAAGGCTGCAACCTTTAACGGGAAGATGGTTTACGTTCCTTCCTCCTTTACCCTGGAAACGATTGCGGCAAAGAGTTCTTTGGTAGGTGATAAGATGGGCTGGACCATGGAGGACGTGGTTCGCCTGAAAAATCAGTATCCCGATTCCGAACTGATCGAATATGCAACGAAGAAGGACATTATGCAAATCATGCTGATGATGAACAAGGATTCCTTTATTGATCAGGAGACCGGAACCTGCCATTTTGACGGAAAAGAGTTTAAGGATCTTTTAGTATTTGCAAATGCCTTCCCAAAGGAGTATGATTATAATGCGGAGCGTCCCGTTACGCCATATCTTCTTGCAGATAATCGCCTGCTTCTTTCGATGACCAGCATCTATAGCTTTGAAGAAGTTCAGAGCACTTTGGCATTTTTTGGCGACGAAGACGTAACCTTTATAGGGTTCCCGACGTATAATGGTAGTAACGGGACTTTGCTGAGCCCTTCTGACCAGTATGGCATGTCTGCTCAATCTAAGAATAAAGAAGCGGCATGGGCCTTCTTGGAAGAAATCATCAACTCTTCTGCAGATAGTGAGGGATATATGTGGGGATTTTCTTCCCTGAAATCGAGATATGAAAAGCAGAAGGCTGAGGCATTGGAGATTAAATACGTCTATGATGAGAACGGCGAAATCATGAAGGATGACGAAGGAAATCCGATCATAGAGAATTCTAATGGCGGATGGTCCATGACGGGCAGCGACGGTTCGCAGTGGACGTATGACTATCGACCGATCACGAAGGAAGAGGTTGACCTGGTTGAGAAGCTTCTTGACGGAGCAAGGGCCATTAACATGAACATGGATAATGAGCTGAACAAAATCATTGACGAAGAAGCGGAGTATTATTTCTCGGGAAGCAAGAGCGTTGATGAGGTGGCAAGCATCATTCAAAACCGCGTAAATCTCTATGTGCAGGAGAACAGATAATTTTGGAAAAAAAAGTAACGTTAACAAAAGCAAAAGTGAATTCTGAAGAACCTGTAAAAAAGGTCAAGGTTCCGAAGCGGAACAGTAGGCGATTTCGAAAGCTGAAGTTTAAATCAGGACTATTCATCGCTCCCAGTTTTCTGGGAGTGATGGCCTTTTTCATTGTTCCCTTCGGAGTTATCATCTATTATTCCGTTTTAGACAATCCCATTAGTGCAAACTACGTGGGATTTGAGAATTTTAAAAACGTAGCGACCAATGAAGCGTTCATGACGGCAGTGAAAAACACAGGAATGTTTTCCTTGATCGCCGTTCCTCTTGCCGTGGTTTTAAGTCTGATTTTGGCCATGGTTTTGGATTTGAATATTCCGTTTCGAAGTCAGTTCCGAACCTTTTTCTTAAGTCCCATGATGGTTCCCGTCGCTTCCATCGTACTGATTTGGCAGGTACTGTTTCATAACAATGGTGCCGTCAATGATCTGGTGATGAAGTTCGGAATGGACCGAATTGACTGGATGAAATCGGATTATTCCATCATCGTAATCGTCGTGCTGTTTTTGTGGAAGAATCTTGGCTATAACATGATTCTGTTCATGGCTGCATTAGCGAGTATTCCAAAGGATATTTTGGAGGTGGCAAGGCTGGAAAATGCTAATCCGCTCCAAACCTTTTTCTATGTAAAAATCAGATATCTTTCCTCGACGATCCTGTTCGTGACGATTATGTCGCTGATCAGCTCCTTTAAGATCTTCCGAGAGATTTATCTGTTAACAACGGATTATCCGTATCCGACCATGTACATGCTGCAGCATTACATGAATAATAAATTCAAGAAATTAGACTATCAGGCATTGTCGGCTGGCGCCATTATGATGTCAGTCGTCATGATTTTAATTATAGGACTGTTGTTTATCATTGATGAGTACTTTGGAAAAGACGTGGAGGGATAAGGGATGGAAGAAGAGAAGATGGACGACCTCTCCGAACTGATTGCCGCCGCGGAGAAAGCAAAGAAAAAGAAAAAAAGAATAGATATCAGTGCCGAAAAGCTTCGGAAAATGGATAAATTCGCAGCGAAAAGAAGGAAGCTGGATAATTTTCTCAGTATTGGGCTTGCAACTCTGATCGCCGCGTTTTTCGCAATCATGTTTTTGATGCCGATTATCCTGACAATTACGAATTCCTTTATGGCAGCGTCAGAGATTTCATCTAACTATGGTATGGTATTTGCAACGAATGCGAATGGAGGTAAGGTTTATATTTCCGAGAAGGTAAACCTAAAGTTTATCCCTGACATGGTTTCCTTTAGCCAGTATTCAACAGTGCTCTTTAAGAGCCCGGAGTACTTATTGAAATTTTGGAATTCCGTGGTGTTAGTAGGACCGATCGTATTGTTCCAATTGATTGTGGCAAGTCTTGCATCCTATGGCTTCGCCAGATATACGGGAAAGCTTCGGGCTATCGTCTTTTTTGCCTATGTCATTTTAATGCTGATGCCTTATCAGGTAACGCTGGTTCCGAACTATCTTGTAAGCAACTGGCTGAGCATCCTTGATACCTATTGGGCGATCTGGCTACCTGGAATTTTCTCACCCTTTGCCGTGTTCCTTCTGACAAAGTTTATGAAGAGAATTCCAAGCTCCATGATTGAAGCGGCACAGATTGACGGAGCAGGAGAATGGCAGATCTATCAGAAGATCTGCATGCCATTATGTAAGGGAGCGATTTGTTCCGCGGCCATTCTGGTATTCATTGATTACTGGAACATGGTAGAGCAGCCGCTGATTCTTTTGGCGGACGGAGAAAAGCATCCTCTGTCGGTATTCTTAAGTAAGATCAACAGTGGTGAGGTAGGACTTGCATTTGCGGTGGCAACCATCTACATGGTGCCGACGCTTTTGGTGTTCCTCTATGGCGAGGAATATTTGGTCGATGGTATTACCTACCAGGGCGGCGTAAAAGGATAAAAGGAAGCAGATTTTCTATAAAGGAGAAGAACAATGAACGAAAAAAGCAGCAAGAGAAGAGAATGGGTAAAAACAGCGGCGATTGTCTTTCTGTCCGTACTGTTGGTATTGACCTTCTTTTCTCAGACGATTATGAATCATTCCCTGCCTGAGGTTGCCACTAAGTTTGCGCAGAGTGGATCCATTACCTCGAAGATTCGAGGCGGCGGAACGGTAGAAAGTGGAGATCCTTATACGATTGAAATTGCTTCAGGCTTTGTGGGCCGGAAGGTGACAAGCATCAACTTCAAGGTAGGCGATACCGTAAAGAAGGGTGACGTGTTGTTTACCATTGCAGACGGAGACGGCTCTGAGCTGGAGGATGCTAAGGCTGTATTGGAGAGCGCAGAGAGTGCTTTGAAGATTGCCCAGAATGCCTATGATGAATACATATTGAGTGAGACAATTCAAAACTCAGACATCAATAATGCAAAGGCTGGAACCTCCGCGGCAACCTATCGTAAAATGATTACGGAGCATCAGACGGCTGTGAGTGAAGC
>SVFO01000030.1:15429-48429 GCA_015056795.1 Lachnospiraceae bacterium
AAGGAAAAGGAAGCTCAGGAAGCAAGTACCATCACGAACAACGTAAATGCCGTGAAGATTCAGTATGAGGGTTCTCTGCATGAATATGAGAAGAAGCTTTCTGATGCCAATGCAGAGAAGGATGAGGCTCAGAAAAAGCTAAATGACCTGCTTGGTACCATCAGTAAGTCTACAAAAATCCAGGAGCTGGATGCTGACATTACTGCTGCGAAGAAAAAGGTGGCAGATGCCAAGAAGAAGGTGGATGAGCTTTCTGGAGAGAATAAGGGCAGCGAGATTACCTCTGACATCAATGGCACGATCCTTTCCATCAATGTTGCCAGCGGTAAAAAGATTGAGCTGCGCGACGTAATGACGCTGCAGCCCGAGGGTCAGGGCTACTTCATGACCATGTCCGTAACGAATGAGCAGGCGAGACTGGTTTCCGTAGGTGATAAGGCAAGCCTTGTAAACTCTTGGTACTATAATGACATGGACATTACCTTGCAGAGCATTAAGCCAGACAGAACTGATCCTTCCAAGAAAAAGATGCTGACCTTTACCATTGACGGAGATGCGGTGGCTGGACAGAGCTTGAACATCTCTATTGGACAAAAGAGCCAAAACTATGACTGCATTATTCCCAAGAGTGCTCTTCGAAATGATACGAACGGAGACTATGTTTTGATTATAGAATCTAAGAGTACCCCTCTTGGAAATCGCTACATCGCTACGCGCGTTGACGTTCAGGTTCTCGCAGAGGATGACACGCAGGTGGCCGTAAATGGCGCCATCAATGGTTGGGGAGATTATGTCATTACGACGTCTTCTGCACCCATCAAGGCTGGTGATCAGGTGAGAATGACAGAAAACTAAGGCAGGAGCTGCAAGAGTGAAGAAAATAAGAATTTCAAAAAAATTTTTCATATTTGGCGTGCTATGCTTGTCGTCCTTCCTGCTTGCAATCGTGCTTCTGTTTGTGCGGGAAGGAATCATCCGAAAGCAGTTAAGCCAGCAGATGGCGGAGCGTTGGAGTGAGGAAGGAGACGTCGCACAGATCAGTGCCTTTTTCACAAGAAATGCATATGTGACCAAGGATCAAATCATTGGTTTTGAGCATACCCTGGACAGTGCATTGCAGGAAGCCTCCGTGAAGCTTGAGAGCGAGAATCCTGGCGCGAGATTATGGGCTGATGCCTATAGTGCGCAGGGAACGCTTAGGGTGTCTACGGACAGGGCGATGCTATCGCTGAAGGCAATTGGCGTTGGAGGCGATTTTTTCCAATTCCATCCGCTTGACTTAGAGTACGGCAATTATTTTTCGGATAATGACGTTAATAAGGATTATGTCGTCATTGATGAGGAAATTGCATGGCAGCTGTTCGGTGGTATTGACGTTCCTGGAAAGATCATTGACGTCAACGGAAAGCCGCATATGATCGCTGGTGTCATTAAACGACAGCAGGGAAAGATGGAGCAGAAGGCAGGTCTTTCGGAATCCATTATTTATGTATCCTATGAAACCCTGCAGGAGTCAGGTTCTGCGGACCCCATCAATCATTTTGAAATCGTCATGCCAAATCCCATCAAGGGCTTTGCGATGGATAAGGTAAAGTCAAATTTGACCGTTGATGAAAAGGAATCAGAGTTTATTGAAAATAGTACAAGGTATTCCTTTGATAATAGCTTAAAGCTATTTGGACAGTTTGCTTATCGATCCATGAATGGTAAAGCCATTATTTATCCCTATTGGGAGAATCTCGCCAGGGGGCATGAAGACATACTTGCAATCCTGACGGCACTTGTGGTATTATTCTTTGCAGTTCCTAGTCTTATCATTGCAATTTGGCTGATTTATCATTGGCGACATAAAAAATGGACTTGGAAATCTGTTTGGGATAAGCTGATGCAGATACCTGAAAACATGAGGAGACGAAAGCAATCAGCGAAGAATAAGGCAGAAGAAAAGAAGACAGAGAAGAGTAAGTCGGAAAAGATTAAGACAGAAAAGAAAAAAGCTAGAAAGAAGGCAGGAAAGGCTTTGGAACCAAGAAAGCCGATTCATATTACCTTTGACGAGGAGGATGAGAATGAAGAAGAGTAATTGGAAAAGAATCGTGGCCATGGGTCTCGCGGTCGTTATGACGCTTGGCATGGCTGGATGTAACAATGCGAAAAACAAGGATGGCAACGGCGGCGGTGGAAAAGGGGAGCCGGTTGCGGCAGATCCCTCGCTGGCAAAGCAGTTTGTTTATCGTTATGAGGACATTAAGCTCCCGGAAGAGGGTTCAGATCTTAATGTTACTGCAGCCAGAAAGGATGGAGATCGCCTTGAGATTTTGACCATGCGCTATGATTATAGCAATGACGGCATGGAGCAGCAGATCTTGACTTTGTATAACATGAAGAATGACGGTTCTGACGTTACAACCTTAAAGCTGGAAACGGTTCAGGATGAAGCAGAGGCAGAGGAGCCTGCTGAGGAGGGAACCGCTGGGGAAGAAACAACTGGGGAAGAGGATGAATACAATGAGGATGATTATTCTTATTCCTACAGCTATTTTCAGAATGGCGTCATTACCAAGGATGCTGTTTATGCGCTTCGCTTTCATTACAGCAATAATTATGTGAATGGGGAATATACTTACGAGAATTCAACGAATATTGTTGGTTGGAACAAGAGTGACGGAACAATCCTCTTCAACATTCCCTTTGACATGGCGAAATATCAGAATGACGACAGCTACAGCTATGTCAATCGTATGCTCTGCCTTGCAAATGATCAGGTCGGACTTTTGATGTCTGGCGATCAGTCTGGCATCATTACGATCAATAAGGATGGAACCATGTCTGATCTTAAAAAGTTTTCTTCGGACAAGGATATTTTCTCACAGGATCCTATGTTTGCTGAAAAGGCCGATGGAACGCTTTTGGTAAGCTATTATAATGATGATTGGACGAAGCAGTATCTTACAACCTTTAATCCTGTAAACGGTTCCTTTGGACAGGAGTATGAGGTTCCCGCGGCAGCAAGAAATTCTGGATTTTATAACTTCTGCGCTGGTACGGATAAGGATATTCTGTACTCCAATAATGAAGGTGTCTTTGGATTTAACTTAGGTGATACGGAAGTAACTAAGATCATGGATTATGTCAACTCCGATTTGGTTACCTACAGCCTCAATAATCTGATCAGTATTGACGGAACGCATTTCGTAGCAAGCTATTATGATAACGCGACCTATAACACGACAATGGCAATCTTCTCCTATGTAAAGCCTGAGGACATTCAGGATAAGAAGGTGCTTGTCTATGCGGGCATATACATTGATACCAACACGAAGGCAAATATCATTCGCTTCAACAAGCAGAACACGGATTACAGAATTACCATTGAAGATTACAGCAAGTACAATACGGAAGAGGATTATACCCTCGCGACCACGAAGCTGAACAACGACATGATCGCCGGTAAGGTTCCAGACATTCTGCATTTGAATTCCTCCATGAACGTGAATACCTTTGTGGAAAAGGGACTTCTTGCAAATATCGATGAGATGATCAAGGGCGATGCTGAGTTAAGCCAGCAGGAATACATGGATAATGTCTTTGAGGCATATCGGGTAAATGGCAATCTGTATCAGGTGGTTCCGAGGTATTATATCAGAACCTGGATCGGAAAGAAGAGCCTTGTGGGTGAGCGTGACCATTGGACCATGGACGACGTAAAACAGGCAGCACAAAAGCTTGTTGGAGATAAGTCCATCTTTGGACTTGGCATGACGAGAGATACCTTCATCTATCAGATGATGAATTACTGCGGCAGTGATTTTATCGATAAAAACGAGGGAAAATGTAATTTCAACAATCAGAACTTTATCAGCATGCTGGAGTATGCAAGAAGCCTTCCCGAATCCGAAGAGTCCGGCGGCGATGATGAGTATTGGCAGCATTATTATGAGTCCTACCAGACGATGTATCGTGAAAACAGGGCACTGCTGATGGAGTGTACCGTAGGTGACGCATACAACATTAAGTACAGTGTCAACGGTCAGATCGGAGAGGACGTTTCCTATATTGGTTTCCCGACGGAAACGGGTTCGGGTTCCTATATTGAGGCTTCCATTACCTACGCCATTTCTTCCAAGTCCGCAAATCAGGACGGTGCATGGCAGTTTGTCAGATTCTTCCTGACCGAGGATTATCAGAAGAACGAGGATTACAAGTATGGTTATGCCGATGGTATGCCCATCCTCAAAAAGCTTGTTCGCGAGCAGGTGGATAAGACCATGGAAAGACCTTATTGGACGGATGAAAACGGAGAGAAGGTTGAGTACGACGATACCTACTGGATCAACGAGGAAGAGATCATTATCCAGCCCTTTACGAAGGAGCAGGCAGATAATCTGTTCAACTTCCTTAGCAGCGTAAAGAATACCAGCTATTCGGACGAGAATATTACGAAGATCGTTGAGGAGGAGATCGCATCCTTCTTTGCCGGTTCCAAGTCCGCAAGCGACGTTGCTAACATGATTCAGAATCGTGTTCAGCTCTACCTCAATGAGAATAAATAAGATGACGGGAAGATGTATCTTAATTGGCTCCGGCGACCTCACGGTAAGTGAGGTTAAGAAAAAGGACGGAGATTTCGTTATCGCATTGGATGGCGGAATCGGGTACTGTGATTTTCTACGGCTGGAGCCGGACTTAGTGATTGGTGACTTTGATTCCGTAACCGAGGAAGAGCAGAAGGCCGTGGAAATCCTGGAACGGGAGGTGCCCAATCAGGTGATTCGACTGCAACCCGAAAAGGATGACACGGACATGCTCTATGGAATCAAGTATGCTTTAGGGCTCGGATATCGTGAATTTCGCCTGTATGGGGCAACGGGAGGCAGGTTGGATCATACGCTGGCCAATATTCAATGCCTTTTATACCTAAAAAATCATGATGCAAGCGGATATTTGATGGATGGTAACGGCATGATCATGGTTTTGAAGGATGAGGCCGTAAGCTTTCAGGAAAACCTCGAAGGAATGCTAAGCCTGTTTGCGCTTGGCGAGCGGGCAGAGGGGGTTAGTATCCGGGGAATGAAATATCCATTGGAAAACGCAACCATTACCAATGATTTCCCGATTGGAATTAGCAATGAATTCATCGGGGAAAAAGCGGAAATTACCGTCACAAAAGGCGAGCTTGTTTGCATTATCAATTTCCTTTAGGTTACAGAAGAACTCGGGGCTAGGACTTGACAGTCTTTCTACTAACCATTTGACCTAGAAAGACTGTCAAGTCCTTCCCCTCGAGTACATGGATAATCTAATACAAAAAAATTGATGATGCAAACAAGTCATAAAAATATTATAAGTAAAGATGCAAAGGCGTGGTAGCTAATGCATCTTTTTTATTTGGAAGGGATATTGAGAAGAATTTGTGAGAAAGGCGGGGCTTTTTTTGCGAGGAGGTATTTACTTGCTTGTAAAATTATGATAGGATGTATTGTCGAAAGTTAGTCTTTTTGAAAATTAGAAGAAAGAGATGGGAACAATATGAGTAAGAAACCTACCGTACTTATGATTCTTGATGGCTTTGGATTGAATGAAAGATCTGAGGGCAATGCCGTAGCACAGGCAAAAAAGCCTGTAATTGATGGCTTGATGAGAGATTATCCTTGGGTTAGGGGTAATGCAAGTGGCATGGCCGTAGGACTTCCTGAAGGACAAATGGGTAACTCTGAAGTAGGTCACCTTAACATGGGTGCTGGTCGTATTGTATATCAGGAGCTGACCAGAATTACGAAGGAGATCATGGATGGCACCTTCTTTGAGAATGAGGCTCTGCTAAAGGCTGTAGAAAACTGCAAGAAGAACAATTCCTCCCTGCATTTTATGGGCCTTTTGTCTGATGGCGGAGTACATAGCCACAACACGCATCTGTATGGCCTATTAGAGCTGGCAAAGAGAAATGGCCTGGAAAAGGTATATGTTCATTGTTTCCTGGATGGTCGTGACACGCCTCCTACCAGCGGCAAGGGCTATGCAGAGGAGCTTCGTGCAAAGATGGAGGAGATCGGCGTTGGTAAGATTGCTTCCGTAATGGGTCGTTATTATGCAATGGACAGAGATAATAACTGGGATCGTGAGAAGCTTGCCTATGACGCTTTGACCAAGGGCGAGGGTCTTACCGCAGCCTGCGGCGTTTGTGGCATTCAGGAATCCTACGACAGAGGCGAGACGGATGAGTTTGTTAAGCCTACGGTTGCAGTTGAGGACGGAAAGCCCGTAGCAACGATTCAGGATGGCGACAGCGTCGTATTCTTTAACTTCCGTCCTGACCGTGCAAGACAGATTACCAGAGCTTTCTGTGATGATGAGTTCAAGGGCTTTGATCGCGGTGCAAGAAAGGATCTTTGCTTTGTATGCTTCTCTGATTATGATCCTACCATCCCGAACAAGCTGGTAGCATTCAAGAAGGTTTCCGTAACCAATACCTTCGGTGAGTGGCTTGCAGCAAATAAGATGACGCAGGCGCGTATCGCTGAGACTGAGAAGTACGCACATGTTACGTTCTTTTTTAACGGCGGCGTAGAGCAGCCCAATGAGGGAGAGGACAGAATCCTTGTTAATTCTCCGAAGGTTGCCACCTACGACTTAAAGCCTGAGATGAGCGCGTATGAGGTATGTGACAAGCTCTGTGAGGCAATTAGAAGCGATAAATATGATGTGATCGTAATTAACTTTGCCAACCCTGACATGGTAGGCCATACCGGCGTGCTTGCGGCTGCCGTAAAGGCCGTGGAAGCCGTAGACGAGTGCGTTGGCAAGGCTGTTGAGGCCGTAAAGGAGAAGGATGGCGTCTTGTTTATCTGCGCTGACCATGGTAACTGCGAGATGATGATTGATTATGAGACCGGCGAGCCGTTTACCGCTCATACGACCAATCAGGTTCCTTTCATTCTGGTGAATTATGATCCCGCCTATAAGCTTCGTGAGGGTGGCTGTCTTGCAGACATTATTCCGACCCTGATTCAGATAATGGGTAAGGAACAGCCTGTGGAAATGACGGGAAAGAGCCTGCTGATCAAAAAGTAAATTGGTTTCCTTCTTGAGACAAAATTGAGAAGATGGCATCGGAAACTTAGCTGTTGAAGGTTTCCGATGCTTTTTTGTTGAGGGCTCTTGACAAAGCGGATAAGCCTTGCATATAGTGATATTATAAGCTTTTATCTTTTGTTTTAGGAGAACGGTCATGGATTACAAAGGATTCTTATCGCATTTTTCGCGTGTTGCCTGTGTGATGTCCGTCAATTTAAGAGAAGAGGGCGACAAAAGATATCTGGTCGAGGATGCTAACGATGCTTATAAAAGAACTGTTGTAAAGTCTTTAGAGGATTTTGAAACGCATGTCCCTTATACACGCTATATTCCCAGGGCAGCAAACTTTGAGGATTTGTGCAATAGCTGTGTCATAAATGACAGGCCGGTCCACACCTATTTTGACATAGAATTATATAATGCCTGGATGGAAGTCTTTTTAACGCCGCTTTCCTCCGATGACCCTGATCAAAAGCTACTGCTGTTTTCTTATGAAATGAATTCTAAGGCTGAGATCGACAAGCTGGCTGACATTTCCTCCGAGACGGCAACAAATGTCATCAAGACTTGCTTAAAGCTACGAGAGAATAATGATTTTCAGAATGCGATGAATTCCGTGATTGGAGATATTCGCTTACAATGTGGGGCCAAAAGATGCAGCATTCTTCTGACGGATTTTGAAAAGCGAAAGTATTCACTTTTGTGCGAAGATTATGAGGATGACCCAAATCAGGTGCCGTTGCCTGAAATCCTGACAGAAGAGTTTTATCAAGTCATAGAAACATGGCCAAAGCTCATGAACAAAAGTAACTGCTATATTATTTCCGATGAAGAGGATATGGACGAGGCATATAAAATTGCTCCGGAATGGACTCAAACGCTGAAGCGGGACGGGATAAAAACAATGGTTATTTTCCCGCTCCGTTCAGATAACAAGACAATTGGCTATATTTGGGCAGGAAACTTTGATCCGAAAAAGACCATGCAAATCAAGGAAACCTTGAGCCTGACAGCCTTTATTTTGTCTGCGGAAATTGCAAATGAGCAGAATGTCCGTAAGATGAAGATTATGAGCTCCACGGATCTGTTGACGGGAGTCCTAAACCGAAACAGCATGAATAACAGGATTAGTGAGGACATTTCGGGCATTAAAACAATTACAAGGCCCTTCGGAATTTTCTTTATTGACGTCAATGGGCTCAAGACGATTAATGATACCAAGGGACATCTTGCGGGAGATAATCTGCTGAAGGACGTTGCGTCAATGCTTCAGGAATTGAAGCAGAAGAACATGGAAATCTACCGTATTGGCGGCGATGAGTTCATGATTATCGCGACGGAATTGCCAAAGGAAAGCTTTGAAGAATTAGAAAAGATGCTGATTGAACATTCCGAGCTCCCTGAAAGAGCGCATTTCGCGATTGGTTCCTGTCACAGTGATGAGATTGGTGACATCAGAAAAGCCATGCAAAAGGCAGATGCGAGAATGTATCAGCATAAGGCAAAGTATTATGCGGCGCATCCGGAATATGAGTGGCATGGGAAACCAATGTGAGATTGAAATAAAGCACCATCCTGACATGAAAGGTTTAGGATGGTGCTTTTTTTGTTTTAATTTTTTATTATTCAACAATTTTGACAATTTTTTGTTGAAAAATTTTGTGAATAATGCGATAATGAGATAAATAATCAGTAAATTGTCTGTTAAGATATAGTGACAATGAAAGAGGCGTGAGGTTGGAAGAAAAGAACGAAAAACAACCGAAAACAGAAGCAGGATGGAGAGCCAGACTAAAAAGAAATTGGTCAAAGGGCGTTGAAGAAGCAGAATATGTTTCCGTTCTGCTCCCCAATGGCAGAAAATGCCAGGGGGGAAACCAAAGCTGGTGGCTCTCGATCGTGAAACAAGAGAAAGCGGAAGGACAGAATCTTTCGAGGTATCAGAAATGTCGCAAAGATGAGAATTATCGGATTGCGAGTCTTGGATGTGGTGTGATTGCCATGACAAACTTAGAACTCTATTTAGAGCATAGAGGCATAGCTGGAAATGAATGGATGCCTGCAGATGACGGTAAAAGCTGTATCAAAGCACTTCCTAAGGAGGATTACATAAAGGCAGTCCGAAGCAAGTGGAAAGGAACCTATCGCATTGGAAGGGGATATGTCAATTATGTGACAGGGCTTTACCCCTGGAAAATGGAAGCTGGATTAAGGGAGTGCCTGATCAGAAACCATTGTGACCGTACGAAGGTTCAATGGGCTCCCTTTGCTGGTAAGTCTAAAAATCGTCAAAAGCACCTTGTCTGGGATACCATTTGCGACATGCTAAATGCCGACTATCCCGTGGTTTGTTCCTATCATACCTTTTCGCCTAAGGAGCATGCGCTGATTCTCTATCATGAGCTAGGGCTGGCGTTGCGAGGAGTAAAGGCGGAAGGTCGTTATGATAAGATCAGCAGCCATTACATGACGATCATTGGCTGTTATGTTTCTGAGACGGGCTGTCATGTTTTGCAGATAGAGAGCTGGGGAAATCTGTATTATGTGCGCTATGACGAGTATGCGGAGAAATTAAACTATTTTACAAACATTCTTAGAATATACGAATGATCAAGGAAGATAGTAATGATATAACATGACCTAAACTACTAGATTTAAAGGAGGGTTTCCTATGGCAACGGATTTTCAAAATTTAGTGGACGGAATGGTTCCGGCGACGAGCGTCATGTCCGTGCAGGTACTTGAGGACGGATCCTGTGGGGAGATTCGTGTTGTGGCTGGCAATCAGGGCTATATTGATTCCATTGAGCGCCCGGCAGGAGATTATCAGATGCGGGCGAACAAATTTGTGCCGAACAGTCTTTATACGGATTATGTCCCGCGGGACTTGAATTTTGAGGATTTCTGCTTTCGAAGCGCCGTGGGACAGAAGTGCCTGCATTCCTATGTGAGGCCGAACCAAATGCCTGTGTGGTTTAATATGACCTTTATGCCAATTGGGCCTTCGAATGGGAACATTCACTATTGTACCTACTCCATGGAGGTCAACTTCGAAGCGAATACGAAGCGAATGTCTAATATTTCTGAGGAATTGTCTTCAGCGATTTTGGAGACCTGCATTAAGCTTCGCAGGGAAAAGGATTTTGAGTCGACCATGGAGGATGTCATTGTAGACATTCGAGAGCTTTGCAAGGCAGAGCATTGCTGCGTTTTATTAACGGATGCCTATGAGAGAAAATGTAAGGTTTTATGTGAGGCATTTTCAGAAGAAACCATCCTAAGACCAATGAGAAAATATTCGGATGATCCAGCCTTTTATGCTCTTACGGAAACATGGATGGATTTGATTGGCAGTAGTAATTGTGTCATTGCCAAAAATGAGAAGGAAATGGCCATTGTTAAGGAAAGAGATCCCGAATGGTATGCTTCCTTGACCAATGCTGGTGCGAAAAACATCGTGTTATTCCCGCTGAAGTCAAAGGATGAGCTGTTGGGTTATATTTGGGCCATCAATTTTGAAGCGGATCAGGCACCGAAGATTAAAGAGACCTTGGAGCTGACGACCTTTATTTTAGGTTCAGAAATTGCAAACTATTTATTGCTGAATCGCTTAAAGGTTCTGAGCTCAAAGGATATGCTGACAGGCGTTCTCAACAGAAATGAAATGAATAATTATGTGGACAAGCTGAGTGAGGAGCACGTGAAAGAGCCCAGAAGCGTTGGCGTTGCTTTTGCAGATCTGAATGGTTTGAAGATCATCAATGATCAGGGAGGACATGGCGCAGGTGACATTTTGTTAAAGGATGCGGCAAAGGCAATGGAGGCCGTGTTCCCCGCAGACTGTATTTATCGAGCTGGCGGTGATGAGTTTACGGTGATTATGTTAGATATTACCGAGGCAGAACTGAATAAGCGGGTGATGAAGCTTCGCAAGATCAGCCAGAACTATCCGAATGTATCATTTGCCATCGGTTCCAGCATTGAAGATGACAGCAGAAATGTTCGACAAGCACTGAAAGTAGCAGATGTTAGGATGTATGAGGACAAGAAGATATTTTATCAGGAGCATCCTGAGTACAGACGTAGATTCCTTTGATGAGAAAGAGAGGAAAGCATGGACAAGGTGAGATTGGGCAAAACAGGGATAGAGGTTCCGAAGAATGCGTTTGGCGCATTACCAGTACAGAGAGTTACCTTGGAGGAGGCCGTTCGACTATTACGCAAGGCATATGATGGTGGTATGCGATTTTTTGACACAGCGAGGTTTTATACGGATAGTGAGGTCAAGCTTGGCGCAGCCTTTGACGGCATGCGGGAAAAGGTATTTATTGCGACAAAAACAGGCGCGACGACTGTAGAACAGTTCTGGAAGGATCTTCAGACCTCCCTAAGCAATCTTCGGACGGATTACGTGGATCTTTATCAATTTCATAATCCTGCCTTTTGTCCGAAGCCTGGTGATGAAACAGGCCTTTATGAGGCCATGCTGGAGGCAAAGGCCAAGGGCATGGTGCGACATGTTGGAATCACCAATCATCGCCTGAATATTGCGATGGAAGCCATTCAGAGCGGCTTGTATGAAACTCTGCAATTTCCTTTTTGCTATCTGAGTACGGAGAAGGATTTAGAGCTTGTGGAGGCCTGCAAGCAGGCGGACATGGGATTTATTGCCATGAAGGCTTTGTCAGGTGGCCTAATTACCAATGCAAAGGCTGCGTACGCATACTTAGCCCAATTTGATAATGTATTGCCGATTTGGGGCATTCAGAGGGAGCGAGAGCTGGATGAATTCTTATCCTTTATGAACAATCCGCCTGCCATGGATGAGGAAATCAAAGCGATCATTGAAAAGGATCGCGGAGAACTGCTGGGTGAGTTCTGTAGAGGCTGTGGTTATTGTATGCCTTGCCCTGTTGGCATTGAAATCAATAACTGTGCCAGAATGAGCTTGATGCTTCGCCGTGCACCCTCCAAGGCATGGCTCACGGAGAGTTGGCAGGAAAAGATGAAGCTGATTGAAAAGTGTCTTCATTGTGGAAAATGTAAGGGGAAATGCCCTTATGGACTGGATACGCCGACGCTTCTCGAAAAGAATTATCAGGATTACAAGGAAATCTTAGCAGGAAAAGCATTTTAATGGTTCTAAACGCTAAACCTTGTCCATATACTTTAATGACAGAGAAATCGCTTTGCAAAGCAACTATCATGAAAGGAGTGGACAAAATGGCGAGAGGACCTAGAAAAACGATCGAGGAGAAAATTGAGGCAAAGCAGGAGCTGATTGAAGCACTGGAGACGAGATTGGAGTCTGAGAGAAGTGAACTGGAGGATATGCTCAAGGAGAAAAGACTCAAGGAGCTAGAAGAGGTAGGAGACCTGATTGAGGAAAGCGGGTTGGAGCCCAGTGCCGTGGCAGATCTTTTACGAGATTATCTCAAGGACCAACAGAGTGCATAATGAAAAGCCTTCCCAAGATGATGGGAAGGCTTTTTGATTTATTGTTTGTCATTTTCGCGTAATGCCTTCTGAGCAGAAGAGAGCATCAGCTTAATACGATTCAGCTGATTTACCTCGCTGGCACCCGGATCATAGTCAATGGCAACGATATTGGATTCAGGGTAGGCCTTACGTAGCGCCTTAATTACGCCCTTACCAACGACATGGTTCGGAAGGCAACCGAAGGGCTGGGTACAAACGATGTTGGGAACGCCCTCATGAATCAGTTCTACCATTTCACCCGTCAAGAACCAACCCTCACCCGTCTGATTTCCGATGGATACGATGGGCTTAGCAAATTCCACGGTCTGGCGAATCGGATTTGGCGGGTCAAAATGCTTGCTCTTGCGGAATTCCTTGTTGGAAGCACCGCGTATGATGTGTTCTATGCCCCAAATTCCGAGCTTAGATACGCGGGCAGCCTTTTTACTGGTGCCGAGATGTTCTGCCTTGTAAATCTGATTATAGAAGCAATAAAGCATGAAATCCATAAGGTCAGGAACAACGGCCTCAGCGCCCTCGCTCTCCAAAAGCTCTACCAAATGGTTGTTTCCTGCAGGAGAGAACTTGACAAGAATCTCACCAACAATACCAACGCGAGGCTTTTTAATGTCATGAACGGGTATCTGGTCAAAGTCGCGAATGATCTGACGGCACAGGCTGTTAAATTTCAAAAGGTTAACATGCTTCTGGGAAACATAATCCTGTGCAACCTTAAGCCACTTCTGATGAACCGCCTCAACGCTTCCGGGAGTTACCTCATAGGGGCGCATGCGATAAACACATCGCATAAAGATGTCTCCAATCGCAGCGGCGACGGCAGCACGGGTCAATAAATCCAGATTAATCGGGAAGCCAGGGTTAACCTCGATGCCACCAATATTCAGCGAGATAACAGGAATATGCTCCATGCCTGCCTTCTTTAGGGCACGACGGATAAAGCCAATGTAGTTAGTCGCGCGACAACCACCGCCAGTCTGTGTAATGATGATGGCAGTGCGATTTAGGTCGTATTCGCCAGAAAGCAGAGCCTCCATGATCTGTCCTACCACCAGCAGGGAAGGATAGCAGGCGTCGTTGTTAACATATTTCAGGCCAACGTCAACGGAATGCTTATTGTCATTTGACAAAACCTTAAAATCATAGCCGATGGCCTGGAAGGCCTTCTCCCAAATGTCGAAGTGAATCGGGCTCATCTGGGGGCAGAGAATCGTATAATTCTTCCGCATTTCCTCCGTGAATACCACCTTATGAATGTTGGTCGGCTGGATTTCACGCTCTTTTCCAAGCTTTTCTCTGACGCGAATGGCAGAGAGCAGGGAACGAACACGAATTCTGGCAGCACCAAGGTTGTTGACCTCATCGATCTTTAAGCAGGTATAAATCTTATCAGAACCAGACAAAATATCATTGACCTGATCAGTCGTTACGGCGTCCAAGCCACATCCAAAGGAATTTAGCTGAATGAGATCCAGATTTTCCGTCGTACGAACATAGGTTGCAGCCGCATAAAGTCGGCTGTGATACATCCACTGGTCTGAAACAATCAGAGGTCTGTCGGGGCATCCAAGATGGGAGATGGAATCCTCCGTAAGTACGGCAAGGCCATAGGAGGTAATCAGCTCAGGAATGCCGTGATTGATTTCGGGATCCAGATGATAAGGACGACCTGCAAGGACGATGCCACGCTTGCCGGATTCCTTCAAGTATTGCAGGGTTTCTTCGCCCTTTTTGCAGACATCCTGCCGCATGGCGTCCAGTTCCTTCCAGCCAAGCTCGCAGGCCTCGCGAATCTCCGCAGCAGGAATTTCACTAAATTCCTCCGTCAAAGACTGACAGATGGTATCTACGCTGGCAAAGGACATGAACGGATTGCGAAGGCGAACCTTACCACTGGAGATGCTCTCCACATTGTTTTTAATATTCTCGGAATAGGACGTCACGATGGGACAATTGTAATGGTTATTGGCATCGGGCGTCTCGTTTCTCTCATAGAACAGAGCAGGATAGAAAATAAAGTCCACATTCTGACTGATCAGCCATTCCACGTGACCATGGGCCAGCTTCGCGGGATAGCATTCCGATTCGCTGGGAATGGACTCAATGCCGAGCTCATAAATCTTACGATTAGAGACGGGAGAGAGCACCACGCGGTAGCCAAGCTTTGTAAAGAATACGTGCCAGAAGGGATAATCCTCATACATGTTGAGGACTCTAGGAATACCAACTGTCCCTCTCGGAGCCTTGTCCGCATCCAGAGAAGCATAGTGAAACAATCTTTGAAGCTTATATTCAAAGAGATTTGGCATGTTCAACGCATTCTTTTGACCGCCAATGCCTCGCTCACAACGGTTGCCAGAGACATACTGACGTCCGCCAGAGAACTTGTTGATCGTCAGACGGCAATTGTTGGTACAGCCCTTACACTTTGCCATGCTAGTCTCAAATTTCAGGGAACAAATCTTCTCATAGGAGAGCATGGAGGTCTCATAGCCCTCCTCAAAGCGCTCGCGGGCAATCAGAGCCGCACCGAACGCACCCATGATACCGGCAATGTCAGGACGAATGGCCTCACAATTGGCAATTTTCTCAAAGCTACGAAGCACGGCGTCATTATAGAACGTACCGCCCTGAACGACAATTTCCCTTCCGAGCTCGGAAGCATCGGAAACCTTAATTACCTTGAACAGGGCGTTTTTAATAACGGAATAAGCGAGGCCTGCAGAAATGTCAGCAACGGATGCGCCTTCCTTCTGCGCCTGCTTTACCTTAGAATTCATAAATACGGTACAGCGAGTACCAAGATCAATGGGATGCTCGGCAAACAAAGCAGCCTTAGCAAAATCCTGTACGCTATAGTTTAGGGATCTTGCAAAGGTTTCGATAAAGGAACCGCAGCCAGAGGAGCATGCCTCATTCAGCTGAACGCTGTCAACGGTCTGGTTCTTGATCTTAATGCATTTCATGTCCTGACCGCCGATGTCGAGAATGCAATCTACCTTGGGATTAAAGAATGCGGCCGCATAGTAATGAGCAACGGTCTCAACCTCGCCATCATCTAAAAGAAAGGCAGCCTTCATCAGTGCTTCTCCGTAACCAGTGGAGCAGGAGCGTACGATTTTCACACCCTCGGGAAGCTGCTCAAAGATCTCCTTCAAGGAGCCGATGGCCGTCGTCAAAGGACTTCCGCCGTTATTACTATAAAAAGAGTACAATAAAGAACCGTCTTCCCCGACGAGTGCAATCTTAGTCGTGGTGGAGCCGGAGTCAATACCGAGATAGGCATTTCCGCGATATTCCGAAAGCTTTGCCGTCTTTACGTGGCTCAAGGCATGACGAGCCTGAAAAGCATCATAATCCTCCTTGGAGGCGAAGAGGGGCTCCATACGTTCCACTTCGAATTCCATGTGAATCTCGGTGGAGAGCTTGCCAACCATTTCTTCCAAGGTATAATGCGTGCCAGGAGCGGCTCCAGTGCCCTTCGCATTCACGGGCATTTCACCAGCATGAGCCTTTCCGTCAGCGGCATTCATGGCGCTACCCATGGCTGCGAAAAGATGAGAATTATCAAGGTCTACCGTATGCTCCTCATCGAGCTTCAGGGTACGAATAAAGGCAACCTTCAGCTGATCCAGGAAATGCAGGGGACCGCCAAGAAAAGCAACATGACCGCGAATGGGCTTACCGCAGGCAAGGCCAGAGATGGTTTGGTTGACAACTGCCTGGAAAATGGAGGCTGCCAGGTCTTCCTTGGTTGCACCTTCATTAATCAGAGGCTGGATGTCCGTCTTTGCGAATACACCACAACGAGCAGCAATCGTATATAAGGAATGATAATTTTTTGCATATTCATTTAACCCAGAAGCATCTGTCTGAATCAGGGAGGCCATCTGGTCAATAAAGGAGCCAGTACCGCCCGCACAGATGCCGTTCATACGCTGTTCAACATTGCCGCCCTCGAAGTAAATGATCTTTGCATCCTCACCGCCGAGCTCAATGGCCACGTCAGTCTTAGGAGCAAGCGTCTTTAATGCAGTTGCAACGGCAATAACCTCCTGCGTAAAGGGTACCTGCAAGTGATTGGCGAGCGTCAAGCCGCCAGAACCCGTAATCATGGGGTAGAGTGTATAATTTCCGAGCGCTTCATAGGCTTCCTGTAAGAGCGCAGACAGGGTTTCTCTGATATTTGCGTAATGACGCCTGTAATCAGAAAAGAGTAGCTCGTTATTCTCATTTAAAATGGCAATCTTGACAGTGGTGGAACCAATGTCGATGCCAAGCATTGCTTCCTTCAAATTCTCTTGCATTGCTGAAAACCTTCCTTTTGACATTCTTTATGATTATACGACAAAAGAACATAAAAAGCAACGAACAAAAAACGTAAATTCTTTAAAGATCCTTAAAAGAAAATAAAATCGGTCGCATTTGGTTTACTTCTTGGCATCATAATGTTACAATACATCTATATAGTTTGGGGCTATAGAAGTACTCGGGGTGGGGTTGGGAGGCTCTTTCTAGTACTAAATTTTTTAGGGAAAGCGTGTTGATATGGGAAATTTTGAGAAGAAGTTTGGGAAGTATGCGATTCCGAATTTGACGGTGATCATTATTGGCTGTTATGTGATTGGGTATTTGATGCAGCTGATTAATGATAGTTTTTTGGATTTTTTGACATTGGATGCATATCAGATCTTAATTAAGGGACAGGTTTGGAGGATTTTTACATGGGTGATAGTGCCGCCTGATTCCTTGGGGATCTTTACTATCATTATGCTATTTTTCTACTATAGCATTGGTATGACGATGGAAAGAACGCTGGGAACCTATAAATATAATGTTTATATTTTCCGCGGTATCTTCTTAACGGTTCTTGCAGCCTTCCTTTCCTTTGGTATTTGTTATTTCTTCCCGGGCGTGATGCTGACCGTGTTCGGTGAGGAATATCGCAGCTTGATTTCGACCATGCTGTCCATGGGGACAAAGCAAGATCAGCTAGAGTTAATGAAAACCATCTATGCACAGCTGGCACCTGTGTTTAGTACGTATTATATCAATATTTCGATTTTCATGGCATTTGCAATTGTTTATCCGGAAATGCAGGTGCTTTTGATGTTTGTCATTCCCGTGAAGGTAAAATGGCTTGGCATTTTGGATTTGGTTGTCATGGGTTATACCTTCTTTGTGGGCAATGTATTCGTAAAGTTTAGCGTCGGTGCTGCCTTGTTGAACATTGCGATTTTTTACTTTACATTCCGTAATCACAGTTATCTGAAGCCGAAACAAGTGATACGCAAGGCACAATACGTAAAGAACATGCAAGCCGCAAAAACATTAACAAAGCATAAATGTGCGATTTGCGGTCAGACGGAGAGGGACAACCCGGATCTTGAGTTTCGTTTTTGCTCCAAGTGTAATGGTAATTACGAGTATTGCTCGAATCATCTTTATACGCATGAGCATGTCAAATAAATCTGAAGCATTAGCATTGTGCAGGATAAGAAACCTTACGATGAGTAAAATAGGCATAAAAGAATAAAATCTGAAATTGATTACTAAGAGGTAAAAGGAAATGAATAAGGAATTAGAATTCGCCAAGAAGCTGGAGGAAGTCAAGACGCTGGCGAAGGAACAGGGAAATATGGTGACACAGGAGCAGGTGCTGGAAGCATTTGAAGCACTGGAGCTTTCAGGGGATCAGATGCAGATGGTATATGATTATCTTCTGCAAAGCAAGATTGGTATTGGACAGCATTTAGATCCCGAGGACTTCCTGACCGAAAAGGAGCAGGATTACTTGGAGGAATATTTGGCTGAAATCGAAGGTCTTGCGGACGTGTCAGAGGGCGAGAAGGAAGCCATTACGCTTTCTGCCATGGCTGGTGATACGGATGCACAACGGAGACTTACGGAGATTTATCTGAAGGAGGTCCCTGAGATTGCGAAGCTCTATGCAGGACAGGGCGTATTCCTTGAGGATTTGATTGGCGAGGGAAATGTTGCATTGACCATTGGCGTGTCCATGCTGGGAAGTCAGGAGACGGCAGAGGAAGCCCTTGGCATGCTTGGAAAAATGATTATGGATGCCATGGAAATGCACGTTCAGGAAAATGCTGATGCAAAGAAGATTGACGCAAGGGTTGCCGAGAGGGTAAATCTTGTGGCAGATAAGGCGAAGGAGCTCTCGGAGGAGCTTCGCCGTAACGTAACCATTCAGGAGCTGATGGAGGAAAGTGGTCTTTCAGAAAAGGCTATCCGCGATGCCATCCGAATGAGCGGATACAAGATCGAGGGCATAGACGTCGCAGGAGAATAACGGGGAGAAGAATATGTCTGATCGAATCATTTACGAAGACGGAAAATATGTCATGCAGGACGTCGGAACGCTGTATGTCGGGACGAAGTATCTCTTTGGGGAAATTCTGGAAAATGAGGAGATTCCCTTTAAGTTTCGGCTTCTTTGTGAACGATATTTACTTCCGGAGGCGGACAGAGAGGATTCTCTGGAGACGCATTTGTATTACTTGGATTCTAAGAGCTTCCTGGTGAAGATTTTCAAGCAGCTCCGAGCAAAGGTGAAGATTAACGTTCTTGTTGAAAAGAAGGACAGGCAGGGGCGCGTAAGCAAGGAATACGTCACAAAAAATTTGACCGTGGAGGAGCTGACGAAGCTTTCGCCACAGGAGAAGGAAGCGCAGGGCGTGGTAATTCAAGAGCTGGCTGTCAGCAAATTTGCCTTAATGGCGTTCTAAAAATATTAAGTGAGGTAAAACATGAAAGCAGAAAATTGTAAAGCGTATGAACTATTAAGTGAACAGAACATTTCCATCGGATCCTTCCAGACAAAGGCGTATGTTCTTCGTCACAAAAAGACGGGTGCAAGAGTAGCCCTTTTGGAGAACGATGATGAGAATAAGGTATTTTATATTGGCTTCCGCACGCCGCCAAAGGATTCCACGGGTGTTGCGCATATTTTGGAGCATTCCGTGCTTTGCGGTTCCGAGAAGTATCCCCTGAAGGATCCTTTTGTAGAGCTTGTAAAGGGCTCACTCAATACCTTCCTGAATGCCATGACCTATCCTGACAAGACCGTATATCCTGTTGCGAGCTGTAATGATCAGGACTTTGACAACTTGATCGACGTATATTTGGATGCCGTGTTCCATCCCAATATTTATCAGAAAAAGGCCATCTTCCAACAGGAGGGCTGGCATTATGAGATGGATGACGAGGGGAAGCTGACCTATAACGGTGTTGTATATAACGAGATGAAGGGAGCGTTCTCTGATGCAGATGAGATTTTGTTCCGTGAGATCACGAATTCTCTGTATCCTGATACCTCCTATGGCGTGGAATCCGGCGGTGATCCGCAGGTAATTCCTGAGCTGACCTATGAGAATTTCCTCGCGTTCCATGCAAAGTACTATCATCCGTCCAACAGCTACATTTATCTCTATGGCAACCTGAACATGGAGGAGAAGCTGGACTTTATTGACAGAGAATATCTCTCCAAATATGATCAGATTTCCGTGGATTCCGAGATTAAGCTTCAGCCTGCCTTTACAGAGCCGAAGAGAATCGAAAAGGAATATCCCGTTGATGAGGGAGAGGATCTGAAGGAGAAGACCTATCTCTCCGTAAACTATGCTGTAGGGACCAATCTGGATCCCGTAACCGTGCTGGCCTTCCAGATTTTGGATCGTGTCATCTGCAACCTAAATGGTTCCCCCTTAAAGACGGCACTTTTGGATGCAGGACTTGGCAAGGATGTCTATAGCACCTATGACAATGGAATTAAGCAGCCCTTCTTTAGCATTGTGGCTAAGGATGCGGATGCTGACAGGGAGGAAGAATTCCTTTCCATCGTAGAAAACACGCTGAAAAAGATCGTCAAGGAAGGCTTGGATAAAAAGGCATTGCAGGCAAGCCTGAATTCCATGGAGTTTAAGTATCTTGAGGCTGATTATGGCCGTTATCCCAAGGGACTGATGTATGGCCTTGGAGCGATGGACAGCTGGCTACATGATGACTTAAAGCCCTTTGTACACATTGATGCCAATGCCGCTTATGCATTCCTTCGAGAAAAGGTTGAGACCGATTACTTTGAGAGCTTGATTGAACAGTACCTGCTGAAGAATACGCATAAGACCGTTCTTGTCATGAAGCCGAAGGAAGGACTTCTGGAGGCACAGGAAGGTGCGCTGGAGGAGAAGCTGGCTGAGATCAAGAATCACATGACGAAGGAAGAGCTTGAAAAGATTAAAGAAGATCAGAAGGCTCTGAAGGAATTCCAGGATCGCGAGGATACGGAGGAAGAGCTGCAAAAGCTTCCGATGCTTAAGAGAGAGGATCTCGGGAAAAAGGCGGCTGTATTATATAATGAGCCGAGAAAGATTGGGGACACGGAGTTTATCTTCCACGACGTGTTTACGAATGGTGTCGGTTATCTGAATTTGTCCTTTGACTTAAAGAATATTCCTGCGGAGTACTTCCCGTATATTGGAATTCTTCGCATTGCCATGTTTGACGTTAGCACCAAGAACTACACCTATGGTGATTTGGTGAATGAGATTGATCTTTGGACGGGTGGAATGACGTCCGCTGTCAGCGTAAATAACAAGTATCGCAATCCAGATGAGTGCAGATGCTTCTTTATGGTGAATGCGAAATTTACCTACAAGAACCTGGAAAAGGTGATGGAGCTGGTTCGTGAGGTGGCGCTTTCCAGTAAGTATGAGGAAGAGAAGCGCCTGCTGGAAATCCTTCGAGAGTATAAGACGAGTACGCAGCAGAGCATGATTGCGGGAGGACATGCCCTTGCCGTATCAAGGGCGCTTTCCTATGAAAATCTGCCTTCCGCTTATAATGAGGTGCTTTCAAAGCTTTCCCTGTACCGATTGGTTAGTGAAATCGAAGGTGATTTTGGTGCGAAGAAGGATGTGCTCAAGGAAAGACTTGCTACTCTGACGAAAATGATCTTTAGGGCAGAAAACCTTCGCGTGGACTTTACGGGCGCAAGAGAGGTATTGCCAGAGCTGGAAGCGCAAATCGAGGCATTCAAGAAGGATCTCTTTACTTGCGAGGTGGAAAAGGGAAGCTTTGTGCCTGAACTCAAAAAGAAGAATGAGGGCTTTATGGAGCCAAGCCAGGTACAGTATGTTGCTCGTACAGGTAACTATCGTAAGAAGGGACTTCCTTATGATGGAAGCCTGCGAGCACTGAAGGTAATGATGGGATATGAATACCTCTGGATGAATGTTCGCGTTCGCGGCGGTGCCTATGGATGTATGTGCAACTTCTCGACGACAGGTGAGAGCTACTTTGTTTCCTATCGTGATCCGAATCTTGGAAAGACGGTGGAAACCTATCAGGGCGCTGCAGACTTTATCAGAGGCTTTGAGGCTGACGAGCGCACAATGACGAAGTATGTGATCGGAGCCATTGGCGAGCTGGATACACCCATGACGCCTGCGACGAAGGGAAGCTTTTCCAAGGAAGCTTGGCTTTCTGGCGTGACGCAGGAGGATCTGCAGAAGGAGCGCGATGAGCTGCTTGCGACAACGCCTGAAAAGATTCGCTCCTTGGCGAAGTACGTGGATGCCTTTATGGAGGATGATTGCTTTGTCGTAGCTGGTAATTCTGGTAAGATCAAAGAAAATGAAAAAATGTTTGGTTGCGTAGAGAACCTTTTGTAATCACTTTTCGTCTAATAGGGTAGAACGCCAAGTAAATAGGTTTTAATCATTGGTAAACTTGGCGTCGGGGAGGCGATTATGAAAAAGAGAGAAATCAAAAGAAGTTTGGTAAAGCTTTTGGCTGGGGCCTGTGCCCTGACATTACTTGCTGGATGTGGCGGATCGAGTAAAAGCTCAGATAGTAACTACAGCATGGCAATGAATAGTGCTGGTGCAAGCTATAAATCGGAATCCGCAGCCGATGTTACTGAAAATTACGAGGATATGGGCTTTAGTGATGGGATGGAAGTGGCGACCACGGGAAAAGGTGGAAACGAGTCCCTGTCAAATACCTCAGCCAGCAAGCGGAAGCTGATCAAAAATGTTTCCATGAACGTGGAGACACAGGAGTACGAGACGCTAATGACGAATCTCGAGAACCGCGTAAAGGAGCTCGGCGGATATATCCAGAATCTCGAGAGCTACAATGGGAGCAGCTATAATTATAACTATAATTATAAAAACGGAACCATTTCCAAGAGAAACGCCAGCATCGTCATTCGTATTCCTCAGCAAAAGCTCGATGACTTTGTCAGCACGGTTTCGGAGCTGTCGAATGTCATTAACCGCAGGGAGAGTGTCGAGGACGTAACGCTTCAGTATGTCGACGTAAAGAGCCACAAGGAATCCTTACAGGTGGAGCAGGCAAGATTGTTAGAGCTTTTGGAACGCGCGGAGAACCTCGAAGACATTATTACGTTGGAGAATCGTCTGACAAACGTTCGCTATCAGATTGAGAGCATGGAATCCACGCTTCGCACCTATGATGACCTCGTGGATTACAGCACGGTGAATCTCCAGATCACGGAGGTTGAGGTCTATACTCCCGTGGAGGAAAAGAAGGAAACCAACTGGGAGCGCATGACGAACGGCTTCGTGGAGAGCTTGGTTGACGTAAAAGATGACTTTGTAAACTTTGGTATTTGGTTTGTCGTACATCTTCCTTATCTGGTAATTTGGGCCATCGTAATTACCGTGATTATAGTAATCATTAAGAAGATCCGCAAGAAGAATAAGGTTAAGAAGGAAAAGGGGATTGCAAATTTCCAAGCACCTGAGAATTCCAATCCTGATACTTCCACGAACAATACACAAAATTAAATTAAAATCATTATGGTTAACGAATGCCCCGGGGCTTGGCCCAGAGTATCTTTCTAGTAGACTTTTGACCTAGAAAGATGCTCTGGGCCATCCCCTTGAGGATAAGGAAAGAATTAGCCATAATGATTTTTTTGTGAAAAGAATCAAAAATTATTGTTCGTGAACAGTAGGAAGAGAGAAGGTGAGAAAAGGAATTCGTAGACGAGTGCTTGGAAATTTGAGTATAAGGATCGGAAATTGGATATTGACAGGTGGTTGGAAATGTTGTATTATGTATTATATAGAATAATACAACAAATACAGAAAGGGCGGATGGATTATGAGTTTGCCAAATGGTTCCATGGCATGTATTGTGATTACGATGATAGCGGGAATTGTGGTTCCCGTGGTGTTATTGCTTGTTTTGAAGAAGGTGACGGGAGGGTCGTATAAGGCGTTTTTCTGGGGATGCTTTATCATGTTTCTGTTCGCCATGACATTAGAGTCGATCGTACATCAGGCTGTGTATTCCACGGAGATCGGGCAGAAGATCTGGAATAATGCACTCTGGTATGCAATTTATGGCGGATTGATGGCAGGAATTTTTGAGGAGACAGGCAGATTTATTGCTTTTAAGTATCCCTTGAAGAAGCAATTGGACAAGGATGCAAATGCACTGACCTATGCAGCAGGACATGGCGGTTTTGAGATGTTTAACATTTTATTTTTTGGCATGTTAAATAATATCACTTATGCCACGGTCATGAAGTATCCAGACAAAATGGCGGAGGTCTTTGAAAAGGCAACGGAGGAGCAGGCTGTTCAGATTCAGCAGGTGTATGATACACTGGCAACCACGCCGGCATGGATGTATCTGCTTGCGATCGTGGAGCGCTGTGGCGCACTCATTTTGCATTTTGGACTTTCCGTTCTGGTTTGGTTTGCCGTAAAGAAGGGAAAGAAGAAATTTTACTTATTCCCTCTGGCCATTTTGCTGCACGCATTTGTAGACGGCGGTATGACCTTGGTAAATAAAATGACGGGAAGCATTGCGATCACGGAGATCTTTATTTGGGTGCTTGCCATTGCGATTGGAGCCTTCAGCTTCATGATTTGGAAGAAGGAAGCGGCAAAGGAGAGTATTCAAAAGTCCTGATAAGAGCACATGCCATTGCTGAAAATGGAAGATGGTAACAAAAAGAAGCGCTGGCAGTTTATTCCGCCAGCGTTTCCCATTGTTCATATTTTTGTTCTAGTTCTTCCTTTAATTGATCCTGCTCCTTCGTTAATTCCTGAAGCTTTAAGGAAGAGGTTGCAATTTCAGGCTTTGCCATTTCCTCGTCAATTTCTGAAATGCGAGCTTCCAGCTCTGCAATTCTGGCCTCACATTTTTTGAGGTCATTTTCTTTCTTGCGAATTCTTGCTTCTTCTTCCTTTTTTGCCTTGTAGTCTAGTGCACCGCCCTTGGGTGCTGCAGTGTTAGCTGCGATAGAAGAGGAATTCGCGGAAGCGCCAGTGCTTTCAGTCTCTTTTTTGATTTGCTCATCCAGCGTCGCCATCTGAATGTCACGCTTTTCCAAGTAGTAATCATAATTTCCTACATAGCTCACAAAATGATTCTTCGCAAGCTCAAGGATTCGATGTGCCGTGCGATTGATAAAGTAACGGTCATGGCTGACATAGAGAACCGTACCCGAATAGGAATTGAGAGCATCCTCAAGGATTTCCTTTGAAGCAATATCCAGATGGTTCGTCGGCTCGTCGAGGATTAGGAAGTTCGCGTTGCCTAGCATCAGCTTCGCAAGGGACACGCGGCCGCGCTCACCTCCGCTTAAATCCTTAATCAGCTTAAATACGTCATCGCCCGTAAAGAGAAAGGCAGCAAGTACATTTCGAATCTCCGTATTGTTAAGATAAGGATATTCATCCGAAATCTCGTCGAATAGGCTCTTTTCGGGATGAAGTACATGGTGCTCCTGATCGTAGTACCCGATTTCAACATTAGTTCCGAGCGTAAAATGACCGGCATCTGCGGGAAGCACTTCATTTAAAATCTTTAATAGCGTCGTTTTTCCCGTACCATTATCTCCGAGAATGGCAACATGCTCGCCGCGCTTGATTTCAAAAGAAACGTCGTGGAAGAGATTTTTTCCGTCAAAGGATTTGGAGAGTCCTTCCACGGTCAGAACGTCCTTGCCACTTTCACGATAGGGGGTCAGCGTCAGCTTCATGTCCGTATTGACTTCCGTAGGCTTTTCGATTCGCTCAATTTTATCAAGCATTTTCTCGCGGCTCTCTGCACGCTTAATGGATTTTTCGCGATTGAAGGAGCGGAGCTTTTCAATCACGGCCTCCTGATGCTGGATTTCTCGCTGCTGATTCAGATAAGCGTTCATGGCAGCGATACGAAGCTGCTTTTTCTTTTCGGCATAATCCGTATAATTTCCCTGGAAGGTCATCGCCTTGGTTTGATCGATCTCAATGATCTTGGTACAGATGCGATCCAGAAAATAACGGTCATGAGAGACAATCAGAACGGCTCCCTTATAATTCAGCAAATAGGTCTCTAACCAGGAGATGGAAGAGACGTCCAAATGGTTGGTGGGCTCGTCCAGGATAATCAGGTCGGGCTTTTGCAACAGGAGCTTGCCGAGGGCAACGCGTGTCTTTTGACCACCAGAAAGCGTGCTGACGGATTTTGAAAACTCTGCCTCTTGAAAGCCAAGACCCTTCAGAACACCGATGACCTCGCTCTGATAGGAGTAACCATCACCCATTTCAAAGGCATGCGTGAGATCCGTGTAACGCTTCATCAAGGCATCCAGCGCTTCACCGGATGTCCCCTTCATGTCTTCCTCACACTTGCGCATCATGGCTTCGATGTCTAAGAGGTTTTGCTTAACGGAAAGAAGCTCCTCATAGATAGTATTTTCCGTGGAAACGGCATTGTTCTGCGCAAGATATCCCAAGGTCTTATCCTTGGAGAGCGTCACCAGTCCGGAATCAGGCGCGCTTTCACCGACAATGATGCGAAGGAGCGTCGTTTTTCCTGCACCGTTGATGCCAACAATGGCTGCCTTTTCGTGATCCTCGATATGGAAGCTCACATCCTGCAGAACCTTCTTTTCCACAAATTCTTTACAGATGTTTTGACAAGATAAAATCATGATTATTCCTCCGAAGTTTTATTCTATTTGTTTTGGATTAGACTGTCAAGAGAGAGTGCGTTTTTCAAGGAATCTTATATTGACACGTTTTTAACAAAGTGATATAGTTTTATCGTATGAATTAGGGGATTTGGCTCATCATGAGAATAACTTTCTTGGGAACGGAGGGAACGAGCCTTGACAGAGAATGAAAAAGAAATTTCACAGGCGGTGATTGGTCGCCTGCCAAGATATTTTCGTTATTTGGGAGAGCTTCGCGATGAGGGCGTGGAGCGCATTTCCTCACAGGATTTGAGTGAGCTGATGAAGGTAACGGCTTCTCAAATTCGTCAGGATTTTAATAATTTCGGTGGCTTTGGACAACAGGGCTATGGTTATAATGTCGAGTATTTATATCGTGAGATTGGTAAGATTTTAGGCTTGGATCAAACGCATAATTTCATTATTGTCGGTTCTGGTAATCTGGGACGGGCCCTTGGAAACTATTTGAATTTTGAACGCCGTGGTTTCCTCTTGAAGGGCATGTTTGATCAAAATCCTGACGTCATTGGAAGTGTCGTGCGTGGCGTTAAGGTAATGCCGATGGAAGAGATGGAGCAGTTCGTCAGAGAGAATGACATCGACATTGCAGTCCTGACGCTTCCGAAGACCAGTGCCGTTGGTGTTGCTGATAAATTGGCGCAAAATGGAATTAAGGCGATTTGGAATTTTGCTCATGTGGATTTGAACCTTCCGAAGGAGATTCAGGTAGAGAATGTTCATCTTTCTGACAGCCTGATGAAGCTTTCCTATAATTTAACCCGTTACCGCAAGGAGCAGGAGGAGTAAATGCGTTATCTTGTTACCAGCGAGGAAATGAAACGATATGATAAGGCAACCATCGAAGAAATTGGGATTCCAGGTCCCGTTTTGATGGAGCGCGCTGCGCTGCAAACCTTTCTGTGCCTAAAGGAAAGAGGGTTTGTCGTATCGGGACGAAAGGTTTTGATTCTTGCGGGTTATGGAAATAATGGGGGGGACGGACTTGTACTTGCAAGGCTTCTTTGCGAAGCGAATATGGAGGTTTGTCTCTGGCTTGTTGGAAACGAAACAAAGGCGACGCCTGATTTTTCGTTACAAAAGAAAATTCTTAATGCTTTTCCCGTAAAATGGCTCAACCAAAAGCCAGAGGATGCATATGCTATGGTAGTGGATGCATTATTTGGCGTGGGGTTGTCCAGACCTCTGGAGGGAGAATATAAGGAGGCCATAGAAGCTGTGAATGGACTAAGCGGCATCAAGATTGCCATGGACATTCCTAGCGGTGTCAGCGCGGATTTCGGAGAGGTTTTAGGCACAGCCTTTCAGGCAGACATTACGGTCACCTATGGATTTGAAAAGAAGGGCCTGTATTTATATCCAGGCACGAACTATGCTGGTGAGGTGATTCTTGCAGACGTGGGAATTACTTGGAGAGCCTTTGGAAAGGAAAAGCCAGAATGCTTTGCGGTGGAGGGCGATTTGCAGGAGCTCTTGCCCAAAAGGATGCCTGATGGGAACAAGGGAACCTTTGGGAAAGTACTCATCCTTGCTGGAAGCTATCAGATGGCAGGCGCGGCAGTGCTTTGTGCAAAGGCGTGTTACCGAGCGGGCGCGGGCATGGTTAAGGTCTTGACGGCAAAAGAAAACCGTGTCATCCTGCAGGAAACATTACCAGAAGCCTTACTTGGCGATATCGCAGAGGAAAAGGATTTACTATCCTCTCTGGCGTGGTGTGACGTGATTTGTATTGGCCCTGGACTTGGGCTGGATAAGGCGGCGCAGACTGCCTTTGAAATCATTCTTGGTGAAAAGGGGTCGGATGGCATATCAGCGGAACAAAGGGAGACATTCCTGAAAAAGCCATTGATTATCGATGCTGACGGTCTAAATATGCTGACGGAGAATGAGAGGCGCATGTATCGTCTAAGTGAACAAGGGCAATCTGGAAGGCAGATTATTCTTACGCCGCACGCAGGGGAATTCCTAAGGCTTTGGAACGCAATGGAACGTCACTTGTCTTATCCACTTAGTATGAAGGAATATAAAAGTAAGCCTTGGTTTTATGCAAAAAAGTTTGCGGAATGGCTTTCCATAATTGTGGTGGCAAAGGATGCCAGAACCTTTATCTGCGCGCCGAAGCATCCTGTTTGCATGAATCTTTCAGGAAATAGTGGTATGGCGACGGCAGGCAGCGGAGACGTTCTTGCCGGAATTCTTTCGGCACTTGTTGCCGCTAATAAAGTAAAAAGACAAGAGGAATGGGAGGAAGACATGGCTTTCTCAGCCGCATGTCGTGCTGTTCGAGTACATGGCCTGCTGGGAGATGAAGCTGCGAAAAGGCTTGGAGAACACGCGGTCATGGCGGGAGATCTCATTCCATAAAGAATTAGACATAAAAGAAATAGTAAAACAGTTAGCAACCATCTTAAGTTAGGGATTGGTGCTTTGGAGGACGAAATGTTAGGAATTCGGGAATCCGTAGAGACCTATCAGCGAGTTCGGGTGGACATTGACCTGGACGCCGCCGTTGAAAACATGAAGAACATGAAGAAACATTTACGGCCTGAGACGCAAATGATGGCTGTGATTAAGACGGATGGCTATGGTCATGGGGCTGCGCAGATTGCAGGTGTTTTGGAACCGCTGGATTTTGTTTGGGGCTATGCAACGGCAACGCCTGAGGAAGCTCATTTGCTGAGAACGAGTGGCGTGAAAAAGCCGATTTTAATCTTAGCGTATACCTTTCCTTATTGTTATGAAATGCTTGCAGAAAATGAAATTCGGCCTGCGGTCTTTCGCGAAGATATGCTTGGACAGCTGGACGAAGCGGCAAGGAAAACAGGAAAGAAGATTCGGGTTCATGTCAAGGTAGACACGGGAATGGGGCGCATCGGCATTGCACCTGATGATAGCGGGCTAGCCTTTATTGAAAAGCTGTTAACCTTCCCACATTTGGAATTTGAAGGTATTTTTACCCATTTTGCAAGGGCTGATGAGCTGGATAAAAGCAATGCCAAGGAGCAGCTAAAGAAGTTTCAGGAGTTTGCTGCCGAGGTGGAAAGACGCTTCGGTATTAAGATTCCTTTCAAGCATTGCTCCAATAGTGCTGGTATTTTAGAGATTCCAGAGGCAAACATGGATCTTGTTCGTGCAGGCATTACGCTATACGGTCTCTATCCTTCGGATGAGGTCAGCAAGAATGTAGTTCCCTTAAAGCCTGTGTTAAGCCTACATAGCCATGTTGTTTATGTAAAGGATGTTATGCCTGGACAAAGCATCAGCTATGGTGGAACCTTTACGGCGGATCGTCCCATGCGCGTTGCTACCATTCCCGTTGGATATGGGGACGGTTATCCGAGAAGCCTATCCTCGAAAGGGTTTGTAAAGATTCGCGGGAAGGAAGCTCCCATCCTTGGAAGAGTTTGCATGGATCAGTTTATGGTCGACGTCAGTAATATCCCAGAATGCCAAAATGGCGATGAGGTTACCCTGATCGGGGATGGTATTACGGCAGAACATTTGGGAGATATTTCTGGACGCTTTAATTATGAACTGGTTTGTGATCTTGGAAAGCGTATTCCGAGAGTGTTTTATGTAAATGGCGAGCCCGTGGCCGTCAGGGATTATTATCAGGATTAAGGCGCAGGAACAACGTATACCTCTAAAAAAATATGGCAAAACTAATCCCATAATGATTTTTATTATGTGGAGGGTTTATGAGAAGAGGAGACGTGTATTATGCGGACCTTCGGCCCGTGGTTGGATCAGAACAGGGCGGCATTCGCCCGGTACTCATCGTGCAAAATGATATTGGCAACAAACATAGTCCAACAGTCATCATTGCTGCCATCACCAGTCGCATGAATAAGGCAAAGCTGCCGACGCACATAGAGATCAGCTCTGGCAGCTATGACGTGGCAAAGGATTCGATCGTGCTGTTGGAACAGCTTCGAACCATTGATAAGACTAGACTTAGGGATAAGGTTTGTCACCTAGAGGGCGAGGTCATGCGAAGGATTGATAAGGCACTGAGGATTAGCCTAGAACTGACAAAGTAGATTGGTGGAAGGCGCTTTCATCAAGGCTTTTAGGTGATTCCAAAGAAAAATGTTGAAGATTTTTTCTAAAAATGTTATAGTAAAGAGAAAATTTGTGTAGAAATCAAAAAACAAAGAGAAAAAAGGAGTAAGTACAATGTCAGGACATTCAAAATTTGCAAACATTAAACATAAAAAAGAGAAGAATGATGCCGCAAAGGGCAAAATTTTTACCATTATTGGTCGTGAAATCGCCGTTGCCGTAAAGGAAGGCGGTCCTGATCCGAACAACAACTTTAAGCTGGCTACCGTTATCGCTAAGGCAAAGGCAAACAACATGCCTAATGAGACCATTGAGCGTGGTATTAAGAAGGCGGCTGGTGACGTTGGCAACGTAAACTATAAGTACGTGACCTACGAAGGCTATGGCCCTAATGGTATTGCCATCATCGTAGATGCATTAACGGACAATACGAATCGTACCGCAGCAAATGTAAGAAGCGCGTTTACCAAGGGACAGGGCAACATTGGTACCCCTGGCTGCGTATCCTTCATGTTTGATAAGAAGGGTCAGATCATCATCGACAAGGAAGAGTGCGAGATGGAAGCAGATGACCTTATGATGATCGCTCTGGATGCAGGTGCTGAGGACTTTAGCGAGGAAGAGGACAGCTTTGAGATTCTGACCGATCCTGACAGCTTCGAAGAGGTTAGAAAGAGTCTGGAGGATGCTGGCATTCCCATGATGAGCGCTGAGGTAACCATGATCCCTCAGAATTATGTAGAGCTGACTGACGAGACGGCAATTAAGAACCTGCAGAGAACCCTCGACATTCTGGACGAGGATGACGATGTTCAGGCCGTTTATCACAACTGGGATGAATAAGCCTTGATCATGGAAAATGCAGTTGCTTTAAGGTGACGGGAATTTAAAAGCAAGGATGGCTATAGAAAAAATACGAATACAAAAAGACAAGTCCGTGAATGTACTTGCCTTTGTGGAGGAAGTTGTAGGATGGAAAATCAGTATAGGATAGAAACGAAATGTGTACAATCTGGATGGCAGCCCAAGAAGGGAGAGCCTAGGGTGCTTCCGATTTATCAGAGTACGACCTTTAAGTATGAGACCTCTGAACAGATGGGAAAGCTGTTTGACTTAGAGGATACGGGTTATTTCTATACAAGATTGCAGAACCCGACGAATGACTATGTTGCACAGAAGATTTGTGAGCTGGAGGGCGGCGTTGCTGCCATGCTTACGAGCTCTGGACAGGCCGCAAACTATTATGCCGTGTTCAATATCTGTGAGGCTGGAGATCATTGCATCATGTCTTCGTCCGTATATGGCGGCACCTTTAATTTGCTGACCGTAACCATGAAGAAGATGGGGATTGAATGTTCCGTTGTAGATCCTGATCTATCTGCAGAGGAGTTGGCTAAGGCTTTCCGTCCAAACACGAAGTGCGTGCTTGCGGAAACGATTGCAAATCCTACGATTGTCGTTCTTGACATTGAAAAGTTTGCAAGGGTTGCACATGAGCATGGCGTGCCCCTGATTATTGACAATACCTTTGCAACGCCCATCAATTGCCGTCCCTTTGAGTGGGGCGCTGACATCGTGACGCATTCCACGACGAAATACATGGATGGTCATGCAATGTGCGTTGGCGGATGCATCGTGGATTCTGGTAATTTTGATTGGGAAAAGTATGCAGATAAATTCCCTGGCCTTACGACTCCTGATGATTCCTATCATGGAATTACCTACACGCAGAAGTTTGGCAAGGGTGCCTATATTACAAAGGCAACCGCACAGCTGATGAGAGACCTTGGCTCCATCCAGTCTCCTCAGAATGCATTCCTATTGAACATTGGCCTTGAGACACTGCCTCTTCGCATGGAGCGTCACTGCTACAATGCCCAGAAGGTTGCAGAATTCCTTGAGGCGCACGAGAAGGTTGCCTGGGTAAATTACGCTGGTTTAAAGAGCAGCAAGTATTATGAGCTCGCTCAGAAATATATGCCGAAGGGAACCTGCGGTGTTATCTCCTTTGGCTTGAAGGGTGGAAGAAAGCAGTCTGAAAAGCTGATGGATCATCTGAAGCTGGCTGCCATTGTTACCCATGTTGCTGATGCTAGAACCTGTGTGCTTCATCCCGCAAGTCATACCCATCGTCAGATGACGGATGAACAGCTGATGGCTGCAGGAATTGCTCCTGAGCTGATCCGTTTCTCTGTTGGTATTGAGAATGTAGAGGATATCATTGCTGATCTGAAGCAGGCATTGGAGCAGGTATAAATGGATAAACTGGCGATCGTTATTCCCTGTTATAATGAGGAAGAGGTTGTTAAAATTACATCAAAAGCGCTTCGGGACCTTTTGGAGGAACTCAT
>SVFO01000031.1:0-7877 GCA_015056795.1 Lachnospiraceae bacterium
ATTGATAAGGTTTATGTCATTGTGAAGCTGACGGATGAATACAATTATGATGCAGACCTCGATGGACGAATGCAGTTCTTAAGGGGATTGACCAAGGACATTCAGGATTACTTAAAGATTACAAAGGACGTAACGATGGAGTTTCAGAGATGGGCAAACAGAAAATCCTACAGCTATGAACTGGAGCTGTCAGGGAACTCCCTAAAGATTACGGGAGATGATAAGAAGGTATATGAATTTGACTTAAAATGATGCAACCGATATCTTGCCGTTTCTGAACCTAAAAAGAAATTTCTTGCAAAGTAACAGCCGTCAACTATTTCCGGTAGTTGGCGGCTATTTTTCGTCCTTAAAGACTTTGAAACAAAGTCCGATAAGGGCAACAATGAAAATACAAAATTGGAATAAATCCGCATATGTAACTTGTTTTTCGTTTAGCTAAATTTAGGTAAATAATAATTTCACATCAAAATGCTCAAAAAAGGAACCCGACATTTGTATAAAATGGCAAATCTATGAAAAATATAAAAAGCCGCTTGCAAAATAAGAAAGAATGGATTATGATTAACGCGAAAGTAAAAATAAGCTAAAATAAGCTAAATTAAATAAATGAATAATAAGCTTAGCAAAAGCAAACACAAAAAAAGAAAAGGAGAGAGAAAGTATGAGTATTCAAATGATTGCACCTGAAGTAAAGAATGTTCCTTGGCAGGAGAGACCTGAAAACCTAGTGGGAGCACCGATCTGGAGATATAAGGAGAATCCGATCATCAATCGGAATCCGATCCCTGGCGTGGCAAGAATTTTCAATTCCGCGGTGGTTCCTTACGAGGACGGATTCATCGGCGTATTCCGCGGCGAGCAGACCAATGGAATTCCTTATGTTTATCTTGGAAGAAGCAAGGATGGCATCCATTGGGATTTCGAGAAGGATAAGGTTCAGTTTGTGGATGAGAACGGGGAACCCTTCATGCCGGTGTATGCGTATGACCCGCGTCTTGTCAAGGTAGAAGACACCTATTACATTATTTGGTGCGGAGATTTTTATGGTGCTGCCATCGGTATGGCGAAGACAAAGGATTTCAAGACCTTTGTCAGAATTGAGAATCCGTTCCTGCCCTTTAACAGAAATGCAGTGCTGTTCCCGAGAAAGCTGCATGGCAATTTTGTACTTTTGAGCAGACCCTCTGACAGCGGTCATACGCCCTTCGGTGACATTTTCGTAAGTGAGAGTCCTGACCTGACCTATTGGGGAAAGCATCGTCACGTTATGGGCAGAGGCAATGAGTGGTGGGAGTCCTTAAAGATCGGCGGAGGCGCGGCGCCCATCGAGACGAGCGAGGGCTGGCTGTTGTTCTACCATGGCGTAAGCGGAACCTGTAATGGATATGTTTACAGCATCGGCGGCGCGATTCTTGACTTAGAGAACCCTTCCATTGTAAAATATCGTTGTGAGACCTACCTGCTGACACCCGAAGAATGGTATGAGGAGCGCGGTTTTGTTCCCAACGTGACCTTCCCCTGCGCGACCATTCATGATCCCAAGACGGGAAAGATTGCCATTTACTATGGCTGCGCGGACAGCTATGTTGGACTGGCGTTCTGCCAATTTGATGAGATCGTAAACTACATTAAGGAGCATAGCGTTGTAAGAAACGATGATACGGAGATCGGACGCAGATAAATCATGCTTTTTACGCGGAACAAGCAGGATCATTTTGAAAAAAGGAGTATCTTATGAAAGAAATTGGACCGATCAGAGAACGCGCCATATTTTTGAAAACAAAATTGATCGCTGCTTTATTTACCGCAAAAAACAAGCCTCTAACACGAATCCTTATCTGGGTTGTCCTTTTGATGGGCTTCGTGGATTTATTTTGCTTCTCTATTCGTGACAAGATCAAAAAAGGGTTCAAAGCGCTTTTTAGGCTTCGAAAATAGGAAAAAAATAGGGATTCGTGGAGCGTGGGTTCATGAAAAGGATATGGATGGAGCCGGAAGATTCGGCATTTACGTATGAAGGAAGGATTGATTTTGAGTGTCCGGGAGCGCCCGTTTTTGTATATCCGTGCAGCTATGTGAAGTTTCGCTTGAGCGGATGGTTTGCGGCACTGGCGGTGGAAAATCATCATTCGTATTTTGAAAACTCGTTGGGTGTTTTAGTGGATGGCACTTATCGCGGAAAAATCGTGTTACATGACGGCATGACGGCGCAGGGGGAAACCATGGAGCAGTATCTTCTCCGCATGGATCTGAAGCGGGAGACAGATCTGCCGGAGGATGTCTTGGCGCGCTGCGGAAACGCCCGTGTCTATGAACTCTCCCCCTATCTGGATGGCGGGGAGCATGAAATTACGATCTTTAAGCGAATGGATGCGTGTCATTACTTTACCTTCCGCGGATTGCTTACGGAGAAAAGGACCTGTGATACTGGCGCAAACGAGAAGTCCTGCGCGGATATTCCGATCCTGCGGGAGAAGTCCGGAGATGTCCGATCAGACGGCGGGTTGAAGAGCCTTGCCAAGGGAGAACGAAGGATCGAGGTTTACGGAGATTCCATCTCCTGCGGCGAGGTGAGCGAGGCAGTGGGACGCTGCGGCATGTCTGATCCGGAGGGACATAATGGCATCTATTCCAACAGCTTTTATTCCTACCCCTGGATTCTTGCAAGAAGGCTTGGCGCGAGATTGCACGACGTATCGCAGGGAGGCATTTCCCTGCGGGACGGCGAGGGGTGGTTTCACATGCCGGATACCGTCGGCATGCTCAGTTGTTATGACAAGATTCAGCTGAATCCCGACCTGGGAGAGAGGAAGTTCTGGGATTTTTCGAGGTACGTACCGCACGTGGTGATTGTGGCCATCGGGCAGAATGATGCGCACCCGGAGGACTATATGACGGAGGATTACGAGGGGGAAAAGGCTGCCTCGTGGAGAAAGGACTACGCTGGTTTTTTAAGAAAGCTACGCGGAAAATATCCCCATGCCCTGATTGTGTGTACCACGACCATTCTGGGACATAATGCTTCCTGGGATCAGGCCATTGGCGAGGTTTGTGAGACTTTGGATGATCCGAAAATCAAGCATTTTTTGTATTCCCTGAACGGCTGTGGCACGAGCGGCCACGTACGGATTCCGGAGGCGGAGAACATGGCGGCGGAGCTGCAGGCCTTTCTCGATAGCCAGGGGGATTTCATCTGGGAGGACTAGGAGCGGTAAGCGAAAAGCGGTACGGGTTAGACAAACGGGGTTAACGCTGTGGCAGACATAAGACTTGCTGCAGATCGCAAAGGAGATCAAATGGCAAAGATCAAAAAGGCAGTGACCATGACCGACATTGCAAAGCGAATGGACGTAAGCACGGTGACGGTTTCGAAGGCACTTTCCGGACAAAAGGGCGTAAGCGAAGAGGTGCGGGAGAAAATCCTGACGCTGGCAGTGGAGATGGGATATAAGCATCCCCATGGCTCATTGGCGGATGGAAGGACGTCAGGCTATCGGATTGGCGTTCTGATGCCATCAAGTGCCGTGGCAACCTTCGATTCTTTTTATTGGAGGCTGTATCAGGCAACCTCTGAGAAGGCCATGGAAAAGAATTGCTTTACGGGCTATGAGAGCTTATCTGGTGAAATGATGACGAAGAAGCTTCTGCCGAGATTGGTGACGGACAAGATGGTAGATGGTCTGATTGTCATTGGAAAGCTGGATGGGGACTATGCGGCCTTTTTGAAGGAGCGCGCAGGCATGCCGCTTGTTTTTTTGGATGACTATGATAATGGCTTGGACGTGGACTACTTTATTTCAGACAGCTTTTTTGGAACCTATTTGCTGACAAAGTATTTGCTAGATCGTGGACATCGTGACATCGCATTTGTAGGAACCTTGTTCGCGACGAAGAGCATTACGGATCGTTATTTAGGCTTTCAGAAGGCTATGATGGAGCAAGGCTTAAGCATACCAGAGGATCATGTGATTGCTGACCGCGGACGGGAAAAGGGGACTGATGAAAACTATACGTCCTTCAGCTTCCCCAAGAAGATGCCGACGGCCTTTGTCTGCAACTGTGACTATGTTGCGGGAATTTTGATCCGAAACCTGAAGGAGCGGGGGCTTCGCGTGCCGGAGGACGTCTCAGTGACGGGCTTTGACAATTATCCAGGGGAACAGGAGCTTGGTGCTGCGGTGACCACCTATGCTGTTGATTTACAGACCATGGCAAAGGCTGCCGTGAAATCCCTGATTCGACAGATGAACGGAGAGAATGTCAAGAAAGGCATTCATGTCATAGAGGGTAGTTTAATAGAAAAACATACTGTCTTACCTCTAAAAAAAAAGAATCAATAACCTTGGAGATAGATTTTCGAACTATGCCAGGAGAGGTACCGCCTAAAGGTGATGACTTGTAAATTTAGGCGATAATACTGATAGGAAATATGTTAGAAGTACCACCAGAGATGGTATGAGACCAACACGGGTGGAGATTATGCAAGATGGAAGGGGAAAAATGTTACCCGATGGGGTAAAATTACAAATTAGGGTGGTAGAGGGAGCAGGATGAAAGAGATTCGATTTCAGGATGGTTTGGTGAATGTTGGGGATGATTCCAGAATTGTAAAATGTATGCGAAGGGCACTGGCGGGAGGCAAGCTGACGGTGGCATTTCTTGGCGGATCCATCACGCAGGGAAGCCTTGCAAGCGAGCCGAAGAATTGCTATGCATATCGCACCTATCATTGGTGGGAGCAAAGCTTTCCCGAGGCAGAAATCTTTTATTGGAATGCTGGTATCGGTGGAACCACCTCGCATCTTGGCGTTGCGAGGCTAGAGGAAGAGGTGCTTTCTCAGAAGCCTGATTTTATTATTGTGGAATTTTCCGTCAATGACGAGGACGTCAATCCTCATTTTGAGGAAACCTATGAAAGCTTAGTGCGAAGAATCTTGGAAGCACCGTGGAAGCCTGCGCTGCTTCTCGTACATAATGTTCGCTATGATGACGGTGGAAATGCGGAGCTCATACATCGGCCTGTCGGAGAGCGATATCATCTTCCCTGCATCAGCATGAAGCCCGTGCTCTATGCGAAGGTTGCGGAAGGAACGCTGGAGAAACGGAGCATTACGCCGGATGACTTGCATCCAAATGATTTGGGACATGAGCTGGTTGCAAAAATAATTACGACCTATCTTGAGGGCGCGCGGGAGAAGGCGATGACACTTGGCGCAGATGCAAACTGTGGCGGTGAAGCGGATGCCGAAGATCATTTTCTACCGCTTCCAATTCCTCTGACGAGAAGCGCCTATGAGAAGGTAAACAGGTATCGGAATTATCAAATAGATCCAACGGAATGTCAGGGCTTTACGCCTGATGGAACGCCGCAGGCATGTATTTCCGATTGCTTTAAGCGCGGCTGGACGGCAACGGAAAGGGGAGCGAAAATAGCGTTTTGCGTGCAGGGAGAGAATATCGCGATTCAGTATCGCAAAACAGTCAGAAAGCCTGCACCGATAGCAACGGCATATCTTGACGGAGACCGAAGAAACGGTATCGTGCTGGATTCAAACTTTACAGAGACCTGGGGGGATTGCCTGTATTTAGAGACCATCCTGGAGCACGGAACAGCTAGGGAGCATCTCGTTGAAATCGAAATCACGGAGACAAGTGAGGCAGACGCAGAGTGCTTCTATCTTGCGTCAATTATTGCAGGTTAGTGTAAGCGACAGAAATGTTTTGTAGAAAAATAGGAATCTGCAGAACGTGATATGGCAGGTTTGTTTTACTCAGGTTTGTTTTACGCAGGTTTGTTTTACTATAGAAAGGAAGGCGCACATGAGTATACGATACTTAGAAAAGAACAGAATTTTCTGGCTGGACACTCCGAATACGACCTATTTGCTTGGAATTGTGGCGCAGGAAGGATTTCTGGGACATCTCTATTATGGAAAAAAACTGGAGACGATTACTGGCGCAGAGGAGCTTCTTCGCGTGACGGAGCCCCCATTTGTGCCTGAAAAAAATGACAGGGATCGTAGCTCATTTTTTGACGCTTTTCCCTTTGAATATTCCTCACATGGCGTTGGAGATTTTCGTGAGAGCTCCCTTCGAATTCGCACGAAGGGCGGTCACAGTGCCGTAAGCCTTGTTTATGTCAGTCACGATATTCGAAAGGGAAAGGAAAAGCTGGCAGGTCTTCCTGCGACCTTTGGAAGCGAAGCAGACGTCACGACGCTCGTGATCCGCTGTATTGATCCCATGACAAAGCTTGAGATAGAGCTTTCTTATTCTACCTTTGAGAAGGTCGATGCCATTGCGAGAAGCGTTCGCGTGATCAATGGCTCTTCGGAAGCCTTGTATTTGGAGAAGGTGATGAGTGTTTGCCTGGACATGGAGGCGAAGGATCTAGACGTTCTGACGCTTCACGGATCCTGGGCAAGAGAGCGTCAGATGGAACGAAAGCCGCTTGGCCACGGAAAGTTTTCCGTAAGCTCCCAGCGCGGCGAAAGCAGCCACCAAGAGCATCCCTTCCTCGCACTTATGACAAAAAATGCGGATCAGACCATGGGAGATGTCTACGGGTTCCATTTCGTCTATTCTGGTAATTTTTTGGCACAGGCGGAACGGAATCAATTTGGCAATCTTCGCGTGGTCATGGGGATTCAGCCAGAGGACTTTTGCTGGAAGCTAGCGCCTGGGGAAAGCTTTCAGGCACCAGAGGTCATTCTGACCTATTCCAGTCAGGGACTTGGCGGCATGAGCAGAAGCCTACATGACCTTTATCGGAATCATTTGATTCGCAGTCCTTGGCTGCATAAAAAGCGTCCCATTCTCATCAATAACTGGGAGGCAACCTATTTTGACTTTACGGCAGAAAAGATCGTTGACATTGCCAGAGAAAGTGCAAAGCTCGGCATCGAAATGCTGGTGCTGGATGATGGCTGGTTCAGCAATCGCTTTGACGACAATCGTTCACTTGGTGATTGGTGGGTGAATGAGGAGAAGATCAAGGGAGGCCTTGGAAAGCTGGTTTCTGAGATCAATGCCCTTGGCATGAGGTTTGGATTATGGTTTGAGCCCGAGATGATTTCGCCGGAATCGCGTCTTTTCGAAGAGCATCCAGACTGGGCAATTCAGATCCCTGACAGAAGACCGTGCAGGGCCAGAAATCAGCTGGTACTGGACATTAGCAGGAAGGAAGTGCGCGATTATATCCTAGAGCAGGTATTTTGCGTGTTACATAGTGCCAATATTGAATATGTCAAGTGGGACATGAACAGGCCACTCTCGGATCTCGGGAGCGCGGCGCTTCCTGCGGACAGGCAGGGAGAGCTTAGCCATAGATATGTGCTTGGCATGTACGAAATGCAGGAGAGATTGCTGCAGGAGTTCCCTAACCTGCTTTTGGAGAACTGCTCTGGCGGCGGTGGAAGGTTCGATCCTGGCATGCTGTATTTCAGCCCGCAGATTTGGTGCTCGGATGATACGGATGCGGTGGAGCGGCTAAAGATTCAGGAGGGTACGGCCCTTTTGTACCCCTTGAGCTGTATGGGTGCACATGTCAGCGTATGCCCGAATCATACCGTTGGACGTAGTACGCCCTTTGCAACTCGTGGTATGACGGCGCTGGCTGGAACCTTTGGATACGAGCTTGACGTGACGAAGCTTTCGGAGGAGGACAAGGTAGCCGTTCCGAGGCAGGTGCGCGCATATCATGCATTTAATGATTTGATTCGCGAGGGAAATTATTATCGTTGCGCGTCCTATTTGGAGAATCATGAATATGACTGCTATCAGGTTGTGGAAAAGGGCGGAAAGAAAGCGCTGGTCTTCTTTACGCAGGTGCTTGCAACGCCCAACATGCATAGCAGATGCCTCCCCCTGCAGGG
>SVFO01000031.1:7977-22986 GCA_015056795.1 Lachnospiraceae bacterium
GTAAATGAGGAGACGAATCCTTTCTTCGAGGAGCGCCTTGGTATCAATGCCGTCATGAATTCAGGGGCAATTGAGCTGAATGGAAAATATTATCTTGTGGCACGCGTGGAGGGGAATGACAGAAAATCTTTTTTTGCCGTGGCAGAGTCTGACAGCCCCGTGGATGGTTTCCGTTTTTGGGATTTTCCCGTGCAGCTTCCTGATACCTGTCCTGAGGAGACGAATGTCTATGACATGCGTCTGACGAAGCACGAGGATGGATATATTTATGGCGTGTTCTGCTCGGAGAGCAAGGATGTGACGAATCCTGATCTTTCGGCGGCCGTGGCGGCAGCAGGCATCGTGCGTACAAAGGATCTGAAGACCTGGGAGCGTTTGCCGAACCTGAAAACCTTGCATTCGCCGCAGCAGAGGAATGTCATGCTGCATCCAGAATTCGTTAAGGGAAAGTATGCATTTTATACGAGACCCATGGATGATTTCATTGACACGGGAAGCGGCGGAGGCATTGGCTTTGGGCTGTGTGAGGACATCACAAATGCCGTGATCGACGAGGAAATCATCACCAGTAAAAGAAAATATCATACGATCACCGAAGTCAAAAATGGCGCAGGCGCCGTTCCGATCAAGACGGATCAGGGATGGATTCATATTGCACATGGCGTGCGTAATACTGCGGCAGGACTTCGCTATGTCATTTATGCCTTCGCAACGGCGCTGGATGACCCGTCGCGGGTTATCGCAGAGCCTTCGGGATTACTGATTGGACCGCGCGGACAGGAGAGAGTGGGCGACGTCTCCAACGTAGTCTTCTCAAACGGAGCAATCGCAACGGAGGACGGCACCGTCTACATTTATTACGCATCCTCCGACACAAGAATGCATGTGGCAAAGACATCTATCTCCAGACTCAAAGACTATGTCTTCCACACCCCCGTCGACCCGCTCCGCAGTCCCGACTGCGTACAACAACGCTGCGAACTCATCCAGCGCAACCTAGACATCCTTGCAAATCAATGATGGGGCTAGCCCCGAGACATTCAGTAAACTCATAGGAGGAACGAAGCCGTGAACAAGCAAGACGTGATTGCTTTAGAGCCAGTGCTCAAGGAAAATATATGGGGCGGTAGTCGCCTCGTGACAGAATTTCATTATCGGGAAGAGGGCAGTGGCCTGGGCGAGTGCTGGGGGATCAGCGCCCATCCACATGGAGACTGCAAAATTGCTGAAGGCCCCTATCAGGGAAAGACCTTGTCTTGGCTTTATCAAGAGCACAGAGAACTATTTGGCAACATCAAGAGCCCAGAGTTTCCTTTGCTTGTCAAGATCATTGATGCAAAGGATAAGCTGAGTATCCAGGTGCATCCTGATGATGCCTATGCAAAGGAGCATGAAAACGGAAGCCTTGGCAAGACGGAATGCTGGTATGTCATGGACTGCCCTGAAAATGCAGAGCTGGTGATCGGCCATAACGCGAAGACGCGAGAGGAATTGGCTGAGATGGTACATGCAGGCCGCTACGAAGAGCTGATCCGCCGCGTCCCCGTAAAGAAAGGCGATTTTGTCCAAATTATTCCGGGAACGATTCACGCGATTACGGAGGGAATGCTGATTCTGGAAACGCAGCAGAGCAGTGACGTAACCTACCGCGTGTACGACTATGGAAGGCTTATGAATGGAAAGCCGCGAGAAATTCACGTGGAGCAGAGCATTGCCGTGACAAACGTACCTGACGAGGCCGACAAAAAGGGACTTCTGCACACACAAAATCTGGCGAAAAATGAGCTGCATGAGCTGATTTCCTGTGAGTATTATCGTGTTTGGAAATTAGACTTGGCCGGAAGCTTTACCATGAAACAGGACTTTCCGTTTTTACTGTTAAGCGTGCTGGAAGGGGAGGGCAGAATCGGAGAGCTGGCCATCAAGAAGGGGGATCATTTTATTCTTCCGACAGGGTATGGCAATGTTTTTCTTTCCGGAACGATGGAACTGATCCTGTCAACGGCAGATTGTACAAAATGAACAAAAAAACGATTTACATTTTGCTTCTTTTTGCCTTCAAAATGATTCAGAAAACGATTTACTGATGGTAAAAGTAACAAAATTACTAATGACCTATTGGAAAATTGTGCAAATTGTTGTATTATCATCATAGTTGAAAAAATAGGTTGGAGGGGTACGAAAATGACATTGAAGGAAAACATTCGGCATTTCTTTCACAATACGTGGAAGCACAGAGTACATGTTCTGATGGCTTTGCCCACGTTCCTGATTATGTTCTTTTTCCTGTATGTTCCGATGGCCGGTTTGGTTATGGCCTTCAAGAATTTTAACTACAATGACGGTATTTGGAAAAGCCCTTGGAAGGATCCCATTCTTGGAAACTTTGACTTCCTGACGGCTTCGAAGGAATTGTTCGTCAACATGACGGGCAACACGTTGATGTATTACGTGATCTTCACGCTGCTCGGAACCTTCCTGAACGTGTTGCTGGCAGTTTGCATTGATCAGATGGTTTTCAAAAAGCTCGGCAACGCGCTTCAGTCCATCCTGATCATCCCCATCTTCATCTCTTATGCAGCAGTACAGTTTATCGTTTATGCTTATCTTGACAGAGACACGGGAATGATCAATCACCTGTTTGGAACCAGTATTCGTTGGTATTCAGAAGCAAAGTATTGGCCCATCATTTTGACAATCGTAAAGATGTGGAACAGCGTAGGTTACGGCTCCGTGCTTTACATGTCCGTGCTTGCCGGCGTGGATCAGCAGCTGTATGAAGCGGCACAGATCGACGGCGCAAACAAGTGGAAGCAGATCAAGCACATCACGATCCCTTCCCTGATTCCGATGGTAACCGTTATGTTACTGCTTTCCGTTGGTAACATCATGAGATCCGATACCGGTTTGTTCTATCAGGTAACGAGAAACAGCGGTGCCCTGAATCAAACCACCCGAGTTATTGACTCCTACGTGCTGAACTCCATTCTGCACAGCTCTAACTTCGGATTTACGGCGGCTGCATCCTTCTTCCAGTCCATCGTAGGTTTGGTACTTATCATCATAGCCAACTTTGTGGTTCGGAAGCTCGAGCCCGAAAATGCATTATTTTAAGGGAGGGCAGAAGCTATGGCACAAACTGTGGAAGAAACCAAGAGACTCTCAAAAAGAGAGCAAAAGAAGCTTGAAAAGATGTATGACCTTCAGTATGGCGTAAAAGCCAAGAAGGGCATCGGACAGTATATTCTGGCATTTTGCCTGATCCTTTATACGACGATCGTGGCTTTGCCCATTTTGCTGGTATTTATCTCCGCATTTGCGGATGAAGAAACCTTGGTAAGGGATGGCTTTAGTTACATGCCTGCCAAGTGGTCCCTTAGTGGTATGAATGCCGTTTTGAAGTATGGTAAGCAGCTTGCCACCTCCTATGCGGTAACGATTTTAATTACCGTTGGCGGTACTCTGATTGGACTTTTGTGCATGAGCCTTTTCGCTTATGCCATCAGCCGTAAGGATTTCAGGCTTCGCGGATTCCTTGCAATTTATGCAATGATCCCGATGCTGTTTAACGGAGGTCAGCTCTCAGGTTACATTGTATTTACCTCCATGTACGGCTTGAAGGACAGCCTGTGGCTCCTGATGTTGCCGATCTGCTGTACGACCATGAACATCATCATCCTGCGAACCTATATTCAGAACAGCGTTCCCGAGGAATTGATGGATTCCGCAAGAATCGATGGCGCGGGAGAGTGGAGAACCTTCTTCCAGATCACGTTGCCTTTGATGAAGCCCACGCTCGCAGCGGTTGGATTCATGATGGCTACGACCTACTGGAATGACTGGCAGAACGCATTGCTCTATATTCAGAGCGATAATAAAAAGCCTCTGCAGCTTCTTCTGGTAAACATTCAGAAGAATATCGAGACCCTGCTGAATGCGAGAAACATCCCTTCTGCCGCACTGGCAGCCATGCAGGGTAAGGTTCCTCAGTATTCCGCAACCATGGCAACCGTAGTTATGGTTATCGGACCGATCATGATCCTGTATCCCTTCTTCCAGAAGTATTTTGCAAAGGGCTTGACCATGGGTTCCGTAAAGGGTTGATGCAAACCCATATTTCAATCTGATATTCAAGGGATTTGTGGCGGATCCTTTAGAATATAAATCACTTATTTATTATTCATCTATCAAAGGGAGGATAAGAAAAATGAAGAACAAGAAATTTATTTCCGTAGTGTTGGTTGCAGCTATGTCGGCAGCTCTGCTCGCAGGATGCGGAAGCGGAAGCGGAGACAATGGTAATAACGCAAACAACAGCAACAGCAACGCTGGCGGCAAGGTTACCATCAGACTGTTCAGAGACTGCTTTAACCTTGGTACCCCTGATTCTGCAGAGGTTAAGAAGGTTGAGAATGCAATCAACAAGTATCTGGAAGAGAAGGGTAAGAATTACAACGTAGCAATTACCGAGGTTGGCTCCGGTGAGTACTCCGAGAAGGCAAACCTGGCTCTGGCTAACAAGGAGATCGATCTCCTTTGGACCGCTTCCTGGCTGGGCACAGTTGGTACCAACGATCTGGTTCCTGCAAACGCAGTAAAGGATATCACCAGTCTGCTTCAGGGCACCGCTCTGTATGGCTCCATGGATGCCGGACAGTGGGAAGCTACCAAGTATGATGGAAAGAACTACTTCATTCCTGTATACAAGGACAACGTAGAAGGATATGACTTCATGTTCCGTCAGGATCTGATCGACAAGCACAATTGGAAAATCTCAAGCGTTAAGAAGCTTGCTGACCTTGAGCCCATGCTGGCTGACGCTAAGGCTGATGGCCTTAAGTATCCGTTCCTGACCCAGAAGACCGCTATGTTCTACAGATGGTACATCGATAGCTTTGATTTCTTCGCTGGCGACGTTGCTGCTAACTGGGTTGCAGTAGACAGAGAGTCCAACAGCGTAGTAAATACCGTTGCTACTCCTGAGTACAAGGAGTTCTGTAAGTTGATGGCTGATTGGGCTGAGAAGGGCTACATCTCCGAGGATGACGCTACCAAGACGACCAATGATCAGACCACGCAGACCCAGGATTGGGCTATTTCATGGTGGACTGACATCCCTGTAAATGATGAGGCAGATTCTCGTTATAAGCAGGACGTTACCATGCAGCCTGCTACCCAGAGATGGGCTCACAGCACTTCTGCACTTGGTTCCTGCTACTGCATCACCTCTAATGCAAGCGATGACGTTGCAAAGGCTGCCATTGATTTCATGGGTCTCCTTTACACCGATTCCAAGCTGGCTGACATGTACACCTTCGGTATCGAGGGCGAGCACTTCAGCTACAACGCAGACAAGAAGGTTGAGCAGGCTGAGAACGCTAAGTACAACCACTCCATGTGGGAGTCCGCAAGTGCAACTGTTGTAACTCCTCTGTACAACGAGCCTGACAACAAGGCTGAGCTGTATAAGTCCTTCAACGGCGGCGCTAATACCTCATGCGCAGCAGGCTTCCGTTTCGACAAGAGCCCTGTTGAGGCTGAGTTCACCGCTTGTACCGCTCTGTTCGATGACTACGGATTCCAGCTGGAGAACGGCGGATTCAAGGCATCTGATGTTGACGCAAAGATCGACGAGTACTTAAAGAAGCTGGATGCAGCCGGATATCAGAAGGTTCTTGCTGAGTTCCAGAAGCAGTATGACGCTTGGAAGAAGTAATTTCTTCGATTATCAAAAGTAAAACAAATACGGATCGGCGCGGAAGATTTTCCGCGCCGGTTTTTTATGCCGAAATTCTGTTTTTTCTATGTTTTTCCAACATGTTTTTCTTTTCAAGTTTCCGAAAATGTAGTATATTTAAACTAACAATGGAGGGTACGGCATGGGAGAAGCAAAGAAGAAAGAAAAAAGCCTTGAGAAGCCTAAAAGGAAGCCGCGTGGCATTGATTTCAAAAAGCTTTCCGATTTGAAAAAAAAGATTTTCGGGGAGGAGTTTTCCTTGCTGAGCATTCGTGGAAAATTGATCCTTGGTTTTGTTTTGCCGATCTTTTTTATGGCGTTGATTGCTTATGTGTCCTATGAGAAGGCAAGGGAAGGCATGGGAGAAAAATTTGCCGCTTCCACGGAGCAGACCTTATTGCTTGCCCAGGCCAATCTTGACAATAACTGCGAGTTTGTGAAATCTGCCGCTACGTCCTTTGTCATGGATAAGGACATAAAGAGTCTCTATTTAGGCATTTATAAGGATCAGCCTGCAGAAGAGGCCGGGCAGATTGCAAAAATTCGGTTAGACGTCGTGGAGGTACAGTCTTCCAATTCCATTATTCAAAACATTCATCTGGTTCCCATGAAGGAATATCGCTTGATCTCCACCGGCATTTCAACTGCGGTTCAAGGATGCCTGGAGGAATATCGAAAAGACGTAGACGAGATGGCAACCTGGATCGACAGGCATCCCTATTTGGATGGACATATTGGACTGAAGGAATCGGAATATCTGATGGCATATCAGGTGATGTCCTTAAATAATCGTGCCATGATTGTCATTGACCTTTCCACCGAAAAAGTGCGCAAGCTTTTGGATATTTTAGATTTGGGAGAAGGGAGTCTTGTCGGTTTTGTCACTCCTGAAGGAAGGGAGCTTTATGGCACGCGGAGCGGCGCGGAATTGATGGCGGCTGGCTCTGTGTTTTATGGAAATGAGTTTTATAATCATGCCATGCAGTCGCAGGAAAGCAGCGGCGTCCTCCACAATGTTGAGTTCATGGATGAAAACTATATGTTTTTCTACAGTAAAAGTGCGATCAACGGTGCCATGATCTGTGCTTTGGTACCGACGGCGATTGTTACAAGTCAGGCACAGGAAATTCGGATCGTAGCCATTATCGTTACCATTCTGGCTTCTCTCGTGGCAGGACTGATTGCATTTGTCATTATCTCCGGCATTCAGAGAAACATGAAGAGTCTCTCGGGAAGCTTTGGAGAGGTTGCAGAGGGCGATCTGACCGCAAAGATTTCCGTGCGCGGCAGCGATGAATTCTTTGACCTTGCGGAGAGCGCCAACCACATGGTGGAAAATACGAAGAAGCTGGTAGGAAAGGTGGAAGACGCGACGGCACATTTGGAGGATTCTGCACGGAGCGTCAAGGGCGTGTCTGCAGACGTGTCTGACTATTCGGGGGATATTTCCCGGGTTGTGCAGGGAATCAATGATGACATGGAGAATGAGGCTGCACATGCGCGGGATTGCGTGGAACGTGTCAATATCCTGTCCAGAGAAATTCAGGAAATGAACCGCATCATTGATCAGATGGAAAAGGGCATTCGTCAGACGGAGACCATGATTGACAATGGCGTGGAGAAGGTACAGCTTCTTGGCGAGCATGCAGACAGAACGACGGAGATTACGGACGAGGTTGGTCAAAACATTGAAAAGCTAAAGGCAGAGACGGCAACGATCAACAAGTTTGTGGGTACGATTACGGAAATTGCCAATCAAACGCATCTGCTTTCCTTAAATGCTTCCATTGAGGCGGCGAGGGCAGGCGAGGCAGGAAAGGGTTTCTCGGTTGTGGCCATGGAAATTCGAAAGCTCGCGGAGGATTCCTCCAAGGCGGCGGGTGAGATTCGAAGTAATGTCTCTTATATTCTGGACTGCGCCAAGGAAAGCGTACAGTCTGCGGATAGGGCAAGTAAAATGGTTTGTTCTCAGACCGAGGTTGTGGTTGAAATGGTTACCATTCTGCATGAGATGAGCGAGCAGATGACCGTACTGCTTGAGCGTGTCAGAGAGGCGATGGAGCATACCGAGAAGACGGATTTAGAGCGCGAGAGAACGCTGCGTGCAGTGCAAAACATTTCTGACATTATTGACGATACGGCAAAGAATACTGCATCCGTTTCGGAGGTGCTGGACAGCCTAATGAATGGTGTGGCAAATTTAAATGAGGTTTCCAATATCTTAGATGAGAACGTAAAGGAGCTCAGAAGTGAGATTTCTTCCTTTAAGACGGAGTGATGGGCTCCTAAAATAAGGAAAGACTCGGGGCGAGGCTATTGCATGGTATAGATATATCATGAAGCATTCCTGATAAAGAAAACAGGATGGGGCATACTATTGAAAAGTGATTTTGTTTTGTATGGAGGTTGAAGGCTTGGGAACGATGATTGTATTGGTTGGACTAGGAATCGTTGCGGGTTTAGCCATTCGGAGCATTGTGAAGACGAAGAAGGAAGGAAAGTCCTTGCAATGCGGCATGGATTGTAGTAAGTGTGGAAGAAAATGTCACTGACAAAGGAAACCAAGTGAAAGCTTGGTTTCTTTTTTTGTGGCATAAATTTGGCATGTCCTCATATATTGTGGAGAAGGCAGGACAAGGGGAGTGAAGGGTGCGCGAGTTGTATACGCTGTTTCCCAAGGAGGAGCAGACATTTTGGAAGCAAGTGTTTCAAGAGGATGCGACCGAGGTACGGCTAAGGGCGGGGAGACCGATGCTAATGACAGTTAGAGGGCGGGAATGGTTTGTGAACGCGCAGGGAGGAAGAACGGAGCACGAGAAGGATGCGAGACAGATGGATCAGGCAGAGCTTTCAAGGCTTCTTTTGCATCTTTGTAAATATTCTCCCTATGCCTTTGAAGACCAGCGTCGGGAAGGGTATTTAACGCTGGAGGGTGGACACCGCCTTGGCGTGGTAGGGCAGGTGGTAATGGAAAACGGACACATCCAAACAATCAAAAACAGCTCCTGTATCAACCTGCGAATCGCAAGGGAAATTCACGGCGCGGGGGATATGGTTTTGCCGTATCTTTACGAAAAAGGAAACATTAAAAATACGCTGATCATATCACCGCCAGGCTGTGGAAAAACAACGTTGCTTCGCGATCTCATTCGTCAGATTTCGAATGGAAATGCCTATGGTAAGGGGCGAACCATTGGCGTAGTGGATGAAAGAGCCGAGCTTGCTGGATGCTTTCAGGGCGTGCCACAAAATGACCTTGGCATGCGTACGGACGTGCTAGATGGTTGTCCCAAGTCCATTGGCATGAAGCTGCTCATTCGTTCCATGGCACCCTCTGTCTTGGCCGTAGATGAACTGGGGAGGCAGGAGGATATTGAGGAAATGAAGGAAGCGCAAAGGTGCGGCGTAAAAATTCTTGCGACGATTCATGGAGAAAACAGACGAGACGTGACAATACGCGGCTTAGATACACTGTTTGATTGCTTCTTGTTTTTGGGTAAGGGAAATCCTGCACCGAGGCTATTGGATGTCTGGATCAACAAAATGGCAGAGGGGGAAGCGAAGGATGAGGCTGCTGGGAGGGTGCATGGTGCTTTTGGGGAGTCTTGGACTTGCAGTGAACTATGTTCTTACCCTGCGGGAGGAATGGCGATCCGCAAGGGAGCTGCGGGACATTCTCGAACTGATTTCGGAGGAGATCCGCTATGGAAGGATGTCACTGCCGGAGTGCTTTGTTCAGGTGGGAATGCAACGTTCGACGATACTCGGCAGATGCTTTGGAGAACTGGGACAACAGGCACTTGAAAGGACGCAGGAGTCCCTTCGAGAGCTGTTAGAGGAGGGCCTTCGGGAGAAGCTAAAGCAGGTTCTTCCGTTGGAGGAATACCACGCGTTTTTTGAATTTGCCGCACCAGAAGGATATCAGGATGAACAGATGCAAAGAAGGGCACTAGATAGAAGCCGTGCCCGCATGGAGGAGCTTTTAGAGATCAGGGGGGAACAGCTTCGGGGAAAAAGCCGCGTGGCCTGTTGCCTAGGGATCATGGGGGGACTATTTCTCATTCTTTTCCTTTGGTAAAACAGCAGACGGAGGTACAAGATGGAAGTAAATCTGATCTTTAAGATCGCGGCGGTGGGAATTCTGGTAACGATTCTCGGACAGGTACTTAAGCATAGCGGCAGGGAGGAGCATGCCTTTCTTGTAAGCCTCGCGGGACTTATCATCGTCATGTCTTGGATTCTGCCATATATCTATGAATTATTTACGTCCGTGCAAACCTTCTTTGCCTTATGACGCTTTGGATTGGCGGAGGAAGGTAGATGGGAGAAGTGATCAAAATCAGTATCTGCGCGATCCTTGGTGTCATGGCAGCACTGACAATCAAGAGAGAAAAGCCTGGCTTTGGATTCCTGATGGGACTGGCGCTTGGTTTGATGGTGCTTGGTATTTGCATGAAGCGTATTCTGCGGGTCAGTGAGCTTTTTTATGAACTGATGGATTGGCTTGGGACGGGCAGTCAGCAGCTTGGAATTCTAATCAAGGTACTGGGGATTACCTATGTCTGTGAGTTTTCAGCCAGTATCTGCAGGGATGAGGGCTATGGGTTTCTGGCAAGTCAGCTGGAGATGTTGGGGAAGCTTTCCGTCATGCTGTCGGGGATGACAATTCTAACTGCCCTCATGGAACAAATCTTTTCGTTAACGCTTTTGAGATGATGCTATGTTGAGCTTATTAGTGGGCTAAGGAGGCGCGCGTGGAGCTGGAGGATTTGTGGGACGAGCTGAGATTGGGAGAGCTTAGTGAAGGTATTCGCGAATTATTTCCGACAGCAAGCTTTTCGTTGGAGAAGATGCTTGGAATGCTGCTGGAGGGACGGTTTTTGGACCTCGTGCAGTATTTGTTTTTCGAGGGCATTGGTGGCATTGGCGGGAATGGACAAGGCCTGAAAACGCTTTTTGTAAGTATACTCCTGCTTGGCGTCATCAGTACAGCAATGACAAGATTTTCAGAATTATATGAAAAGTATCAGGTGAGTGAGCTCAGCTTTTATTTGGTCTATCTTTTGCAGGCAGCCATCCTTGCGGGATGCTTTAGAAGCCTTTTGGGGACAGCTTCCTTGGCGTTGGAACGCATGGTGACCTTTATCAAGCTATTAATGCCGACCTATTTGTTTATTGTCGGAATGGCGACGGGAAGCGTCACGGCGAGTGCAGGGTATCAGATGACCATGCTCGCACTTTACGGCGTCGAGGAGCTCCTGAAAGCACTTTTTTTGCCAGCGGCGACTTGTCTGTTTTTACTTGCCGTTTTAGAGGGAATCATGGGACAGGAACGAATGGAGTATCTGACGGAGTTGCTAAAGAAGGTGAGTTTTTGGGGCTTGAAGGGCATGCTGGGAGCCGTGGCGGGACTAAGCTTCTTACAGGCAGTGTTGGCACCAGCATTGGATAAGGTGAAGGCTTCCATGCTCCAAAAGGCAGTGGCTGCCATTCCAGGCATCGGTCAAGGCGCAGAGGGCGTATTTCAGCTTGTGTTAAGCTCAGCAACCGTGATCAAAAACAGCGTTGGAATCGTGTTGACGCTGCTGTTATTGCTCTTTTGCCTTGTACCGCTCTTCGAGCTTTTTGCTTTTTCCTTTACGCTAAAGCTTGCCGCGGCAATCATGGGAATTGTGAGTGATAAAAGAATGACGAAGGCCGTGGACAGGACAGGAGATACAGGATTTTTGCTGCTAGGCATCACGGGAACGGCGATGCTCTTTTTCCTGATGGTGCTTGCCGTGGCAACAGTCTCCGTGAGATAGGTCATTTTATGGATTTTGCAGGAAGCAGGGGGAGCATTGATCGCATGATTCGTGAGCTTTTGAAGGAGTTGGGGAGCTTAACCATTTTTATGACCTGTGCACAGCTTCTGGTTTATTTTCGCCCGAAGGAGAGCTATGAAAAGTATTTAAAGCTCCTAATGAGTGCGTTAATACTCTTGCAATTTCTTACGCCCATTCAGAGGTTCTTTACAGGAAAAGGATTAGAGTTGGAGCTGTATTGGAGGGAGTTTCAGGAGCAGCTGATAGTTTCAGCGGAGGCTGGAGAAACCTTAGATGTGCCAAACGGAGATATGACGATGCCGTCAACAGAGGAAGGGGAAATCACGGTGGAAATTCCTGTCGTAGAGGAGATTCAGATTCTTAATATTGAAACGGGAGGGGAAGATGAACCATAAGACGGAGGAATGGGTGGAAAAGAAGCTGAAGCCATTACTGAAAAAGGATCGATTGCTCATCCTTTTGCTTTCGGGTGTCTTGTTGTTAGTCATTGCCCTGCCCACGAATAAAAAAACAGAAAAACAAACTACGAGTGAAGGGAGTCAACTGTCCTTGTTGGAAAAGGGGCAAGGGATTGCAGAGGAAAAGGGACTTCAGATAGAGGGGGAGGGACGGACCATTCTAAACGATGGCGGTGTCGTGACGGATGAGACAGAGTATTTGCATGCCTTGGAAAAGGAATTGGAAGAGCTACTTTCCTCCGTGGAGGGTGCGGGGAGAGTTCGCGTAATGATTACCCTGGAGCAGTCGCGGGAGCTTGTATTGGAGAAGGAGGAAAAGAGGTCGCAAAAGCAGACAATGGAGGAAAACACCGAAGGGATAGGCAAGGAAGGACGGGAGAACATCTGGGAGGAGAAGGCGATCTATGAAGAGAATGAAAAGGAGAAGTTGCCATTTGTCGTAAAGCAAGTTTTCCCGCGCATTCAGGGCGTTATTGTCGCAGCGGAGGGTGTCGGGACGGGTTGCGTTCGTTCTGATCTCTCGGAGGCCGTACAGGCTCTTTTTGGCATCGAAGCGCATAAGGTAAAAGTATTAAAGCTTGGTCTATCTCGTCCTTCACAGGAATAGAATGAACTACCAAACAGGAAGCAGGAGGGTAAAGAAGTGAAAAACATTTTCAGGAAAAACCAGTTAATGATTACGGCGCTTGCGGTCATGATTGCCATTGCAGGGTATTTGCAATTTGCAGAGAGCACCATGAAAGAGAAGGCGGATGATGCACTAAAGGCCGTGGATTCAGGAACGGTAATTACGGAGAGATACGTGGCGGGAGAGGATACGACGAACTTAGAGAATGCAGATGATTTATCGACCATTCTGGAGCTTTCTGAGGAGGACCTACTGGCACTACAGGATGTCAATGGTACAGATGGCGTTAAGCTGGATATCGCAAGTCTGGATGAAAATGGCACGGAGCTGACGGAGAATTATCTGGAGGATGGCATGGACCTTGTCTATGACAGACCTGGAAATGCCAGTGAGGGCGATGGCCAACCAGCCTCTGCATCACCAAAGGAGGGGGAGATTCCTGGCGAAGCAGTTTTTACGTCCGCTGGTGCATGGATTCTCTCGGATGCAAAGCTTTTAAAGGAGCAGACGAGAGCGAAGAATAAGGCAACGCTCCTTGACATTATCGGAAATGAATATCTGAGTGATGAGCAGAAGCAGCAGGCCGTCAATAGCATGGTGGAAATGACGCAGATTGCAGAGAAGGAAGCGGCAGCAGAAATTTTGCTTGAAGCAAAAGGATTTTCGGACGTCGTTGTCAGCATTACGGGTACGGGAGTTGATGTTGTCGTAAATGCAACGGCACTGACGGATGCGCAGAGGGCACAGATCGAAGACATCGTTCGAAGAAAGACGGAGGTCTCTCCCGAAAATATTATCATTAGCACGGTTGTAAAGGATTGACCTTTGACGGGAAGAAAGAAAAAAGACATTTAGAAAAAAGTATACAGAAAGTTATTTTTGTGATAAAATGTTTGTGAATTTATGTTTGAATGTCTTTGGAGTACCTATGAAGAGAATTTTTTTGATCGTCTTGGACAGCTTTGGAATTGGAGAGGAGCCAGATGCATTGGCTTTTGGGGACGCCAACGTCAACACCTTGCGTAGTGTGGCGGGCAGTCCCTTTTTCCGCGTTCCGAACTTGCAAAGGCTGGGCCTATTTAACATAGACGGCGTGTCCGTGGGAGAACCTTGCCAGGCACCGCAGGGAACCATTGCGAGACTGCGTGAGAAATCCATGGGAAAGGATACGACCATTGGTCATTGGGAGATTGCCGGCGTGGTTTCCCCAAAACCGCTTCCAACGTATCCAAATGGATTTCCGAAGGAGGTCTTGGATGAGTTTTCCAAGCGCACGGGACGGGGCGTTCTCTGTAATCTTCCCTATTCTGGAACAGCCGTCATTCAAGAGTATGGAAAAAAACACTTGCAAACAGGGGACCTCATTGTGTATACTTCTGCGGACAGCGTTTTTCAGATTGCTGCCCATGAGGAAGTGGTTCCCCTAGAACAGCTTTATGAATATTGTCGTATTGCTAGAGAAATTCTACAGGGGGATCATGGCGTTGGACGCGTGATTGCGCGGCCCTTTGTCGGCCCCGAAGAGGGTCCCTTTGTCAGAACCTCTCACCGCCATGACTTTTCCTTGTTGCCTCCTGCACCAACCATGCTGGATCATATCAAGGCAGCAGGCAAGGAAGTCCTTGCCGTTGGAAAGATTCAGGATATTTTTGCAGGGCAGGGCATCACGGAACATGTCTATACCTCTGGCAATGCGGAAGGAATGGAACGAACACTGGAATGGATGGATCGGGATTTTGAAGGATTATGCTTTGTTAATCTCGTTGATTTTGACATGCTATATGGTCATCGCAGGGACATTAACGGATATGCGAAGGCATTGACCTATTTTGATGAAAAGCTCCCTGAGTTTTTTGGAAAATTAGGACCTGATGATGCGCTAATGATTACGGCGGATCACGGCTGCGATCCAGCATACCTTGCAACCACGGATCATACGCGAGAATATGTGCCCTTCCTCGCCTATGGCCCGAGCCTTACGCCTGTGAACCTCGGCACGCGTGAAACCTTCGCTGACGTCGCCGCCACCGTCCTCGACCTGCTAGACATTCATGGTGAGACAGCTGGAAAGAGCATGATACACTTGTGACGATGCGAATTGGTGTAACTGTGGATGGCGTATTTTTGTGAAATACTATACGCATATTTGATTGAATTTTATTTAGAATAATAAAACTTGCGAGATACTCGAGGGGAAGGATTTGATCCTCTTTCTGGGTCTAAAGTCTACCAGAAAGAGGATCAAATCCTCGCCCCGAGTCAGCAGGGATTTTGGAATAAAGAGGATACGAACATGAGCAATTATACACAAGAAATCAACAGACGGCGAACCTTCGCCATAATTTCACACCCCGATGCAGG
>SVFO01000031.1:23086-46954 GCA_015056795.1 Lachnospiraceae bacterium
ACGGAGAAGGGAACCAAGGAAGGTGTTGCAACGGAGGTTCCCATCAAGGATGAAGAGCATCTTCGTGAACTCATCGGAAATGATGCGGCGGACAAGCTGCTTGGTGAGATTGAACTGTTGGATGGTGCGAGTGCAGAGTTTGATTTGGACGAGGTTCGCGCAGGAAGACTGACCCCCGTATGCTTTGGCTCCGCACTGACCAACTTTGGCGTGGAAATTTTCTTAAAGCATTTCCTAAACATGACGACGCCGCCCCTTCCAAGAATGTCAGACATCGGACTGATCAAACCGACGGAAAAGGAGTTTTCCGCGTTTGTATTCAAGATTCAGGCGAACATGAATAAGGCTCACCGCGACAGAATTGCATTCATGCGCATCTGCTCCGGTAAGTTTGACGCACAGATGGAGGTGCGTCACGTGCAAGGAAACAAGGTGCTTCGCCTTTCCCAACCACAGCAGATCATGGCAGATGAGAGAAAAATTCTTTCAGAGGCATATGCAGGAGACATCATTGGCGTGTTTGACCCTGGTATTTTCTCCATCGGAGATACGCTTTGCATGCCGAAGGAGAAATTTGCTTACGAAGGTATTCCAACCTTCGCACCCGAGCACTTTGCGCGCGTGCGTCAGATCGATACCATGAAGAGAAAGCAGTTCGTAAAGGGAATTGAGCAGATCGCGCAGGAGGGTGCCATCCAGATCTTTACGGAGATGACAGCGGGCATGGAAGAGGTCATTGTCGGCGTGGTCGGCGTGCTGCAGTTTGACGTGTTGAAGTATCGCTTGGAGAACGAATATAATGTCGAAATTCGTTTGGAGAACCTGCCGTATGAGCACATTCGCTGGATTGAGAACAAGGAAGAGGTGAATGTCGAAAAGCTGATCGGTACCTCCGACATGAAGAAGGTTAAGGACATGAAGGGCAATCCCTTACTGCTCTTTGTCAATTCCTGGAGTATCGGCATGACGCTGGATCGTAACAAGGGACTGGTGCTTACGGAGTTTAGCAGGAATTAATTTGATTTTGGAGGGGAACATGCGAAAACTGTTGTTAGCGATCGCAATGCTAATTATGCTGGGAGGCTGCTCAAATCCAATTGAGGATTTAGATATGACCAGCGGCTTTGTAGAGGGGGAAGCAGAGATCCAACGCAGTCTGGAGGCAGAGCGGAGATCCCTGGAGAATAATGATAATCAAGTCTATGATGATTATTTTCTTGTCTCAGGAAGCCGTTTTGCCTACCAGAGCTTAAGCAGCGCCCAAAAGCTTTGGTATGAGGACATGGAGCATATTCTTGGAAGCATGGCCGAGGAGGGGAAGCTTTCCAAGAAAGGGCTGGAGCAAGGACTGACGGAGAAGGACATAGAGCATGTTTTTTCCTGCGTCTGCATGGATCACCCAGAACTGTTTTACGTGGAGGGGTATTCCTATTCCACACACCTTTTGGGAGATGAGGTCATTGGGTATTCCTTCTCGGGAAATTATGGGATGGATCGTGCAACGGCGGTTATCAGGCTAGAGGAAATTAAGCTTGCGGCGCAGCGGATTCAGGACAACTTTGCCTTTGTATGGACGGATGGCAGTGATTATGAAAAGGTTAAGTATGTCTATGAGACATTGATTCGAGATACGGAATATGATTTGAATGCGCCAGACAATCAAACAATTTATTCTGCGCTTGTCGGAAAGCGTTCCGTATGTCAGGGCTATGCAAAGTCCATGCAGTATTTATTGAATGCCATGGGTGTGGAGTGCACGCTGATTCAGGGAAATGCACAGGGAGAACCACACGGCTGGAATTTGGTAAAGGCGGATGGAGAGTATTACTATGTGGATGCCACGTGGGGGGATAATTCCTATCGACCTGAGAACGGAGGTTCCGTTCCTGAGATTCTTTATGAATACTTATGCGTGACCACGGAGGAGATCTTAAAGGAGCACCAGATTGACGAGATTGTGCCTCTTCCGATTTGCATGGCAACACAGGATAATTATTTTGTGAGGGAGGGAGCGCTGTTTTCCAATGTGGACTCAGGTGCGCTACGCATCTTGTTTGGAAAGGCGTCCGCAGAGGATGATTATCAGGTTTCCCTGAAGTGTGCCTCATGGGATTGCTATGAGGCAATCATGGAATATTTGTTAGATCAGAACAAAATTTTTGACTATTATCCTGCGGGAGGAACCCGAATTTCGTATTATCAGAACGAAGATATGCTTTGTCTGACTTTTTGGGTGACAAATTAGCCAAGAAGTGGTAAAATAATATATTATTTGAATGTTAGGAGGAAGAGGACGTGGAAAAAGAGCAGAACGCAGTTATGCTGAAGGAGGACGAATCCGTAGGAACGGTTCGCATTGCGGAGACGGTTGTTGCACATGTGGCATCCATTGCCGCCTCAGAGGTTGAGGGAGTGATCATTCCCGGAAGCAGCGCTTCCAAGGCGTCCAAGGCCGTAAAGGTAGAGATCAAAAATAAGACCGTGAAGATTGACATGGCAGCGAACGTGAAATATGGATTTAATATTCCTGAGGTAAGTCAGAAGCTTCAGAACAAGGTAAAGAGCGCCATTGAGAACATGACAGGAATGACCTGTGCAGGCGTTAACGTTCGCTTTTCTGGCGTAATCATGAAGTAAAGGCAGATAAAATCAATGGGACGACACGAACAAAGAGAACAGCTATTCATGCTGTTGTTCCGGGTGGAATTCAATTCCAAGGAGGACATGCCGGAGCAGGTAAAGCTTTTCTTTGAAGACGAGGAGCGAAGCGAGGTAGGCGAGTATGCGGAGCCCATCGTTGCAAAGTATGAAAAAATCATGGAAAAGCTTCCAGAGCTGGATCAGCTTTTGAATGAGAAAACGGAAAAATGGAATACAAAGCGTATTGGTAAGGTGGAGCTGACCGTGCTGCGCCTGGCTTTATATGAGCTTTTATTTGATGACGAGATCCCTGAGGGTGTTGCCATCGATGAAGCCGTTACCATCGCAAAGAAATATGGACAGGACAGCTCAGGCGCCTTTGTCAATGGCGTTTTGGCGAAATTTGTAAAGAAGGGTGATCAAAATTCGTAGCGTATATACCGTAGGGCAGATCAATGCCTACGTGAAAAACATGTTCACGCAGGATTACCTCTTACAGTCCGTTTTTGTAAAGGGAGAGGTGAGCAACTGTAAGTATCATACCTCCGGACATATCTACTTCACCTTGAAGGATCCTAAAGGGACCATCAGCTGCGTCATGTTTGCGGGGAACCGGAAGGGTCTTTCTTTTCGCATGCAGGATGGACAGCAGGTCATTGTTGGCGGCTGCGTGGACGTCTATGAGCGTGATGGAAAGTACCAGCTTTACGCAAGGCAAATTGAGCTGGATGGTGCAGGCAGGCTGTACGAGGAGTTTGAAAGATTAAAGCGGGAGCTGGAGGAGCTTGGGATGTTTGCGCCCGAGTATAAGCGACCCATCCCGAAGTACGTAAGGACGCTTGGTATTGTGACTGCGCGCACGGGTGCAGCCGTTCGCGATATTATTCAGATTGCGCGGAGAAGGAATCCTTATGTAAATATCATTTTATACCCTGCGATCGTGCAGGGCGAGGAGGCCGTACCGAGCATTGTCAATGGGATTCATGCATTGGAGCAGCTTGGAGTTGACGTCATGATTGTCGGGCGCGGCGGTGGCTCTATTGAGGATCTCTGGGCCTTTAACGAAAGGGCAGTTGCAGAGGCTGTTTTTCACTGTAGTATCCCCATCATTTCTGCCGTAGGCCATGAAACGGATACGACAATTATTGACTTTGTTGCGGATCTTCGGGCACCGACTCCTTCTGCAGCTGCGGAGCTGGCAGTTTGGAACGTTCGGGAGATATTGGAACAACTGGAAGGATATGACGCGGAGCTTCGAAGGAACATGAACCGTGTCTTAACGAGAAAACGCGATTATCTCATTAGGTTGGAGCGGCAGGTGAGCATGGGAAGTCCTGCGGCGAAGATCCGTGGATATCGGCAGTATCATTCCCAGCTACAGGATCGTCTGGAAGGAAACATGCGAACCATTCTCACGGCGAGGCGTCACGCGCTGGAGCTTTATGTTGAGAAGATGAAGGGACTCTCTCCGCTGGAAAAGCTTTCGAGTGGATATTCCTATGTCGAGGATGCTGAGGGAAGAAATGTCAGGTCTGTTACACAGGTGCGCGAGGGAGACAAGCTGAACGTCAACGTGAAGGACGGAAAAATTCAGGTGGAAGTGAAGGGAACCTCAGAATGGAAGAAAAGAAAGAACTAAGTCTGGAAGAGAATTTTGATAAATTGGAAGAGCTCATTGAGGTATTGTCTGATGCTGACGTTTCTCTTGAGGATGCCTTCCGCGTCTATAGCGAGGGCGTAACTTTGTTAAAGACCTGCAATGACCAGATTGACCGCGTGGAAAAGAAGGTATTGGTACTTAGCGCAAATGGTGAACTGGAAGAGCTGGACGGCGATGGGACGGAGGCATAACCGATGGATGAGAAGGAGTTTCAGGAGAAGCTGCATAGAAAAACGGAAGAGGTGACGGAGAGCATCTACTCCGTATTTCATCAATATCTAAAAAAACAGGAGCGTCTGCCCTATGTCAAGGTGGTTTTAGATGGCATGGATTATAGCTTTATGGCGGGCGGGAAAAGGCTTCGTCCCCTGCTGATGCGGGAGACCTATCGCCTCTTTGCAGGAGAAGCTGCAAAGGAATCCTTGGAGCTGCAGGAGTTCATGACGGCGTTGGAAATGATTCATACCTATTCGCTGGTGCATGATGATCTTCCTGCCATGGATAATGACGAGTATCGACGCGGGAAAGAGACCACCTGGAAGGTTTATGGAGACGGCATGGCCGTTCTTATGGGCGATGGGTTGATGAATTCCGCGTTTGAACTGATTTTCTCCACGATTCAGCGGAGCGTGGCTACTGGGAAGAATGCTGAGGAGCTGCAAAGGATTACAAGATGCGGTGAGATGCTTGCCGTCAAGGCAGGAATCGACGGAATGCTGGGTGGTCAGGTGGCTGACGTGGAGGCGGAAAAAAAGAATCTTTCCATGGACATGGAAAAGATTCTCTTTATCCATGAGAAAAAGACGGCGGCGCTGATCGAGACGGCCATGGGCATTGGTGCAACCCTTGCGGGAGCTAACTCCGAGGAGCTTGAGAAGGTATTGCAAATCGCAAGAAAGGTCGGCATTGCCTTTCAGATACAGGATGACATTTTAGATGTCATTGGAGACAGCGCAGAGCTTGGAAAAATGGTGGGAAGCGACGCGGAGAGCGGAAAAGAGACCTATGTTACGCTCCGCGGTCTGGAAAGCTCCAAGCGAGAGGTAGAAAAGCTTTCTGAGGAGGCTGTGGCGCTTTTACGGGAGTTGCCAGGAGAGCATGCCTTCTTGGAAGAGCTGATTCTTCATCTGATCTACAGAAAAAAATAGCATGAGCGAAAAAAGAGGTTTTTCATGTACCTAGAGACCATTGAAAACATAAATGACATAAAGAAGCTTGATCCTGAAAGCTATCCAGAGCTGGCACAGGAAATTCGTGATTTTCTGATTCAAAAAATCAGTGTCACGGGTGGACATTTGGGGTCAAATCTCGGTGCCGTGGAGCTTACCATGGCGCTACATCTTGCACTTGATTTGCCAGAGGACAAGATCATTTGGGACGTTGGTCATCAGGCTTACACCCATAAAATCCTGACGGGACGCAAGGAGGGGTTTGACACGTTGCGCCAATATCATGGCATGAGTGGTTTCCCGAAGCGCAAGGAGAGCTGCTGCGACTGCTTTGACACGGGACACAGCTCAACCTCCATTTCAGCGGGGTTAGGACTCGTGATGGCGCGCGATCATAAGGGGGAGAAGCAAACCATCGTTTCCGTGATCGGTGACGGCTCCCTGACGGGCGGCATGGCATACGAGGCACTTAACAATGCTTCGAAGCTGGAAACCAATTTCATCATCATCTTAAATGACAATAACATGTCCATCTCTGAAAACGTAGGTGGCGTGTCTAAATACTTAAATAACATTCGAACGGCTGGCGGATATTTGGACCTGAAGGAAGGCATCTATAATGCCTTGCTCGGCAGTGCCAAGGGAAATCATATGATTCGCACCATCCGTAGGCTCAAGAGCAGCTTGAAGACCTTGGTGATTCCTGGCATGTTTTTTGAGGACATGGGAATTACCTATCTTGGTCCCGTGGACGGACACGACGTGCAGGCCATGGTCAATGTCATCCATGCGGCGCAGAGAGTGGAAGGTCCCGTTTTAATTCATGCCCTCACGAAAAAGGGCAAGGGCTACGCGCCTGCAGAAAAGCATCCTGCAAGATTCCATGGAACTGAGCCCTTTGACGTTGAGACGGGAAAGCTTCTTCGTCAGAAGGCAGAGCCTTGCTATACGGATGTCTTTTCCACGGTGATTTGTACGCTTGCAGAAAAACACGAAAATCTAGTGGCAATCACGGCGGCCATGCCAGACGGCACGGGCTTGAAGCGTTTTCGGACGCAATTTCCTGACCGCTTTTATGATGTTGGTATTGCAGAGGAGCATGCCGTAACCTTTGCTGCAGGATTGGCTGCAGGCGGCATGAAGCCTGTTGTTGCCGTGTATTCCTCCTTCCTGCAGAGGGCATATGATCAGATCCTTCACGACGTATGCTTACAAAATCTGCCCGTGGTCTTTGCCATTGACCGCGCAGGTCTTGTAGGAAGTGATGGAGAGACGCACCAGGGAATCTTTGATCTGTCATATTTATCTGGCATTCCTAACATGCACGTCTGTGCTCCGAAGAATAAGTGGGAGCTTGCTGACATGCTGCAGTTTGCCATGGACTTTGACGGTCCGATTGCCATCCGTTACCCTAGGGGGACGGCCTACGCGGGCTTGGAGGATCATCGGGAGCCCATCACGCTTGGTAAGGCGGAATGGATCTTCCGTGAGAGCGGCGTAGCCATTTTTGCCGTAGGTAGCATGGTGGAGGAAGCGGTTAAGGTTCGTGAGCTATTGAAGGAACAGGGCGTGAACATCAGCCTTATCAATGCTCGCTTTGTCAAGCCGATTGATGAGGAAGTTATCTTAGAAGCCGCAAAGAATCATGATTTGATCGTAACGCTGGAGGAGAACGTTGCCTGTGGCGGTTTTGGCGAGAAGGTTTTGGAGATTGCCAACGCACATGGCTTCCAAAATCGTATTTTACCGATTGCCTTGCCGGATACCTATGTTGAGCATGGTAACGTCGAGGTTTTGAAGGAGCATTTAGGGGTGGATCCCAAGGGGATATGCCGTAAGATATGGGAGGCACTGAACGCATGAAGGAACGACTTGACATGATCCTCGTGGAGCAGGGCTATGCCTCCTCCCGAGAAAAAGCGAAGGCCATCATTATGTCAGGAAACGTCTATGTCAATGGACAGAAGGAAGACAAGGCGGGAACCATGTTTGACCTGACGAAATGTAAGCTGGAGGTGCGCGGTAACACGCTGAAATATGTCAGCAGAGGCGGACTAAAGCTGGAAAAGGCAATGCAGACCTGGCAATTTCCTTTGGAAGGAAAGGCCTGCATGGACGTGGGTGCTTCCACGGGTGGCTTTACGGACTGTATGCTGCAGAATGGCGCGAGCAGAGTGTATTCCGTGGACGTGGGACATGGACAGCTGGATTGGAAGCTTCGAAATGATGATCGTGTCGTCTGCATGGAACAGACGAATTTTCGCTATTTAAAACCTGAGGATATTCCTGAAAAGCTGGATTTTATCAGCGTGGATGTCAGCTTTATTTCTTTGACGAAGATTTTAATTCCTGCAAGAAATCTGTTAAAGCTTGGCGGGGAAATGGTTTGCCTGATCAAGCCACAGTTTGAGGCAGGACGGGATAAGGTTGGAAAGAATGGCGTGGTTCGTGAGCTTTCCACGCATAGGGAGGTCATTGAGAAGGTCGTTGATTTCGCTAATCTAACTGGCTTTTCCGTTAAGGGGTTGGAGTACTCCCCGATCAAGGGCCCTGAGGGAAATATTGAATATCTGGTGTATTTGAAGAAAGAGGAAGAGCCGACGGAGAAGGTCCTGGCGCTGACGGAGCGTGAGGCAGAGGACGCACTCGCTGAGATTACAAAGGAAAAGAGTGGACTTTCTGAAACGGCAGAATGGAAGGGCATTATCACGGGCATCGTGGAGAATTCTCATACCCTGTAAGGGGAATGAGAGGAGATAAAGGAGCTATAGTATGGCCATTCGATTTTTGATTTATGTCAATCAATTCAAGGATCCAGAGCTGAAGGTAACGCATCAGATCAAGGAGTATCTGGAGGCCAAGGGGCAGGAGGTGCGCCTGCTGATCGTGGAAAAGGATTGGAAAAGTGAAGGACGACAGGAACCGGAATTTCCAGAGGATATTGATCTTATGCTGGTACTTGGCGGTGACGGAACCGTATTGCAGGCAGCCAGAGAGACCATCCATTCCCACATCCCCCTGATTGGCGTGAACTTAGGCAGTCTTGGCTTTATGACACAAATCGAAAGAAGCGGTATCGAGGCGGCTTTAGATCGATTGATTGAGGGAGATTACCGCAAGGAAAGCCGCATGCTCCTGCAGGGAAAGGCAACCCTGAAAAATGGGGAGGCAAAGGAAGGACTTGCGCTGAATGACATCGTGATCACTAGAAGCGGTGCACTACGAGTGATTTTATTCCGCATTTATGTCAACGGGTCCTTCTTACATGAATATCAGGCAGATGGCATGATCGTGACGACGCCGACGGGATCCACGGGGTATAATTTATCAGCAGGCGGCCCACTTGTGGAGCCAGGGGCAAAGCTCATGATGCTGACTCCCATTTGCCCTCATTCCCTAAATCACAGAAGCATCATTCTCTCGCCGGAGGATGAGGTCGTGATCGAGATTCCTTTGGGGAAGGAAGGAAAGGAGCAGGAGGTTTCCGCAAGCTTAGACGGAGCAAATGCCTTTACCATGGTGACGGGTGACCGTATTTCCATTCGCCAGAGTAAGGAGAGTGCGGAATTTATACAGCTCAGCAAGGTCAGCTTCTTAGAGGCATTGCACCAAAAGATGAAGGATTAAACTATGAAGAAAATTAGGCAACGAAAAATATTAGATATCATAGAAAAGTATGAGGTGGAGACGCAGGAGCAGCTTCGGGATTATTTGGCGAAGGAAGGGATTGAAGTAACGCAGGCAACGCTTTCCCGAGACATTCGAGAGCTCAAGCTTTCCAAGCTCTCCGTGGACGGAACAGCTGGTGGAAGACAGCGCTATGTCGCATTTCACAGGGAAGCGGGCGAACGCGAGAATGAGAAGCTGGTTCGTGTCCTTCGGGATGGCTTTGTCTCCATGGACATGGCGCAAAATATCTTGGTCGTAAAGACGGTTTCAGGCATGGCGATGGCGGTTGCCATGGCAATTGATGCCCTGCAGTTCTCGGAGGTCGTTGGATGTATCGCCGGAGATGACACCATCATGGTGGCAGTCAGGACCGTAGAAGAAACCAGGCAGCTGATGAATAAGATGAATGAGATTATGGGGTAATCTGATTCTGGAAAAGATTTCGTAAGATCAAAGAAGGCGGCAGAAGGAGGAGACATGTTACAAAGCTTACACGTGAAAAATCTGGCGCTGATGGAGGAGACATTTGTCACCTTCGGGGAGGGGCTGAATATCCTGACAGGCGAGACAGGCGCAGGTAAATCCCTGCTTCTTGGCTCTGTGAATCTTGCACTTGGTGCGAAATTCGAAAAGGAAATGCTCCGCAAGGGGACGGAGCAGGCCTTGGTGGAATTGTCCTTTTCAGGAAATGAAAAGGTACAGGAAAAGCTTCTTTCGATGGAGCTGGAGCCGCAGGAGGACGGAAGCGTTTTGATCGCCCGAAAAATGCAGGTGGGAAAGAGCGTATTTCGCGTCAATGGCGAGGTGGTTACCGCAAAACAGGTAAAGGAGCTTGCTGAGGTTTTAATTGACATTCACGGTCAGCATGAGCATCAGTCCCTGTTACATAAGAAAAAGCATTTGGAGATTCTGGATGCCTTTGGCGGAAAGGAAGCGCAGAAGGCTGGTGAGGTTGTAGCCAAAGCTTACCACGCTTGGAAGACCTTAGAAAAACAGCTTGGCGAAGAGGGCTTGGACGAGAAGGAAAGAGCTCGCGAACAATCCCTTGCAGAATATGAGGTTCACGAGATTGAGGAAGCGCAGCTTCGCAGCGGTGAGGATGAGGAGCTGGAGGAGCAGTATCGCCGCATGGTCAATGGACAAAAGATCATGGAGGCACTTTCTGAGAGCTACTCCTACACGAGCGGAGATGGTGCGGGAAGCGCACTCAGCAGAGCACTTCGGGCGCTGGGAAGTGTGTCAAACTACGATAAACGCCTCGCGGAGCTGGAGGAGCAGCTTTCGGAGGTGGATAGTCTGCTTGCAGATTATAACAGGGATCTTGCGGATTATATGGAGGACGTCACCTATGACGAAGCAGCGCTTCGCCAGACGGAGGATCGCCTGAACCTCATTAACAGACTTAAGGAAAAATATGGCAATTCCATCGAGGAAATTCTTGCATACGGTGAGACTCGCAGGGAATACTTAGAAAAACTGGCTGATTATGATGCATATCTTGCAAAGCTAAAGGAGGATGTTGCAAAGGCGAAAAAGCAGCTGGAGAAGGCTTGTGATACGCTCAGTTCCATTCGCAAGAAGAATGCTAAGACCTTGACGGGACTCCTGACGACGGCATTGGAGCAGCTGAACTTCCTAAAGGTGGATTTTGAGATTCACATTGAGAAGCTGGAGGAGCCGACGGAAAAGGGAGCGGATGACGTTGAGTTTATGATTTCCACGAATCCAGGCGAAGAGCGCAGACCTCTTGGAATGGTGGCCAGCGGCGGTGAGCTTTCGAGAATCATGCTGGCAATCAAGACGGTGCTTGCAAAGAGGGACGAAGTGGACGCCCTGATCTTTGATGAGATCGACGCGGGCATCAGCGGCAAGACGGCATGGCAGGTTTCGAAGCAGCTTGGTAAGGTTTCCGCGGCACATCAGGTCATTTGCATTACGCACCTTCCGCAGATTGCGGCCATGGCTGATTCGCATTTTCTGATTGAGAAGAGCACGGACGGAAGCAGTACGGCGACTGACATAAGACTACTTACGGAGGAAGAGACCACAAGAGAGCTGGCAAGGCTTCTTGGCGGGGATGGCGTTTCCGAGGCCGCCATTACCAATGCTTTGGAAATGCGAAAGCAGGCGTACTCCCAAAAAGAGGAAGCCTAACTTATTGGTTGACAGGATAAAACGAAATTGCACGTACATACTAAGAAGGACACCATGACGGTGTTCTTCTTGTTTTTTTGGTAAGGAACTGGCGTACATGAACAAAAAAGCGGTGAGGTATGTGCAATGCAAATTCGGGTGACACGCAGGCGTATCAAAAATGTCGCCATAGCGTTTTTTATCGTATTATTTTCTGCAATGCTGGGGCTATTGCTCTATGGAATCATCAGACGTATCCCATCAACACTGTATTTCCGCGCCAGACAGAGCCAAAGCATGGATCTGGGCGTTCCAGCCACGGGAGAGGTGCGCGTAGCCTTTCGGGATGGAGAAAGTGCGTCTGTAAAGGCTGTAACCGTAGATCTGTCTCGCCCCGTCACCATGCAAACGGGACAGCAAGACCGCTATGACATGGAGGTACGCCTCTTTGGCATATTTCCGCTGAAAAAGGTAGACATCCGTGTCATTGAGGATCAGAAGCTGATTCCCATGGGAAATCCCATTGGAATTTATCTGGAAAGTCAGGGCGTATTTGTTGTCGGAATTGCGGAATTTGAGACCATGGATGGCAGAAAAGTAACACCTGCGGAAAATCTGTTACAGGCGGGAGATTATATTTTGGCAGTCAATGGGAAAACTGTTTCTGATAAAGAAGAGCTCATGCAGCAGGTCGAAGGCTCCGAGGGGAGGCCCGTGACACTAACCATTGAGCGAAATGAAAAGCGTATGGATGTTGTTCTTCAGCCTGACTTGAATCAAACAGGACAATATAAGGCGGGAATTTGGATTCGTGACAATCTGCAAGGCGTTGGAACGCTGACATATATAGATGCGGAAGGGAAATTTGGTGCGCTGGGGCATGGCATTGCAGACATCGACACGGGAACGATCGTGGAGGTGGACGGCGGCACATTATATCAGACGGAAATCGTAAAGCTGCGGCGCGGCGAGAACGGAAGTCCCGGGGAAATGACGGGACGAATCATCTATGATGATGGATATGTTCTTGGTGACATTCGTTCCAATAGTGACCGAGGTGTTTTTGGAACCTGTAATGAAGCAGGAAAAGAGTTGGCCGCGAGAGAAGCGATTCCGATCGGCTTAAAGCAGGAGATTCAGCTGGGGCCAGCAAAGATATTCTGTACGCTGGAGGAGGAAGTAGAGTGCTTTGAGGTGGAAATCACGAGGGTTCGCCTAGAGCATGACAACATTAATCGTGGAATAGAGTTAAAGGTCACGGACGCAGAGCTTCTAAGGCGCACGGGAGGTATCGTTCAAGGCATGAGCGGATCCCCCATTATTCAAAACGGAAAAATCATCGGAGCGGTGACGCACGTGCTGATCAATTCGCCAGAGAGGGGCTACGGTATTTTTATTGAAAACATGCTGGAGGAGGGAAATTCCTAAGGGGAGTATCCCTCTTTTTGACATTACCATGGACGGTATTTTCACTTTGTGATATAATTATAAAATGAGGTTATGAAAGAATTCTCAGACTTTCAAAGTGAAGCTAGTTACATGGCGCAGGGCAAGCTATAATCTATACGAGGACCATATATGAAACGGTATCAGGTTTCCCCATATTTTAAGTTTACAATGGTATTGGCAGCGACAAGCATATTCCTTCTTTTGCTTTATGCCACCGAGCTTTTGCAATACTATTTCCCCAAAAAGATCAATGAATTTAATATGTCGAATTTCAGAAATAAGCAGTATGTTTCGATTACAAGCAAGGAATGTATCCCTGGATCAGGAACGAATGGAAACGCATTAAGTTCTACTTTTTTAAGTTTGACGAACGAGTATCGCATGTATCGGTTACGCGTTGGTGAGCAAGGTTTCATCGATGCGGGTATTTATGATAAGCAGACCCTGCAGACGCTGGAATCTTGGCCTGAGGGAAAAGGGACAAGTAGCATCACCGTAATTGCGCGCGTAACCATAGACAGTGGACGGGCAATTCTTTTGCAGGTTACTCCGTCCGAGATGAGAACGCATTATGGAATTTTGTCCTTTATTGCAGGAATTCTTCTGATTGTGACCTTACTGATGTTCCTTACCATCGGAGGCATTAAGGTAGTTTACGAAAGACCCTTTGAGGATTCCAGACGATATAAAGAGATTTATCTTGGCCAAAACTATCATTTAGAAGAGGAACTGGCCCGCGAGAAAAATATGATGGAGCGATACCAGCAGGAGCGCGAGAAGAACAAGTCAGATTTTAAGCTCGGACTTGGAATTACTTTTGGAGCGTTTTTGGTATTCGCCATGTGTATGCTTTTCATGTTGGCGGGTTCAGGGTCTTCTGTGGCAAGTGGCCTTTTGGCTGGTATTTCCGTACTTATGTCCTTGCTTGCTTTTTATGTGTTTCTCTGGGGAATTAAAATTCTTTGGAATGCTTATGTCAATTCAGACAGCCCTACGGCACGGAAGATATCAGAGCAATTTATGCTCCATACCTTAAGCATTCGCAGGGTGGAATCCGCGAAGCTGATCCGTCTGATGACGATAAAGCTAGAAGAACAAAAAGAGAAAATGAAGAAGCTGGAGGAAGAAAACCAAAGGCTTTGGCAGGGCTCAATAGACAGGAAAAATAAGGAGGAACTCTCCATCGATGAAAGTAACATTATTAAATGATTCGTTTCCACCCGTCATTGACGGTGTGGCAAATGTCGTTATGAATTATGCCAGGATCATGCAGGAGAAGGGCCTTGCGGAGCCCATGGTGGGCACGCCGCGTTATCCTGACGCAAAGTACGAAGATTTTCCCTATCCCGTGGTTCCCTATCACAGCATTGACACGACGGCCATCGTCAGTGGATATCGTGCAGGGAATCCCTTTGATGTCAAGGCAGTCAAGGAGATGGCGGCGTTTGAGCCTGATTTGATCCATACACATTGCCCCGTGTCTTCGACGCTGATGGCACGCATTCTTCGCAAGGAGACGAATGCTCCGCTGATCTTTACCTATCACACGAAGTTTGACGTGGATATCGCGAGGGCAGTGAAGGCAAAGTCCCTGCAAAAGGAGAGCATCAAATTTCTCGTGGATAATATTTCTGCCTGCGATGAGATTTGGGTGGTCAGCGGCGGTGCGGGTGAAAACTTGCGTTCCCTGAGTTATGAGGGGCGCTATCGTGTCATGCCAAATGGCGTGGATTTCGCCAAGGGAAGGGTGGATGCGCAGGGCGTTGCGGAGGCGACCAAGGGATATGACCTCCCAGAGGGCGTTCCCGTGTTCCTGTTTGTCGGAAGAATCATCAAATATAAGGGCTTACCGTTGATTTTGGATTGCCTAAGGCTCCTTGACGGTGAAGGCATGGATTTCCGCATGGTCTTTGTCGGAAACGGTCCAGATGCGGAGGAATTGCAGGAGAGGACAAAAGAGCTTGGATTGGAGCGCAAGGTGTTCTTTACGGGTGCGATCTATGACAGGAACGTGCTTCGTGCGTGGAATACCCGTGCTGATCTCTTTTTATTTCCTTCGACCTATGATACCAATGGGCTTGTGGTTCGCGAGGCGGCGGCCTGCGGTATTGCCAGTGTACTGATTCAGGGCTCCTGTGCCGCAGAGGGCATCACGGATCTTAGAAATGGGTATCTGATCGAAGAGAGCGCAGAGGCGATGGCAGGGTGTCTTAGAGAGGCCTGCAAGGATCTTGACAGGATTCATCAGGTAGGCCAAATGGCCATGGATGAGATTTATCTTTCGTGGGAGAGCGCGGTAAGAAAGGCCGTAGACCGCTATGGGGAGGTCATAGAGCTTCATCAGGGGTGCTCTATGACGGAGAGGAAATATCAGCCGTCGGATCGCTTTTTTGACATGGCGGCGGGGCTGTTAAGCGCTTCCAATAAGGTGTCGGAGGCTCCGAGAAAATGGTATGATGGTATGCTGGAGAATGTATCCGACATGAAGGAGAACCTCTCGGAAGCCAAGGATACCATAGTCATTGGAGTTAAAAAGACGAAGGACAATATTGCAGGGCACATACAGGATGCCAAGGATAGCATCACAGATCGCATGCAGGAGGCCAAGGATAGCATCACGGATCGCATGCAAGGGGCCAAGGATAGTATTACGGATCACATTCAAGATGCCAGGGACAGCATCACGGATCACATTCAAGATGCCAGGGACAGCATCACGGATCGCGTGCAGGAGGCCAGGGACAGCATCACGGACCGCGTACAGGAGACAAAGGAGAACGCGATTACTTTAGTGCAGGATGTGAATGGAATTAAATAAATCATAATAAAACAAAAGAAGGTGCATGAAATGAGCAGTGATTGGTATAAGGAGATGTCCTTTTATCAAATCTGGATCAGAAGCTTTAAGGATGGAAATGGAGACGGAATCGGAGACTTGTATGGCGTCTATGAGAAGCTGGAATATATCAAGTCCCTGGGCGTGGATGGCATTTGGTTTTCCCCGATCTACCCATCGCCCAATGCGGACTTTGGATATGACATCTCAGATTACAAAAACATCCATCCAGACTATGGTACCTTGGAGCAATTTAAGAAGGTGCTTGGAAGGGCACATGAGCTTGGCCTAAAGGTCATTATGGATCTTGTGGTGAATCATACCTCGGATGAACATCCCTGGTTTCAGGAGAGCCGCAAGGGAAAGGATAATCCCTACAGCGATTATTATATCTGGCGAGATAAGCCGAACAACTGGGACTCCCTCTTTGAAGGAAAGGCATGGGAGTATGACGAGGTTAGAAAACAATATTATCTCCACATTTTTGCGAAGAAGCAGCCAGACCTCAACATGGATAATCCCAAGGTTCGTGAGGAGGTAAAAAGCATCCTGCGATTCTGGTTGGACATGGGCGTGGATGGGTTCCGTGAGGATGTGATCAACTTCATTTCCAAGAATGAAAAGCTTCCCAATGGATTGCCTTTCCTGCCTGCGGTGAATGGATTGCCCTATTACAAGGACGGTCCTCACATTTATGAGTACATGGAGGAATTCCGCGAGGTCTGCAAGCAGTACGATTGCTTCCAGCTGGGCGAGGGTCCGCTGACGACCGTGAAGTCAGCGCTAAAATACCTTACGGGACCGAAGAAGAGCCTGGACATGATGTTCTCCTTTGATCACATGATGGCAGACTGTATTTACACGGAATATGTGCATCGTCCGTTTTCACTGGTAAAGCTGAAGAAGGCATTTACGAAATGGCAGCACGCATTGAATGGCAGGGCGTGGAATGCCCTTTATTTGGAGAATCACGATCATCCCAGGGTGATTAGCCGTTATGGAGATGAGAAATATTGGCGTGCCAGCGGTACCATGCTGGCAGTAAGCTATCTATTCCAACAGGGAACGCCCTTTGTCTATCAGGGGCAGGAGATTGGCATGACGAACATCAGGCTAAAGTCCATCACGGACTATGTCGACGTGAGTTCCTTAACCAATTTCAACCGCTATCACTTAAAGGACTCCATCGAGAAACGGCTGGAGCGCATCTGGCATTCCAGCAGGGATTCCTCGAGAACACCCATGCAGTGGAGTGCAGGAAAATATGCGGGCTTTTCGAAAAAGGAGCCTTGGTTCCACTTAAATGACAATTATGTGACCGTGAATGTTGAAGAGGAAGAGAAGGATCCCTACAGCATTTTGAATTTCTATCGCAAATGCTTAAAGCTGAGGAAGACCAGTAACGTGCTTCTCTGGGGAAGCTATCGGGAGTATTTCCCGAAGGATCCTCACATTTACATGTATGAGAGAAAGCTGTGTGATGTCAGAATTCTGATCATCTGTTCCTTTGCAGATAAGCCGATTCGCGTAAAGCTGCCGAAGGAATATATCGGAAGAAAGCGTAGTTTGATTTTATGTAATTATCCCAAGGAGAGCCATGCTTCGGGAAGACTCGATGGACTGCCGGAGGGAGAGCAGGGATGGTTTCGACCCTATGAAGCGAGGGTATATCGCGTCCAATAAGTATCTTTAACCCTATAAACTCGGGGCTTGACCTTGACAGTCTTTCTACTAACCTTTTGACCTAGAAAGACTGTCAAGGCCATCCCCTCGAAAATATGGAAAGCTCTATAGAGAGAAAATGTTTTATGGATGCGAAATTGAATGGGTGAGTATAGGAGGATTTTGAATGTCTAAGGCGTATGGTTTGGGACAGGTATTACTAAAGGATGCATATCTGGTGAATGCATTTGAGAAGGACGTAGCATATTTAAAAGAGTTGGATGAGGAGCGTCTTTTGGCGGGCTTTTATGAGAATGCTGGCCTGAAGATGAAAAAGATGCGATATGCAGGTTGGGAGAACATGCTGATTGGCGGACATACGCTTGGACATTATCTGACAGCAGCTGCTCAGGCTTATGCAAATGCATTGATCAAACAGGAAGATAAAAAAATACTTTTTGAGAAGATTCAGAGGCTGATTGACGGGTTGTTAGAATGTCAGAAGCATTCTCAGGGAAAGCCCGGTTTTGTATTTGGTGCGATCATTCTGAATCCCTCCAACGTGGAGCAGCAATTTGATTATGTGGAGCAGAATAAGACGAATATCATTACGGAGGCTTGGGTTCCGTGGTATACGATGCATAAGATTTTGGACGGTGTTGTCTCTACCTATGAGCTGACGGGCTATGCGCCTGCGCTGGAGCTTGCCAGTGGAATTGGCGACTGGACCTATGAGAGAACCTCAAAGTGGTCGGAGGAGACTCACAGGACCGTATTAGGAATCGAGTACGGCGGCATGAATGACGCACTATATGCGCTTTACCAAAATACCAAAAAGGAGGAGCATCTCAAGGCGGCGCATGCCTTTGACGAGGATGACTTATTCCAAAAGGTGTATTCGGGTGAAAAGAATGTATTGAACAATCATCATGCAAACACCACGATTCCAAAGTTTTTGGGAGCCCTCAATCGTTATCTGACGCTCGGTGACGAAGCAAAGGAGTATCTGGCTTATGTGGAAGCCTTTTGGGAAATGGTGGTTACAAGACATACCTATGCCACTGGCGGAAACAGCGAGTGGGAGCATTTTGGCGAGGACTATATTCTCGACGCAGAGCGTACAAACTGTAACAATGAAACCTGTAATACCTACAATATGCTGAAAATGACCCGAAAGCTCTTTATGATTACGGGCAAGAAGAAATATGCGGAGTATTATGAGAATACCTTAATCAATGCCATCTTGTCCTCTCAGAATCCTGAGACGGGCATGACCATGTATTTCCAACCCATGGCAACGGGCTTTTATAAGACCTATGGAACGCCATTTGACAAGTTTTGGTGCTGCACGGGAAGCGGCATGGAAAACTTTACAAAGCTGAACGACAGTATTTATTTCAAGGACGAGAATGGCGTGATCGTGAACCTGTTCTTCTCCTCGGAGGTGACGGATGAGGCGCATGGCATAAAGCTCGTACAGGAATGTCATATCCCTGCGGACCATACCATTCGCTTTACGGTGAAGTCGTGTGGTGCTGTGGATCAGCAAAACGGTAGTGTGGGGCAGAAGGCGACCATCAAAATTCGTAAGCCTGATTGGACAACGGATGCTGAGCTTTGCGTAAAGGCAGGCACGGATATTCAGACGGGAGAAGCGGATGGATACTTCTTCGCGGAAGGTGTTTGGAAGGATGGTGATACTCTGGAATACCGCCTTGAAGCTACGGTGAGGGCAGAGGGACTTCCTGATTGCGACAATGTTTTTGCCTTCAAGTATGGTCCACTGCTGTTGTCAGCTGACCTAGGTACGGAAAATATGGTGGATGGAAAGACGGGCGTTGACGTCACCATTCCAACCAATAAGATTGTACAGAGCGAGTATTTAACGGTGCTCGAAGGATCGAAAGAGGACTTTATCAAGGACATCGAAAAGCATTTGGTAAAGGAAGAAGAGGAACTGAGCTTTACCTTGCAGGGTACGGATCAGGAGCTGACCTTCCGCCCGCATTATAGGAAAACGCGCGAAAGATATGGTATTTACTGGTACTTCCTAGATCAAGTTAGTGATGGTGATTCCGCAGAGGAACAAAAGAAGCGCAGGGAGAAGGAAGAAAAGCGCAGGGAGAATATTTTGGATGTCGTACAGCCTGGCTATGGTCAGTATGAGGTGGATGCATTGCATGCCATGGAAGACTTGGGATCCATTGGGGCTACCGAGCATGGGACTACGCGTCATGCGACACCGCGCGGAAGCTTTGGCTACCATATGAAGGCAGAGGCGGGAAAGGATCATGTCTTAGAGCTTCATTTCCTTCGCGAGGATAATGGCAAGCTTCTTCGCATCAGTGTCGGGGAGACGGAGATTTTTAATCAGAGACTTCATTACACGGGGAAAAATGAGGAATATGTCGTAGAGCTTCCGATTTCGAAGGAACTCATTGAAAAGAGCCTGGAACAGCGCGAGGTGGACGGGGATAAAGTACAAACCGTGTTTATCAAGTTCCAGGGTGGTATGTTTGTAGAATCCGCAAGGCTTTTTGGATTCTTATATCTGCTAAGAGAGTATCGCGCGTAAATTCCACTTTGTACGGAGTAAACCCATGGCAGGAAAAGCTTTGACAGAAAAAGGGCAGGGAATGACAAAGGAACAATCAGCACGGCTACAGGGCGTAGCCGTGCTTTTGTTGCTCTATCACCATTTCTTTAATGATTTGTCGATCTACGGGGAGCGTCTGAGCTTTTGGAGGCCAGAATGGGTGTTGCATTTTGCATGGTTTGGAAAAATCTGCGTTGGAATGTTTGCCTTTGTTACGGGCTATGGGATGTGTAAGGCGTTGGAAAAACGAAATGGCGCCGCGATCACGCGTTGCCTACGACAGATGCTACAGCTTTTGATTCGATACTGGGTGGTATTCCTGCTCTTTATGGGATGCATGTTTTCGATGGGAAGACGACAGTTTGAGCTGACGGAGTTTTTAGAGAACTTCTTTTGCCTGAAGAGCACCTACAATGGTGCCTTTTGGTATGTGCAACAGTATGTTATTATGCTACTTTTATTGGCTGTCGCTGAGGCATTTCTTCGATTTGCAGAGGTGATTTGTAAGAAGGGCAAGATAACGGAAGCGCTTGGAAAAGGTTGGCTGGAAGTGACGGAGAGAGTGGTTTCCCTTCTTTGCGTTTTGTTCGGAATGGGGTGGGGGATGCTTGCGATCCTTTTGCCTTCCATGAGACAGACGCTGAACGATTTCTTAGACATCATTCGAATTGCCTTTGTCCTTGTCTGCTTTGTTGGATACTTTTGCGCGAAGCTTCGCGTTTTTGACAGGCTCCTTTCAAGGCTTTATGCCTTAAGCACCATCATCAGAATACTTCTTGCCGTTTTTCTTCTGGCACTTGTGGGAGTCGTTCGCATCATGCTCGCAGGTTCTCCAGCCTACGCAAGCTTAGATTTCCTTTTCGTACCCATCTTTACCATAGGCATCCTCTTACTGCTCCAAAATGCCAAATGGATATCCGCACGCCTAGAGTCCCTTGGCCACCTGTCCATCTATGTCTGGTTGACCCACCTCTTTACCTTCGACCTGACAAACGCCATCCTCCTACGCTACCTCCACAACCACATCCTCTTTTTCCTCGTGGAAGCAATCCTATGCATTTTCATTGCATATACCTGTTGCTGGGTTGAACGCGGCATCCGCAATTTTTCATTGAAAAAGAAATAGTATTTCACAAATCATAAATCCTGCTAAAAAACCATAAAATAATCCCCTTCAGTAGGAGATCTACCGAAGGGGAAATAATTACTTCTTGAAGCTTGCACGTTTGCGAAGCGTCGGATCCAAAATCTTCTTTCTGATTCTAAGGTTCTTAGGAGTTACCTCCAAAAGCTCATCCGTATCAATGAAATCCAAAGCCTGCTCCAGAGACAAAATCTTAGGCGGTACGAGTCTCAAAGCTTCGTCAGCGGAAGAGGAGCGGGTATTGGTCAGCTGCTTTTTCTTGCAGACATTGATCTCGATGTCCTCACTTCTTCCCGTCTGTCCAACAACCATGCCAGAGTAAACCTTTTCGCCAGGTCCGATGAAGAGCAGTCCGCGCTCCTGGGCATTAAAGAGACCATAGGTGATGGCTTCGCCTGCCTCGAAGGCAATCAGGCTTCCCTGCTTTCTATACTGGATGTCACCCTTGTAGGGTGCGTAATCATCAAATACCGTATTCAGAATACCATTACCCTTGGTGTCCGTCATGAACTCACCACGATAGCCGATTAGGCCTCTCGCGGGGATGGAGAACTCCAGTCTGGTATATGTGCCGCCAGAGATGGCTCCCATGTTGCGAAGCTCACCCTTTCTCTGACCAAGCTTTTCAATAACCGCACCTGCGTAATCATTGGGAACGTCGATGTAAGCGAGCTCCATGGGCTCTAAAACCTTACCGTTCTCATCATGATGATAGAGCACTTCAGCCTTACTTACTGCAAATTCAAAGCCCTCACGACGCATGTTCTCGATTAATACGGAGAGGTGCAGCTCGCCACGGCCACTGACCTTAAAGCAATCCGTATCCTCAGTCTCCTCAACACGGAGGGAAACGTCGGTATTCAGCTCGCGGAACAGACGCTCACGAAGATGACGGCTGGTGACATATTTTCCTTCCTGACCAGCAAGCGGAGAGTCGTTAACCATGAAATGCATGGCAATGGTGGGCTCACTGATTTTCTGGAACGGAATGGGAACAACATTGTCAAGAGAGCAAAGGGTATCTCCAATGTGGATGTCGGAAATACCAGAGATGGCTACGATGGAACCGATGTTAGCTTCCTTGACCTCAACCTTGTTCAAACCGTCGAACTCATATAGCTTACTAACCTTAACCTTAACCTGCTTATCAGGCTCATGGTGGTTGCAAATGATGACTTCCTGATTTACCTTGATGGTACCGTTATCTACCTTACCAACGCCGATACGACCAACATATTCATTGTAATCGATAGTGCTGATCAGTACCTGGGTGCCAGCCTCGGGATCACCCTCGGGAGCGGGAATGTAGTTTAAGATGGTCTCAAACAGAGGCTCCATGCTGGTGCCAGGGGTACCAGCTTCCAGGGATGCGATACCAGCTTTTGCAGAAGCAAAGACGAAGGGGCAATCTAGCTGGGAATCATCGGCATCCAGCTCCAGGAAGAGCTCAAGCACTTCATCCACAACCTCGTCAGGACGCGCCTCAGGACGATCGATTTTATTAATGCAGACAATTACGGGAAGCTTTAATTCCAAAGCCTTTCGAAGCACGAACTTCGTCTGAGGCATGGCTCCCTCAAAGGCATCTACGACAAGGATGACACCGTTTACCATCTTCAAGACACGCTCTACCTCGCCGCCAAAATCAGCGTGGCCAGGAGTGTCGATGATGTTAATTTTGGTTCCCTTGTACATGACTGCCGTATTCTTCGACAGAATGGTAATGCCACGCTCACGCTCGATGTCATTCGAGTCCATGACACGCTCCGCAACCTCCTGACCAGCACGGAACACGCCGCTCTGCTTTAAGAGCTCATCCACGAGAGTCGTTTTGCCGTGGTCAACGTGGGCGATGATTGCTATGTTTCTGACGTCTTCTCTTTTTTGTTTCATAAATTCAAATCCTTTCCAAGCGGAGCAGGCAGTTCATGCTCCAAACATCCCTAAAATTGGCACTTTTTTCAAACTGTATCAGTATAGCACTAATCGTTTTCGGATTCAAGCATAAAATTAAGAAAGTTTATTCTCGAAAAATCTACGGTTTTTGCCGTCGGGAAACGTCGCACATGCTAGAAATGACGTAAGAGATGATGGGGGATTAGCGGAAAACGTCAGAATTACGCGATGAGATTTAGTTTTATCCTGAGGGAAAGTAGTGTATAAATGATATTGCGAAGGGAACAAAAAAAGACTGGTTCCGTAAAAGGCAATGTGAGGAAGAAGGGAGAAACAACAGTGACGGATAAGGTGATTGAAAACAACCAGGTGACGGTGATGGGGGAAATCGTAAGTGATTTTACCTTCAGCCATGAAATTTTCGGAGAAGGCTTCTACATGGTAGACGTAAGGGTACAAAGGCTGAGTGAGAGCTATGACGTGATTCCCGTCATGATGTCGGAAAGACTGATTGACGTGACAGCGGATTACAAAGGAATGCTGATCAGCGTTAACGGACAATTCCGTTCTTACAACAGACATGAGGAGCGCAGGAATAAACTGGTGCTTTCGGTATTCGCCAGAGAAATTGAATTTGTTGAGGAAGTAGAAGAAAGCGCAAAGAGCAACCAGATTTTTCTGGATGGTTATATATGCAAGCCTCCCATCTATAGAAAAACGCCATTGGGTCGCGAGATTGCAGACGTCCTGCTTGCAGTGAACAGACCCTATGGAAAATCAGATTACATCCCTTGCATCTGTTGGGGGCGCAATGCCAGGTATGCAGGCGGTTTTGAGGTGGGAGACCGATGCATGATTTGGGGAAGAATCCAGAGCCGGGAATATGTGAAAAAGCTGGATGAAGAGACGGTTGAAAAGCGAGTTGCCTTTGAGGTGTCCGTGAGCAAGCTGGAACTTTGTGAGAAGGAAAGAGAGCTGGAATTAGATCCCTCTTAAGCAGGGTCTGGAAACCGA
>SVFO01000032.1:0-4157 GCA_015056795.1 Lachnospiraceae bacterium
AAGGCAACATAAACAAGGTGTGGGGCGGCGACAAGTTGCCTTTTGACAAAGCATGGATCGAAATCGGAAAAAAATCGCTTAAGCCTCTTGGCTCAAGCGATTCTATATACCCTATAATATTAGCCTTTATGTTACTCTATGGCGGTTCATAAACAATTGTTATTCCGCGTAGCTGATGGAGAAGAGCGTAAAGGCCTTGTCCAGGCTGTCCTCTGCCATTTTCACTTCCAGCGTATGGGTTGCCGCTTCACTCTCATCCAGCACCAGCAGAACATTACAGTTGTTCCAACCACCACCGCTATAACCATCCGCCGTCGACACAAGCTTTCCATCAACATAAAAATCAGCCTTGCCAAAGGTCTTGTCGTTCGCGGTCTTGAAGTTCACAATCATCTTCTTACACTTCACCTTCATGGTCAGCGGATCGTTCTTCGATCCCGCCTGATGATAGAAGTTATTCGGGAAGGCAGCTGCCTTCGTAAAATACTCGGTCACGACCTTATCGTCCGTATCACCAAAGCTACCCAGCTTCATACCCTTGACGAGATTCTTCGAATCCACCTGAACCAAACCCGTAAAATCACGCCCCTTGACTGCCTCTGCGGGAATCTCCGCGGGCTCTGCGGCCTCAGCCTCATCTGCCTTGGCAAAAAGATTCATCAGACAATCCTTCGTAAGCTGATGTCCAAAGAACTTTGGATGATAATCATCCATGAAATACTGACTCGCAGGCACGCGCATCTCATTCTTCGGCGTAAACACGGCCTTTTTTAAGCTTACAATCGGAATCTGATAATGCTTTGCAATCGTCAGATAGCTCTCCTGCGTATTCCAGCCCGTCTTTGCAACGGAGCACAAGCAAATCACGGCTGCATCCTCCTTTGCGGAAAGCGCCTCATAAACCATGCTCTCATAGGCTCTGCCATTCGTCGCCTCCTGCCAGTCATTCACGGCAAACTCGATGATCAAAAGGTCAGGATCCTCTCCCAATGGTACAACAATGTCCTGCTGATAACGCATCAGACCCAGTACGGATGGCGTGCCAGATAGCCCCGCGTTTACATACTTAATCTGATCCCTTCCATTCGCGGCATAGGTCTCTGCCAGGGCATCGACAAATTGATAGGCATAGCCCTTATCATTGCTTCCTGCGCCAGCGCCCTCCGTTACGGAGCCGCCGAGAATTCCCAATGTAATCTCTTCACCCGCGCGAAGCTTTTCCAATACCTTCTGGATTCTTGCATAATTGCCCTCATACATAAGCGAGAGCTCCACCATCTCCGCATAGATCTCCTCAGCACTCAGCGTAGGCTCAGGCGTTGCCGTCTCCTGCGGTTTTACTTCCGTGCTTTCCTTTGGCATAAAATCACTACTCATGTCAATTGTCTCCCCGTCTGCAATCTGCGTCACATCAACCGTAACATCCTCGGACGATTCCGTTGTTGCCGCACCGCCGCCATTACATCCCATGGCAGTCATAAGAACCATCATGGTCAGCGCGCCTAGAACTGCTTTTTTTACCGTCTTTCCAGTGCCCTGCCATCTACCTGCATTCTTCCTGATGTCCCTTGACAACATACCCCAAGATCTCCTTCTCTTACTCCATCTGTATTCCTCGAAATGCCCCAAACACTTTCCTAATGCTTCGGCTTCATCACCATTTTCACAACGATGGGAGAAACCAAAATTGCCAGAACATAGCTGATTACGATTGACGGAAGCAGCAGCGGTGCCCAACTTCCAAACCACATGGCAAAGAGAGGCGGTGCCTGCTCTGCGGGAATCTTTGCATGCGCCTGCGCAACATTGATAAAGCTCACGACCGTACTCACGATCAGGGAATTTCCAAGCGCCAACGGAATGGAATTGAGCAGATTAAACTTCAAGGAAGGTGGCATTGCCTTTGCCTTCTTGCAAAGTGCCTGTCCCATCTTTCCCAAAGGAACAAACAGCGCAACTAACAGACCTACAATGATGGATTCCACTAGATTAATGAGACAAAAAATCGGGAACGGTGGCGTCTGTGCCTTCGGATCATTGTAAATAACAACGGCTGCAACAATACCCATGGCGATGGACATAATGACCGCCATGACGAGTCCTATGGTTCTCTCCTGTTTCTTCATACCTTACCCTCCTTGTGTAACTCATTTCATTTTGCATTGGTAATCAATTAACGATGAGATTCTTTCTCTTTCCTAGAGATTTCTTTACGATATGATGGCATGCCTGCGCCGTCAATAATACATGCCAAGCATGACGGAGCCTAAGATGATTCCGAAGGCTAATCCTAAAATACAGGTCGCAACGGAGAAGCGATCAAATACCCTTCCCAGCCTTCGATTCCAGAGAACATGATAGGTCTTGTCCTCCTGATAGAATCTGTCGCGAAATATTCCCTCCTCGGGAAACAGACAGGGAATCTCCTCTCCATCCACCAGATAAAAGGCCACCTTGAATTTTGCCTTTTCCGTAGGCAAATCAATCCCGGCAAACTTCGCTTCCTTCCACTTCGACGTCAAAAGCAGTACGCAACAAGGCGCGAAAATAAGCACCATGAATCCCGCCGTCAAAATCAAAAGGCCAGACATGCCAAAGAGAACATATCCGAGGTTCCCCGTTAGCACGCTGGCAAATATGATGACAATAATCAAAATGATTGCAAATTCCATGCAGTCCTCCTATAAGTATAAGAGACTACTATTCCGCCGTGCCAAAAACTCTTAGGTATATTGTACCCTATATTCCTAAGAATCGCAAGCGAAACCCACAGGAAAAGGATCTACTCTTGAATCAGTTCATAAGCCGATACCTTCTTCATCCTCCTTGCCGCAAGGAAGGAAATGAGGATCGTAAATAGTACCACTAAGCAGGCAGCAATTAAAGCCACGTGCACACAGACATAGAGCTCCGCCTTCTTGATTCCAAAGCCCCAGAAAATCAAGGTAATCAAAGGATTCGTCAGAAGATATCCAAGGGCCGCCCCAAGCACTGCTGAGAGGATCACGACGGCGGCGAGGGAAAGGGCCAGCTGAAGCCGCAGCTGCGAGCTGGTAAAGCCGAGCGCCTTCTTGATGCCAAATTCTTTCTCCCTTTTTACAAAAACATTTTTAATAATTAGGCTCAGCACCAAAATGGCAATCAGGCCAGATAAAATCACCAGCAAAAGAACAATAAAGGAGACTGCCATCACGGGCATGTTATCCATGCTGCGCTGATAGCGGTAATAATTTTCCACGTCCGTACACTGCTCACCAAGAAGCTCGCGCGCCTTAAGCAGCACACGGTCCACCTCGTCAGCACTCGGGTTTTCCAAGCGAATGCGGAAATAGCTATAGGGCGTCTCAATGCCGATGCGCTGTGCGCCGCCATCCGTAAGATAGATTCTCATGCCCATGCCATACACGGCCTGCTGCAAGCCCGTCACAAGATACTTCGCGGACTCTTCCCCGAAGCCTACTTCGATTTCGTCTCCCACGGATACGCCAAGCTTTTCGGCCAGGCCTCCAGCAATGACGGCCTCATTATCCTCCAATGCCATGGTGCCCGCATACAAACCGCAATAAACATCCTTACAGGAATTGGAATAGAGAATGGTTGCCGTTTCCTCCCCCGCGTGTCCTGAGGTGCTTCCTAAGCCGTACACCTGCTTTACGCCCTCGATCGTAAAGAGCTTTTCCCTAATTCCTGCAAGCTCTGTCTGATCCTGTCCTTCAAAATACACCATCGCATCTGGCACGTCGCCCTGAATCAGATGCTGAAATCTTGTCACGTCGACCTGCGTATTATAATAAAGCTGCGCCGCAAACGTCGCGACAAAGGATACCAAGAGCATGGCAAAAAAGACGGTCAGATTCTGCCCTCCCGCCTGCAGGCAGGACTTCAGTGCAAGAAGGACGTTCAGACCACCCCGCGTCTCCGAAAGGGGCAGATGATTCCTTCGGAAGCTATTTGAGGAAAGGCCAAAGCGAAGTGCCGTTGCAGGGGAAAGATGCCCAATCCTCCGCGTGCTAAGAAAGGTGATCAACGCAATGGAACCCAGCACAAATGCCAGCAAAAGAAGCACGTGCAACGGCTCTAGGCTCCCCTCCCATTTCATGCCCGTCTGCTCCTGAATGAAGGCTCTTTCAACCATGGGATAGAGGAAAAAGGAAAGG
>SVFO01000032.1:4257-46912 GCA_015056795.1 Lachnospiraceae bacterium
AAGATGCCAGCCAGATCCCGCCGAAAGGTTATATGCTTTTCTTCCATCAATCGATTGTCGATCTCCTCGAATTCCTGATAGCACTTAGGCTCTATCAAAAGAGAATAATAGGAAAAGCTGCTTCCCATGAGAAGATCCTCATAGATGCCTGCCACCGTATATTCCTTCTCTCCGAAATAGTCGGAATCCATGGTCATGGTATCCCCAACGGAGACGCCAAGATTCCTCGCAGAATAAAGGTTCAGATATAGCTTTTCGCCACTCACGCTATCATCACGCTCAAGAAAATTCAACGTGCGCTCATAGTCATCCTCCCGCTTTTCCAGGATGACAAAATCATCGACCTCCTTCTCCTTTTTTGAGGCAGAGGTCTTGACACGCATGGTTCCTGGCATCATGATTTCCTTCAGCCAATACGAGCCGATTTTCTGTTGCTGATTCAGGGCATTCTGCAGCTCCTCCCTGTCAAAAATGCCATAACAGATGGCCGTTGGAACCCTTCGCTTTTCCACGCGCTCGTCATACATGCTTTCATAATTTCCAACGATCAATGCCGTATGTAACAAAAGCCCCGCCAGGGTTAAGATCAGAAAGAAAAGAATCAGTTGTCCCTTGTCCTTGCGGGCATTTGCTTTGATTAATCTCCACAGCTTTCCCATAACATCCTCCAATGCGCTAAGGCTCGATCACCAGCCCTGTTTTTCTAAGAATTGGCGAATCACCTCATGTCGGTCCTGATCACCGCTGACATAAGTACCTGGCTTACACTCACCAACAATGCCTCCGTCACTGAGGTACAGGATGCGGTTGCCGCGTCTTGCGGATTTCACGTCATGCGTCACCATGACGATGGACTGCCCCTTCTGATTTACGGCAGTTAGGACATCCAAAACCGCCTTGACGCCGGCGCTGTTTAAAGCGCCCGTGGGTTCATCTGCAAAGATCACGTCTGGATCATTGATGAGCGCGCGAACGACTGCTGCCCGCTGCGCCTCACCGCCAGAGACTTGTGCCGGAAATTTCTTTGTCAGCTCCTCATTGATGCCAACCTGCGCGAACAGCTCCATTGCCTTTTCCTTTAAGTCCTTCTGCTTTTGCCCTGTCAGCATGCCAGCTGAAATCACATTGTCCATAATGCTCATGTTGTCCACCAAATGAATCTGTTGAAACACAAAGCCGCAATGCTTTCTGCGAAAGACCGCCAGCTTATCATCGGAATACCTTGTGATGTTTTCTCCCGCATAAAGGATGCTGCCAAGGCTCACCTTATCCATGCCGGAAAGCGCATAAAGAAGCGTTGATTTTCCTGCGCCCGACGGCCCCATGATCACCGTGAAATCTCCCTTGTAAATCTCAAGATCTAGATTCTTTAAGATATGCTGCTGCTTTCCTCCCACGGAAAAGCTCTTCGATAATTTCTCCGTCTGAATAATAACCTCGCTCACGCTTTCGTCTCCATTCCTTTTTTATCATTCCATCTTTCTTTATCCAAGCGTTTCTTCTGTTATAAATCTCTCGCTCTTGTTCATCGCTTGTAACCATCATAATTCATTTACAACCAGAAATCTTTGCCTAAGTTTTAATTCTTTGTTTTATGCATAATTAAAAATTACGCAAAGAATTTTTTCTTAGATTCGCTATACTAGAAGTAAGAACATGATTTGGTAAGGAAAGGAAGAAATTATGATCATTCTAAAATATATTTATTTAGTATTCCGAATGTTTGAAGCATCCTATCAGCGTATGGTAATCTTTCTGCTGTTATCTCTTGTAGTGCTTACCATTTTGCATCACTTTATGAAGGAAAAGAAGGAGAAAATATGGTGTGCGCTCTGTGCGATTCCCCTGCTGGTCTTCCTTGTTTTCTATTTTATGAATCGCATTCTCGGCAATGCCGAGATGACTCTGCAGCGTTATGCATCTCTTGGCATCGTAGCACTGTTACTTCTCTTGTGGGGCACCGTTATTTTCTTCAAGAGAGACTATAAGGCTTACATGATCCTGACCTACATCTTCACCATCCTTTGGCTGGTGATCGGCATTATCTTTGTTACTGTTTGTCTGAGCAGGGTCTATGTCGGAAATCACTCTCATGACGGTTGGGAGGAAAGCTTTGAGAAAACCATTGAAGATCTTGGAACTGCCTATGTTCTTCGCGATTGGAAGGAATTAGATTATGACGCTCTCAAGGAAAAATACCTTCCGCTGGTGCGGGAGGCTGAAAGAACCCACGATGAGGTTGCCATGCTCATGGCGCTCTATGAGCTTCGCTATGATCTGTATGACGGTCACGTAAGAGTGAGGACGACAAATTCTGCCGCAAAGCAAGAAGCAGCGGAGCGTCTTGCCGGAAATGATTACGGCTTCTCCCTGTTCCAGGCGGAAAACGGTGACTATCTCGCCGTTCTCGTGGAGGAGGACTGCGAGGCGAATCGTCTTGGCATTCAAAATGGAACCATCATCACAAAGTGGGATGGCGTTCCTGTGGAAGAGGCCGTAAAAGATGTAAAATGCATCGATACCTTTTATGTTTTCAGCTACCTAGAGAACGAGCAAATCTTCCAGCCCATCTTTCTTGCTGGTCATGGCGGTGATACGCTTCAGGTAACCTTTCTCGATGAGAATGCAAAAGAAAAGACGGTCACCGTCAGTGCGATGGGGAATTATCTGGAGCGACGCACGAAGGCCATCAAGATATTTTATGGAACACCTGCAGACAACGAGAATTTCCATACCTGTATGATAAATGATCACGTGGGGTATCTTAGAATCACGGAGGAATCCTATCTGGGTGATCCTACCATGGATATTATCAAGTGCAGTATCGCGGGATATTCAAAGGAATTGTATGATGATTTGAATGCGAAATTAGAAGGCCTGCGGGAGCAGGGGATGGATCGCCTGATCATTGATCTAAGAAATAATGACGGTGGCTACAGCTATCTCTCCAAATCCTTGATTGGACTCTTTACGGATCAGGTTCAGCCGAGCGACATGGGCTACTATCTGAATGGCAGCTATCATGCCGTTCTCTCTCCGATGGCGTATGGAACAGGCCCCTGGAAGGAGCTTCCTCTCATCGTTTTGGTCAATGGCGAAACTGGGAGCTCTGGAGATTGTATGGCGTATCTTCTTAAGACCTATGCCCATGCCAAGCTGATTGGGAATTCCACGACCTGGGGCTGCGCACAGTGTACTGGCGGTTGCTCCATTCTCTCCAATGGGGAATTCTCCTTCTTCTATCCCATCGCGTCAACGCCTGGAGAAGACAATCTACCCATCATTGACGCGAGGTCTGACCGCAAGGCTCGGATCACGCTGGACTACCAGATTACCTACGACAGGGAGGGCGTGCTAGAGCTCTTTGGAGACGGAGAAAGGGACGTCGTTTTAGAGAAAGCGCTTGCACTCATGGATGAGAACTGACTTATGCCAAAGGGAGTCTTAGGATCACTGCAAAGCCATCGTCTTGATTTTTGCAGCTAAGGCTCCCTTCCATTTTCTTCATGAGGTAGGAGGAAAGATACAGACCAAGTCCTGCGCCGTCCTTTCCTGCGCTGTTGGAGCCTCTCTTAAACTTTTCTACGATGAGGGGTAGCTCCTCCTCAGGAACGCCGCCGCCATGATCGCAGAATTCCAGTGCAAGATACTCTATCTCTGCAAGCTTCTCGAAAGAACCCTTGACCTGAATTTCCGTGTTTGCGTATTTATAAGAATTCGAGATGATGTTGCCAATCACCTGACTAAGCCGTAAAGAATCCATGCGGACAACGCCTTCTGGAATCTCTGCCTGCGTCACGAGATGACGATGGTCTGCTTCCTGAAGCATACGCTGGATTTCATCGGTCGATACCTCCTCCATGTGAACCTCCAGATGCTCTAGCTCCTCGAGCGTTGCATGGAACAAATTGGAAATCAATCGATCAATCTGATCTGCCTTGGCATTGATTGCCTGCATCGTCTGCTTCTGCTCCGCATCCTCCGTGGAAAGCTCCATCACTTCTGCCATCGCCTTGATGGATGCCACTGGCGTCTTGATGTCATGAGAGAGCTGCGCAATCAGCTCCTTTCGGCTATTGACCGCCGCCTCCTCGCGAAGTCTCGAAGCCTTTAGCTCCTCACGCATGAGATCAAAGCTCTGCGTAAATGCGCCAAAGACATTCTCGCGGTCCATTTCCAGAGGCATGTCAAGATTTCCCATGGCAACCTGCCGCGCAAAGCCCTCCATCTGTTCAAACGGTTGAATGACCTTCTTGCGCAGATAAAACGCATAGCCCACCATGCATAGGGCAAGGAGCGCTGACATGCCAAAAAACAATAGGGCAAGCCGCTCGTTTCGCCATGCCTGCGCATCCCGATTCTCATTATGAATCAAAAGCTTTCCGAGGATCTTACCGTCTGACGTGACGTCACGAATCAGGTCAAAATTCATGGTCGCCTGCGATTCATTCACGGAGAGTCCGTCCTTCGTCTGGAATAAAACCTTCCCCTCAGAATCGATCACTACAAACTCCATTCCCTCTGGAGAATTCTGTCGTAAGGCCTCCGTATCTCCGCCCTGAAGCTCTGTCCAATGCTGTTCCACGAAAATAATCAAGCGATTTACCTGCACGGTAAACTCGCTTGATTTTTCCTGCTCCGCTGATTTATTTAAGATAAGCGCCGCCCCCAGTGCTCCAATCACTAAGCACAGCAGCGACAACGCCATGATTACCTTCGTCCTCATTTCATCCAGCTCCTACTGCCATATTGCATCCCCTCTAACAGGCCATAGCCATCCTTAACTATTAGATTCTGATAGATCCCTGTCAGATGTTCGGGCTCACAAAGAATTCCTGATTCCTCAAAAACCTCTCGTTTGAGCGCCTCCGTGATGATCTCTCCCTGCTCTGCCGTTCCCCCAGGCAGCTCCCAGCCGCGGATCGGATTCCGTATCAACAGGATCAGCCCATCCTTGCGAACGAGACCACACGCAGATACAAAATGATAGGGGAACTGCTTATTTTCCAGCCACTGATCCATCTGTTATCTCCTTATGTATCCATCTGTTAGATTCTTAGTTGTCGTATTCCAAAATAAAGCCAACGCCCCAAACCGTTTTAATATACTTGGGCTCCTTCGGATTCTCCTCGAGCTTTTCTCGCAGATGCCTGATATGGACATTGAGCGTAACGTCGCCCACAAACTCCGTCTCCCAAATCCTCTCAAAGAATTCATCCTTCGAAATGATCCGATTTTTATTCTGGAGAAGGTAGCTTAGGATCTTATACTCCATGGCCTTCAAACGCTCCTCACCATGTTGCCCCTTCACCATGCCGCTTCTAAGGTCCACGGTAACATCCCCGAACCTTACAATATCCTGCGTTGTCGCTTCTGACGTACGCTTCGTATTTTTGTCACCAAGGTTCGCCCCACTTATTTCCTTTCCTCGGAGATCCTGTCCTTCCATGCCTTCCTTACTACTTCCATTCAGCCCCTGACCTTCCGCTTTCCCCGTATCCGCTTGCTTTGCTGCCTTGCTGGCCTCATAGCGCTTTAATACGGCCTTCACCTTCGCCAGCAGAACTCCAAGGGAATAAGGCTTGCAAATATAATCATCGCCGCCAATGTTGAGCGCCAGCATCATGTCATCCTCACTGGATCTCGCACTGATAAACAGGATGGGGACATCCGTTTCCCTTCGCAGCTTTTGGCATAGGTCAAAGCCAGAATCTCCGCCCAGATTAATGTCCAGCAGGATCAGGCTGACGGTATTCTCCTCCAGATATTCCAGCGCGGATTGCGCATCAAAGGCATAGTCTGTTTTAATGCCAGACATGTTAAAATACTTCGCCGTATATTCCGTCAGTTCGACCTCATCGTCAATGATAAATACGCTGGTATGCACCTTCATCCTCTCCTACTCAAATCACTTCGCGATATGTTTGCACTCTTCAATCGCCTTGTTTCATTACACTTTATATGATCTTGCGCCTGCGACGTCTCCGCGGCCTCGTTCCAAGGTTTTTCTTAGCGATCCTTTGTCTTTGCTTGAGTTCGTCCATCAGGCGCTTTCGTTCCTCGGGATCCGTTTCCTGCTCGATTTGCTTTTCCAATTCGCCCTTGCGATATTCCGCAAGAACCTCCTGCACCTTGGAATAATCCCGCTCAAACAAAAGCTCGCTGACCTGTGCCCTCAAAAGCTCCTCTGATATTTTCTCTGGAACGCGCTCTAAGATTTTGTCAAACAGCTTCGCCTTACTGAGCTGCTTATACTTCGGCATCTCATTCCATTCCTGTAGCTGCGCCAGCTCTGGCCGCCATAAAAGCTCCAGCTTCTTTTTCCACTTTACCTTCGGGTTTGGAAGCGGTTTTCGAAGCACATAAAAATCAAACTTTTCATCTACGATTTCGACCGTGATAATGCCCCAATAGGCTGGCACGTGCTCTGGGACATGCTCTCCGTGACTTGTTCCCACAACGATGATATTGTAATCAAAATAGCGATCATAATCCTTTATCTGATCCGCAAGTCTGACATAGGTATCCGCATCACTCTTGATTTCAATGCCATACAGCGCATCCGGCAAAACCATCACCACGTCCGCACGGGACTTCCCCATGGTTTTCTCCTCAATGATGCGCATCTTCCCATAATACTCCTCTAAAAAAGTAAATAATGGCTCGCGAATATCCTTATCCTTCAAGGGCTCTTTTTTGATATGCGTGCTTTTTCCCTCGATAGAGCTATCTGTCAGTTCCTCTTCCGTATTCCTCATCAAATCCTGCTTTGATGAGGCTTTGTCTGCTTTCTTTGTTCTGCCTTTCGTCTGATTTGAAAGCTCTGTTCTCTCTTGTAGTCTCTCACAGATCTCCACGACGATCTCCCGCAGGGATTTTCTATAGCAATCAATCGTCAGATCTGCATATCGTTCATACAAAGGCAGCCGTTCCTGATAAAGCTCCCACAAATTCTGCCCAGGGCGCACGGTGACGCCGCGGGTTTGTAGGTCTCCCACGCGCTCCTCAATTTCCGCATAGGGGAGCTGTAAATATATGATCGTCGCCGTTTTCTGAAAATGCTTCATGGCATTCTTGCCATACACGGCGCTGCCACCTGTTGTGATTACGGTTTTCTTGCGCTTAATTGAGGCATTGATTTCGTCTTCAATATCCCAAAAGCCCTCCACGCCATGCTCTTCGATTAATTCCTGTAGTAGCTTCCCATAGTGCTCTTGAATCACCAAATCAGAATCCAAAAATTGATAGCCCAGGCGCTTTGCAAGGACAACGCCCACCGTACTTTTTCCAGCTCCGGGCATACCGATCAAAACTATATTTTCCATGCTTATTTTTCTGTTCTCCATTGTTCCTAACCGTCATCACTACCTATCGTTTCAGACACATATGCTTTCCCTGCCTTGCATGTCTGACACACTAATTTATGCTAAGTCACGTTATGCCAACACATAGACGCCAAGACAACCAAGGATCATCAAAAGAATCCAAAGCACGGCCCAGACAATCGCCGTAACGTTGCCGTTTTTCTGATCAATCTTTCGAAAATATTCCCAGAGTGATTCATGGCTTCCAATGCGCCCGACATGACGAAACCAAATGGATTCTACGATATATGCAAGAAAACCTGCCATCAAAAACACGACGATACAGACAATGATCGATTCTACCTTACCCATCTTTTTTCCCTCTTATGTTAAGTGCTTCTGTCACCTTATTTTTCAAGATACCACAGCTCTTTTTTCCTTCCACTCCGTTTTCCGTCCGGCTCAAAACAAAATAATCTCCTGCCGGAGGAAAACTCCTTTGCGGCTTTTTCTGAAGTTCTATGCCAGATTTCTTGGCAGCTTTTTATGAAGCTCTTCGCGAAATTCCTCGAGCGCAGCCTGTCCCTCAGGCGTCACGGGTTTGATCCAGGTCCCTCGGAACAAATGAATTTGCATCAGGATATAGCGAATTGGCTCGTCGGAGTAGCAAAACGCAAAGACCACAAGCGTCGGCAGATGCCATACCATGCCAGAGCACCAGACAAGCGGAATCACCATGATCCACATGAAAACAATCTCCAGCACCGTTCCATATACCGCATCGCCCGCGGCGCGGTAGGTATCATTTTGTACCCAGTTACCCATGCGAATAAAGGATGCCACGGCATAGATGCAGACAAGCCCAAAGGCAATTTCAAAGCTCCGCCCGCGCATGCCCATGACGCTCAGGATGGGCGAATGGAGGCCGATCAGCAAAATTCCAACAATTCCTATGGAAAGCTGACACAGGTATACCAGTCGCCATGCTCTGAAATAGGCCGTTCGAAGATTTCCTGCGCCAACCTCCTTGCCGACCAGGATGGAGGAGGCATTGGAAAATCCCGCAAAGAAACCGATGACAAGTCCCTCCAGCGTTCTGAAAACTGCCAGGGCCGCGATGGCCTCCTCCGGCTGTCTCCCAAGAACAACATTGATCATCATGTTGCCAACGCCAATTAAGATCTCATTCATGAGGATGGGAAAGCACTTTTTGAAATAACCTGCGATGAGCTTTCCGTCCCAATGGAAATGCCGCCGCACCGCAAACAAGTAGGGATGCCTTGCGGCCTTAGCCAGTCCCATGATCACCAAAATACCGGAAAACTGTGCGATGACGGTTGCAAGTGCCGCCCCGCGAACCCCCAGGGCCGGAAACCCGAGATGCCCAAAAATCAGCACCCAGTTCAGCGCAACGTTGACCACTACGGAAAAGGCTGAGCCATAGAGTGGAAGCCTGACTCGCTCCGTACATCTCAGCATAACCGCCATTGCCATCGAAAAGACCATCAGCGGATAGGAAAATCCTGCAATTTTTAAGTATTCCACGCCTATTTTTTGGATGGATTCCTTGTCCGTATAGAGTCGCATGACTTGCTCCGGGAATACCGTTCCCAAGATGCAAAACAGGATCGCGACAGCCATCATGCAGGTCAGCGTCAAGCCATAGGAGCGATTAATGCCATCCTCATCCTTCGCGCCCCAATACTGGGAAATGAACAGCATGCCACCACCGACAAAGCCCCAGTAGCCGCTGAACATCAAGGACGAGAATTGGGCGCAGAGTCCGACTGCGCCCACCTCCGTTTGCCCCAAAGAGGCAATCATCATGGTATCCACCATGGATCCCGTTGTCGTTAATAGATTCTGTAGGGCCACGGGAATGGCGATCACTGCAACCTTCCCGAGAAAATCACCCCATTTAAATTTCTCTTGTGTCATCATGTCTTATTCCTTTGGTGCAAAATGTACATAAGAAGCTGGCTGATCGTCGCCTCCTAAAATCGTATAATTTTGGACATTATATCCAAATGCTTCGTCATTCCATCCGCCAGCTGCCTCCGTACCACCTGAAAGCTCGATGTCGGAGCCGTAATACACGGCATCCTCCATGGTCGTCTGATAGATGATAAACGCAGGATTTCCATAGCACTCCAAGGTCACGCCGTTTTCAATCATCAGGCAGGTCTCACTCCCTTCTGCCACCATGATGAGTCCTCCGTCTGACCTTGCATAATGGTCATTGACCACAAGGCTTCCCTCACCCGTCAATGTCAGGCTTCCGCCGTACCTAAAGCCCCAAACCTGCAGAAGATCAATATAGTTGTTGCCGATCAGCCGAATGGTGAATCCATTTCCCATCAGGTTCACGTCGAGCATGCTTGCCTCGAAATTAGAAAGCGTCAGCGTATTCGTAGCTTCGTCATACCAAGCACCGTCAACTGTCGTCTCCACGGCATCGTCATATGTCCCCCTCCATGCCTCTCCAGCCTTTAGGTAGACAAAATCGGAATTCTGCGTTTCCTTGATTCGAATAAAATACTCGGATCCATAGATGTCGCCAGAATAATTTCCCGCGAAGTCCGGGTCAAGATTCGAAAGCACGGGGAATACGTCTCCATTTTCACTTACCCCTTCCGCATATTCATAGACCTCGTAATATGCAAAATCCATGATAATCTGCGACAGTACGCCGTCATCTAGTTCGTATTTTTTGTCTCGCTTGAAGGAGACAAATTCCATGGAATCAGGATTTCCACCGATGCTCCTGATCCATTCTCTTGCTTCCTCAATTCCTCTTTCGCCGGTCTCCTGCGGATAGAATTTCTCCCCCGTCGGTACAAACATGACTAAAATCGGGAAGCTCTCCAGCTGGCTCTCGTCAGGCTCCTGTCCTTGCGTTTCCTTACTTGCGTACGCATTGAAATAGGCAATTTCCTGATAGCCTTCCGTTACTTCTCCGCTAAAGACATACCAATTGGCCGGATCATCCGCATCCCCGACATATCCAAGATCATCGCTATATTGTGGACCCGTACTGATCTGTTCCGATTTGACATAGGTGATCGTATCTGGATCACCGCCCTGCATCTTCACCCATTCGCGGGCTACCTCAAGACCCTCCTCGCCAGACACCGCCGGACGATAGGATTCCCCCGTCGGAACATAGGTTACGTCAATGATGACGCCCGTAAGGTCACCAGGATACCCTGCGACCCCTTGGTCCCTTACGTTTTTCTCCTCCCCATGGCCTTGAGGATCCGCCTCGCCCTTACCCTGCTGCCCGTCCTGTCCTTCCTCATTCGGGCCATCGATCCTCCATTCCTGATTCAGGAAATCCTCCCCGAGTGGATCATAGCCAAAGGATGAAAAAACGATGGCCAGCGTTGCCGTTGTTGCCGCAATTGGCATCAGCAGCATGCGCTTAATAAGGCGATGTTCCTTCGCCTTCTCTGATTCCTCTCCGCCGCTTTTTCCTTCGAATTCCTTGTGCATGTCCATGGATGGTTCTGCGACTTTCGAAAACTCCGTCGCAGGAGCAGATTCCGTCGGCAATCCCTTGGGTTCGATCAGCGGTCCATCCTCCTTCGGTGGAAAGGAAAACTCTTCTGGTAAACGTGTATTTTTCAATAGCTGCCTCCGTTTCCATTCCAATCCACTCTGCGTTTATTGATAGAGATGAACGTCCCTCTGAGGGAAAGGCACCTCTACGCCGAGCTTTCGGAATCCAAGAAGCAGATCGTGATTCAGCACTCTTGTCGCCGCAAAAATGTCACTTTCATCAACATACACCATAAAGCGCAGGACAACAGCGCTGTCTCCCAGTTCATTCACGCCAAGATACTTGGGCAGATCCTTCATCATGTCGCGGTGCTTATCATAAATCTCCTGCATGAGTGCGGGAATGGCCGCCTCGAGGTTCTCTAGGTCCGTCCCGTAAGGAATGCCAATGTCGCTGATGCTGCGAGACATCTTGTCAGACCTGTTCAGGATATTCTTCATGGCAGAGTTATTGACAATCTTAATGTTCTGAGCAGGGTCCGTGATGCAGGTCGTACGAATGCCAATATCCGTCACGGTGCCACGGAACCCGTCCACTTCAATAATATCGCCCACGTTATAATGATTTTCAAAGATCATGAACGCACCCGTGACCACGTCTGCGATCAGGCTCTCCGCACTAAAGCCAACGATCAGGGCTACGATCCCGACGCTGGCAACGATGGTGGATACGTTGACGCCAAGAATGGAAAGACCCCAGCATAAAATAACAATAGCTGCAATGTATTTCATCAGGCTGGAGATCACGGAAATCACGGAACGCGCCCTGTGGCTTTTCAGCTTCGGGAGACCAAGCAAAAAGACGATCAAGGTCTCCAGGGTGATGACGCTGGCCATCATGATGAGTACCTTCCAGATGGCAGAGAAGTCAAATACGATGTCACTTAAGTCACTCAGGGCAAACACTCCAGAGGAAATGCCCACGCCACCCAGCACAAGAAACACAACAATCATCACAAGCAATCTTACAAAGGTAGCCTTGCTTTTTTTCTCTTTTTTTTCGTCTGCCGCCTTTAGTACGGCATTCGTGCTTGTCGTTTCATCTTTTACGGTTTTTACCTTTTGGGGTTCTTCTTTCTTTACTTCTTCTGCCATGTAATTTTCCTCCTTCTTCATCTACGTTGCGATCATTTGCTTCTTTTTTCTCGACTAGCATTTTTATTTTTCAAATCTTAGCTTTCCCCGGCCGACCCACAGAACTTCCTTCGCCTGATAAGGAGTCTCCCCGTCAAAATGAATCCATTGCGGCTTCTCACAGACAAGGCGCATGGTCTTACACCGTCCGCAGGTAATGCTTCGCAGGAGCAAATGCTTCTTAAAATACACCAGCGCCACCCCTAATAGCCGCTTCCCTTTTGACATGTTGTTCGCCAGACAAAAATCGAGCAGTCCATCACTGGAATTTGCGTCAGGGCAAAATGGTACGCCGCCGCCCTCGCAGGGATGCTGCATGCCCACCAGGAAAAACAGCTTCTGCAGGTAAACCTCTTTTTTACCGTCCAGGTAAAGAACGGCATCTGTTGTATTTCTGGTAAAGATCTGTTTTAGGCCGATCATGAGATATACGAGCTTTCCAAGGCCAAAACGATTCATCACCTTCTTCAGTCTGCTCCTGGAAACCTCCGCACAGATATCTGCGTCATAACCAACGCCGCAGCTGATGAGAAACTTCCTTGGCTCATGATCGTCTGCCCGAACCTCACCATAATCCAGAACTGTCTCCATGGGATGATTTAAGAGCTGATCCAGCGCTGCCATCAAATTCTTATCAATGCAAATGTTCGCCGCAAAATCATTGCCGGAGCCTGTCCGCAGGCAGGATAAAACCGTATGCTTGAAATCCTCAATTCCGTTCAGGACCTCATTCAGCGTACCATCTCCGCCTAACACCAAAAGATGACAGTCCTCCGAAAGATTTCTCGTCAAATCGCGCACAAGGAGCGTAGCCTCACCTGGAGCCTTCAAAATATGCTTCCGATAAGGCACGCCCCTCGCGTCCAATTCTTTCTTTACTTTTTTCCAGACTCGCATTCCCCTTCCCGAGGAAGCGCTGGGATTGATCAAAACTTCAAAATGTCTTCCGTCATTTATCTGCATGCCTTCTTTGTCCCCCATGGGCGAAGCCTCTTTGTCCGTCCATAAGATAAGCATATCATTTTTGGCGCATTTCTGCAACGAAAACCATGCAGAAAACAATGTTTTCCAAATGCCTATTCATGCCGCAGTGCTTCGATGGGACTGAGCTTTGCAGCTTTCTTTGCGGGATACAGGCCGAAGAAGATGCCGACCACCGTGGAAAAGACCGTGGCACCGACCACGGCACCCCAATTGACCTTCGCATGAATGCTGACGATTCCACAGAGCAAATACGCTCCTCCTACGCCAAGAATAATGCCTATGATACCTCCCAGCAGCGTGATGATGGCAGATTCCGCGAGGAATTGCAGCATGATGGAGGAGGTTCTTGCACCGAGTGCCTTGCGGATACCGATCTCCCTCGTTCGCTCCGTCACGGACACGAGCATGATGTTCATGACGCCGATGCCTCCTACCAACAGGGAAATCGCCGCTACCAGAACGACAAACAGGGTAATGTAATCCAGCATCTCGTTCATCTGATCCATGTATTGGCCAAAGCGCTCCACGTTGATCAGTCCCTTGCCCTTACAATCGTACTTGATTTCCATGTAATCCATGACGTCCTGTGCCACCTGCTCCTGTGATTCTGCCGTTGCACTGACAACGGTAAAATAGCTATATCCAGGCATCTCGATACCAAAGCGCGACATCAATACCGTCTCTGGTAACTCCAGGTAGATCGTGGTTTGATTGCTTTCATAATCGATCATCTCCGCCACATAGGCAAGGACTCCAGTAAGCTTTTCCTCCTCACGAACGCCAATGATTTCTAGTTCGATCGGCATTCCGTAGAAATTGATCTCCACCGTCATGCCCAGGACGTCGATGTTTCCGAACAGTGCCTTCGCAGAGTCCTCATGAATCACGCATACTCTGGATGCCGCATAGTATTCGCTGTCCGTGAAAAATCTTCCACGGATGATGGGCTGTTTCTTATATTCGTAGGCCATTCCCGGCGTTCCGCATATGAGGTGCGATTTAAAATCTCCCCTGCGGTTGCTGATGTTGGTGGAAAAAGTACCATAGGCGTAGATTTCAGCAACATTATCTATCGTTCGTTTAATCTCCTCGAAATCCACCATGGTAAGCTCTGGCAGCTCGCCTTGATCCGTCTCCTTGTCGGCATTAAAGAAGATTTGGTTCCCCACCAAATCATCCATGCCGACATTCACGGTATTTTTGACGCCGTTACCCACGGTAATAATCAGGATGACGGAGGAAATGCCGATGATAATGCCAAGCATGGTCAAGAAGGATCGGCCCTTATTCATTTTGATGTTCATAAAGGCAATTTTTAAGTACTCTAAAATTTGTGCCATGATTTCTCTTTTCCTGTTCCGTGCGAACCACACGTAATTTCATTACAAGTCCTAATGCTTCTTAGTTCTGCGCTGGCGTGGCAATGACGGTCGTGCCTTCCTCCAAATAACCGCTGTACTTCACTACGACCTCGTCATTCTCCGTAATGCCCTCTTGAATTTCCGCCTGGCCATTACAAATGATTCCCACCTTGACGGGCTTTTTCGTGATGGCTCCATTTTGTACGACATAGACAAAATCCCCATCCTTATTTGCGTTCACGGCCTCGGAGGGAAGCAGCAAAGCATTCTCTGCCTTATTGGTGTATATTTTCATCTTCGCTTCCATGCCAATATAGATGGAGTCATCCTTCTCTAAAAGCTCCACCTCAAAGCCAACGGAGGCTGCATTTAAGTTGCTGAGAACGGCAATTCTGTCAATATGGGTGACCTTTCCCTCGAAGACCTTATCGCCAAAGGTGACGTCAACCTTCTGACCGAGCTTTAAGCGCTCCATGGCATACTTGGTTGCACTGGCCTTCACCTTCAGTACGTCCGAGCGCTCCAGCTCCGCGATCTGCATGCCTGCTGCCACTTGGCTGCCAGGCTGCACCATCAGATTCGTAATAACACCCTGTACCTCGGAAACGACTCCCTTTTTCGCTAGCTCAGCCTCCTCCAAAAGCGTCTGGTAGGACAGGTCAGTCAGTTCCTTGTCGATCTCTAATTGTCTGCGATTGTCCGCATCCAAAACTGACGCCTCCCCAGTCGTCTTCTGTGACTGCATCTTTGCCTGATATTCCTGCAGGTCTGCGATGGTCTTCTGCTCTTCCGTTATTTTCTTTTCCAGATCCTTTTCGTAATCCGACTGCGTGTTCAGTCTCTGCTGGAGCGTCAGCTGCTCCAACTGACTGGCAATGCTTTCCAGCTCCTTGACCACATCCTCGTACTCCTTGGTCCCTGGCGTCAGATCAGCGAGCTTCGTCTTCAGCTCCGTTTGCTTCTTTGTCAAATTATAATTTGCAAGCACAAGGTCGTTGCTGACTTTTGTTTGGTAATTCACAAGCTCCTTTTGGAGATTCTTTAAATAATTCTGGTGATCCTCGATCTGCTGCTTCAATACGGAGAGATTGGTGTCTGCTTCCTTGACCTTTCCGTTGCCCTTAGAGCTGTTGCTAACGGTATGGTCATAGGAAATCTGCGCCTTTTCATTCTGGAGCTTCGCCTGATACAGGTCCTTCTCCATCTTATCGAGGTCATAGGTCGCCAAAACGGTTCCCTCGGGGATCTCCTCGCCCGTGCGGAAGGATACCTCCCGAATGGTTCCAGCTGCAGGTGCATAAATGGCAACGGTCTCAATTCCCGCGACATTACCCGTATTGGAGATCTCCTCCTGTAAATCACCGCGCGTCGCCTTTTGCGTCTGCACGGTCGGCGTCATGTCGATTGGATTCTGTGAAGCCTTATATAATCCAATGCCTCCTATGATCAATATGAGGAGAATAATGACTAAAATGATTTTTTTGCCTTTTTTCTTTCTCTTACTCTTTGCCTTCACCTTATGCTTCCTCCTGCTGTTCATTCGGTACCATGACCTTTTGTATCTCTTCCTGATTTGTCTCCTGTTGATCTATGGAGCTCTCTGAGACTTTAGAATCGTGCTCGATGCGCCCGTCCTTGATTTGGATGACTCGCTTTGCCCTGGCCGCAATTTCATTATTATGCGTAATGACGATTACGGTTCTGCCATCCTCATGTAAGGCCTCGAGGATGTCCATGATCTCCCATGTCGAATGAGAATCCAGATTTCCTGTCGGCTCATCTGCCAAAATGACAGGTGGTGCCTGCGCGATGGCCCTTGCAATGGCAACTCTCTGCTGCTGTCCACCGGACATCTCCGAAGGCCTGTGGTCCATACGATTTCCAAGACCAACCTTTTCCAAAGCGCTCTCCGCAAGCTGTACCCTCTTCCCCTTGCCGACACCTCGATAAATCAGCGGAAGCTCGACATTCTCAAAGGCCGTCAGATTTGCGATCAAATTGAAGCCCTGAAAAATAAATCCGATTTCTTGATTTCGGATGTCTGAAAGCTCGTCGTCATCCAATTCCATGACATTATTTCCATGTAGGAAGTAGGTTCCCTCCGTCGGCACGTCCAGACAACCTAAAATATTCATCAAGGTCGACTTGCCACTTCCCGACTGACCAATGATCGCCACGTACTCTCCTTCTTCTATGGAGACCGTGACGTGATCTAATGCTCTCACTTCATTTTCTCCGGGATTATAAATTTTACTGACATCCCGAATGTCAACCAATACACCCATTTTTCTCTCCGTAACTATTGCTATTCATTAAAGGCAACTGCCTTTCGTTTCCCAAAATTGGATAGCGTCTTACATTTTCTTTCTGATTTTCCAAAACTGATATATGTGTCAGTTTTTTGGCATTTTCCCTTTTATATCCACCGATTCCACAGAGTTATCCACAATGACACATGTGTCACTCACATATTTTTTAAAGTGTCATTTTTGTAAGTTCGTCTCATTCTACCATAGAATTCCAGAGGGCGCAATACCATCAGTTTCCATATTTTCCCCAAGAATCCCAGAATCTTTCCAATCGGTTTTCTAAGCGTTCCACGTTAACCACCTCATAATGCTCCCACTCCCTCGGGAAGGTTTTCCGATAGGACAGCTGTAAAAAACGTTCATCCAGAAGAGCAATGACCCCAACATCCTCCTGGGTGCGGATCACTCGCCCTGCCGCCTGCAGCACCTTATTCATCCCGGGGAAGCGATAGGCATAGTCAAAACCATTCTCGCCCCGCTCGTCAAAATACTTCTTTAATAATTCCTTTTCAAAGCCCACCTGCGGCAGGCCCGTTCCAACGACCACGGCACCGATCAGACTGTCCTCCCGCAGGTCAATGCCTTCACTGAAGACGCCGCCCAGAACGCAAAAGCCAACCAGCGTATCCTTTTGCCCCTCTTCCACCTCAATCTCCATGTCGATCAAAGAGGTCAGGTCAAGCTTTTCATTTCCGCGAAATCTTCCTAAAAAAAGCTCCTTTTCCTCCTCGGACATAATTTCTTTTTGCAGGATACACTCAATACCGTCCGTCTGGAACTGCGTCGTAAATACCTCATATAAGGAATGCAAAAAAGCATGCGATGGGCAAAATACCATATAATTTCCCGTCCTACTATGAATAACAGTATTTATATAACATGCGATATTATATAATTCCTCTGGCGAACGACGCGTAAACTTCGTTGTCACGTCATTCGAAATAAATAACGCGCGTTTTTCATTGTCAAAGACAGATTTTGCGTAGACCTCGTAATCGTCCTTATCCCCACCAAGCAATTCTTTATAATATTGAATGGGAAGAAGCGTCGCTGAGAACAGGATGGAGCTTCTGCCTCGCAGCATGCATTCCTTTAAATTTTCCTTAGGATTCACACAGAACAGCTTGATCAAGAAGGCGCCGTCATCCTGCATCTGTACATACTTTACATAATGCTCGTCCAAGCGTTCATACATGTCCAGGAAATGGGAAACCTCAAAAAAGAAATCCAAAAGCTCCTCCCGACATGGGACCGTTTCCTCCTCCTGCTCGGAGAGATAATCCGACATGCAGGCATAGAGTCTCTGGAGGGCGTTCACAAAGTCATCAATTTCCTCGACAACCATGGCCGTCTCACATTCCCTCTTAAATAACAGTAGTTCTTTATTACACTTTTCCAAATGGTATGTTATTTTATCCGCGTAGCCCTCTCGAATAAAGATGCTTTTCGCCTTACTCTTCTTTTTCTGCTTTCCACGCTTTTCCGTGACTGCAGGTTCGGTTGCAAGTCCTGTCATTTCCAATGTCAATTGAACATTTTGAGCTTCCTGCTGTTCGTTTTCCTGCTCCTTGTCCTTCAGACGCGGTTTTTCCTTCGCGCCCTCCAGCTCCATCATCACTGCTTCCTTAACGGAACGCTTTAGGGAAAGGAAATCCTCCTTGATCAGCCGGGCAGAGTACATCTCCCGTCCGCGATCCAAAAGATTATGCGCCTCGTCAATCAGGAAGAGGTAATCCCCTCCACCACTCTCAAAGAAGCGCTTTAGGTATACGTGTGGGTCAAACAGATAGTTATAGTCGCAGATAATGGCATCCGCGAATAGGCTCACGTCCAGCGCCATCTCAAAGGGACAAACCCGATGCTTTTCCGCGTATTCCTCCAAAATCTCTCTGCTAAACCGATCCTCATGTGTAATCAAATCATAAATGGCAGCGTTGACTCGATCATAATGCCCCTTGGCATAGGGACAACGCTCCGGAACGCATTCCATCTTCTCCTGAAAACAAATTTTCTCCTTTGCTGTCAGGACGATGCTCTTAAAACGAAGCCCCTGCCCCCTTAAAAGCTCAATCGTATCATCTGCCACCGTTCGTGCGATGGTTTTTGCCGTAAGATAAAAGATTCTCTCGCCCATGTCCCTGCTCATGGCCTTCATGGCAGGAAAAATCGTTGAAATCGTCTTTCCCACGCCCGTGGGTGCCTCGATAAACAGCTTCTTTTTATGATAAATCGTCTGATAGACATAGGAAACCAGATCCTTTTGACCATCTCGGTACGAAAAGGGAAAGGTCAGGGCCTCTAAGGAAGTCTTTCGAATGCCGCGCCACTTCCACATAAAATCTGACCACTTTTGATATTCCTTTAAGAGCGCCTGGAACCAGGCTTCCAGAACGGGGAAATCATATTCTTCATAGAAATAGCGGATGTCCTCAGTCTCGATGTTACAATAGGTGATGCGCACCTGAACTCGATCCCGCGGCTTTTGCAGACCATAAAGATAGGCATAGCATTTTGCCTGTGCCACGTGAACTGGCACGGGGCGCTTTAAATGATTCAAATCCCGATAGGTTCCTTTGATTTCATCAATCATTAGCTTCTCAGGCACGTCCAAAATACCGTCCGCCCTGCCTTCGACGATGATATGATACCCATCTGCAGGGAAAACGGCCTTCAGCGACACCTCAGCCTGGTAATCGGAGCCTGCGCGCTTTTGCAGCATGCGATGGATTCTGCTTCCCTCCTGCATGGCATTTTCCGCGCCTGCCTGATGCCGATTGTCAATGTCGCCCTCGCGAAGCAAAAACTCCACCAAGCGCCTGACAGAAACCCGAAGTTCCCCCATGGGAGCTTCCACATATGCAGGATCATTATCAGGAGCCTTTTTTGCTGGCAAATTACTTTCCATGGGGTACCTCCTTTTAAAATATTAAAACCTCATATAAGATGTTACTCCATCTTATATGAGGTGTCAAATTTTATCGTCTGATCGGCAATCTCTATTCTTTTTTCCGTTTGAACACTTAGGGGATCTCTTTCCGCCCCTATTCTATGCCTCGCTATTCTTTAGCAGGCAACTGTCAGCTTATTCAAAAGCTCCTCAAACTCGGCATTATATCCGTCATAGGCAACCTTCAGAGGTCTGCTGAAATCCAATGCGTACACGCCGAGAAATGACTTACCATCAACAACATAGCGATTATAGCTTACGTCGATGTCAAAATCACACTTAGAAGCTACATTTACAAAATTTTTAACACCATCCGGGGTCAATCGAATTGTCTTGATCATACTATTCCTTCCTTTCTCTAAAGACCAAACAACTTTAGCAACCAACTTCGAATTACTATTATTTTAATCAATTACCGGAAAATGTAAACCGCAAGGATTCACAAAGAAATCCGAAATATCGTCAGAAATCTGTTGATTTTATGGATGAAATATTTTATCAGAGGGAAAAAGAAGCAACGCTATCACTAAAAAATTGGCTTTTTCCTTAGAAAACACTTGCAATCCAAGGCAAAAAGCTGTTAAATAGATATGGTAGCTTAGAATGCCAGAAAGGTATAATAATAGCATGAGTAACTTAAAACTTCCGAAGGGTTATCATTCCGAGTTGAACCTCTATGATACCCAGATCGCAATTAAAACCGTAAAAGACTTTTTCCAGACATTGCTGGCAGAAAGATTGAACCTTCTGCGCGTGTCCGCTCCCCTTTTTGTTGATCCAGCTTCTGGACTCAATGATAACCTGAACGGCGTGGAGCGTCCCGTATCCTTCGACATAAAGTATGAAAATGGAAAAGAAGGCGAAATCGTACAATCCCTTGCAAAGTGGAAGCGTTATGCATTAAAGAAGTATGGCTTCTCCATAAATGAGGGCCTTTACACGGATATGAGCGCCATCCGCCGCGATGAGGATCCCGACAACATCCACTCCATTTATGTGGATCAGTGGGACTGGGAGAAAATCATTGCGAAGGAGGATCGTAACCTTGAGACCTTAAAGGACACCGTTCGCACGGTATACAAGGTGCTTCGCAAGACCGAGAAATACATGTCCATCCATTACGACTACATCGAGGAAATTCTGCCTCACGACATTTTTTTCATCACCACGAACGAGCTGGCAGAAATGTTCCCTGACTATTCTTCCAAGGAGAGAGAATACTACATCGCAAAGGCAAAGGGTGCCGTATGCATCATGCAGATCGGTGACGTTCTCGAGAACGGCGAGCCTCATGACGGCCGCGCACCAGACTATGATGATTGGGCGCTAAACGCTGACATCGTTGTTTACTACCCCGTATTGGACATCGCATTAGAGCTCTCCAGCATGGGTATCCGCGTGGATGAGAACTCCCTAAAGACGCAGCTTGAGAAGGCTGGTTGCCCTGAGCGCGCTGAACTTCCCTTCCACAAGGCCATCCTGAACTGCGAACTGCCCTACACCATCGGTGGCGGCATTGGCCAGTCCAGAATCTGCATGTTCTTCCTTCGTAAGGCTCACATCGGTGAGGTACAGTGCTCCCTCTGGCCAGATGAGGTTATGCAGGAAGCAAAGGAAAAGAATCTACAGCTCCTGTAATTACAAAAATCAAAAACCGGAAATAACCTCAAGGTTGTTTCCGGTTCTTTTATTGTTCTCTTACTTTTTCTAATGTTTTTCTATGGCGCCTGCCATACGACAAATCTTCCATTTTCGAAGGTCTTCTGGTATCCATAGATTCCCATGAATCGCTGGATCAGCATCCATTTCGGATCCGTCTCCATCGTCCTGCCCTCGGAATCATCTGGCGCGATTGGACCGTACTCTGCGTAGCTCTTCGAAGCGATCACCACGGGCTTTCCCCTGCGCTGATTTCCGATCTCTCCCATGAGGTCATCCATGGTTTCCTGCATGACGTCATATCCAAAGGATGCTAAATCATTCCAGGAATGGAACGAGGGCCGCATGCCTAAGAAAAAGGCCACGGCAGGGAGATTGCCATGTAAAATGACTTCTTTAGTCAACAATCCCTTCTCAGAAGCGAAATCACTTAGCTCCTGCAAATCCTCCGCCCGATCCTCTACCATGCGAAGGCCCTTCAGCGCTCTATTCTGAGAAACGGTTGCATTGGCATTCTCCACGCCGCTCCCCTCACAGAATACAAATCTTGCTCCAAACATGGTAAATTGTACGCTGCAAAAGCAAAGGAACACCCATAAAACAAGGCAAAGCGGCAACAGACTCGGTCGAAATTCCTCGCTGGAATCCCGCCTCTCCTGAGACTTCTTCCAAACAAATTTCGTAAACTCAGTAGCCTTGTGTAAAACAAAGGGAGCCAGTGCAAACAAATTGTTAAAGCTAGGATAAATTCCATTGTTACTGCCCAGGGAAGTCAAAAATCCAACCAGGATCAAAAGCATGCCATACAATCTGTTTGCTTTTGCATTTCCAGGGCGAAGCACCTCCAATGCACCAATTCCCAGAGCCAACATCCAGAACAAGGCGCAGGGCCAATAGATGGGATCATAGCTATAATACAGGAATGAGGTAAATCCATTTCTTCCGTTCCCCATTCCCAAAACCCAAAACATCATGAGGACACAGACGGCAATACATCCGCATGCCCCGAAAATCCGAAAGACCTTACGAGCCTGCTTCTGCGCAGAGCCATGAAACAGTAGCGGTATGGCATCCGAAACAAGACCAACCACAAAAACCATCACCGTAAAAAATGCCAATCTCAGGATCCAATAGATACCTTTCTTAAAGGGCCAAAGCAGACCCTGCAGCATGGAAATGGGCTTATAGTCCGTGGCGCTGTCCGTCATGGCAAATAAAAGCCGTATGCCCTCGACATAATCTGAAATTTCATAGCGAAGGGCGATCCAAAGTAAGAAAACTGCCAGGGCCAGAAGATATCCCAGAAGACACCAAAGCGTATCCTTCCAAAGCTTACCAAAGGCCTTCCCAAGCCATTTCCCGTCCTCCTCACTCTCTTCGGCCCACTGCCGAAAGCCTTCCTTGCCCTTCTGTCCCCTCTTCCGTTTCTCCCATCCATCCCAGATGGCGTAGGCCCATACGGCCAGAATCAGACCCATCTCTGGTAAATTGGAAAAGCGAACAAAGATATTCGTTCCAAGACAAGCTCCCGCTACCGCAAGCATCCAAGGCTTCTCCCTCGTCAGTCCCATGTACAGGAAAATGACACAGGCAAGGAATAATAGATAAGTCAGATAATTATACAGAAGCGCCGTCGGACACCAGCACATACTGAGGGCAAAAAATTCACCGACAAAAGCAGCAATGACAGAAATTTGAAGCACCCTAGTGCAAAATAGATATCCCGTCACTGCGAGCATGCTGGCAAACAGACCCGTGTAAACATTCATTCCGACAACCGTATGCCCAAAGGGAAGCTGCGTCAGCACATGCCCAATGGCACTCGCCAGATAGGTGGAGAAGAACCAAGTCTTTCCCAGCGCGCCCTCGCTAAAAAAGGCAAAATTGCCATAATTGTATCCCACGTCCCATAGGTCTCCGCCAATGTTCACGTGACGCATGGGATAAAGAACGAGGACAGCCAAAAGAAGCAGCTCCCACGCCTTAAAACCATGATTCAATTTTTTCGGCTGGTGCTGTCCCTCCATGCTGCCCCCTCAGTACAATTTCTTTATCAAATTCTTTTTACGAAACTCTTCCAACGACTTCCGTAAGATGATCCATCCATTTCGTTACTTTCGCTTTTGTCGCATGCGTTTTTTGCATGCGAATCAATCACGCCAGAAAAGCTCTGCCTTATGCTTGATAGGAAAGCTTCGTAAATATCGCAGCCTTCGTCTCATCACCAAGTGCATACAGACCCGTCGTACAGCCTACAAAGCCGCCTGCGACCTCCGTGGAAAGGTTTCTTACGTCTGCTGCCGCCTTGAACTCTCTCTTTCCAGAAGCATCTACGACAAATCCCTTTGCCTCAAGATCCTTAACCTCAAGACCTACGGTCACCTCATCTCCTGCAATGCTAAGCTCGCCGAGCACCTTGTCCTCTGACTTCTCGCAAAGAATCAGGGAAGCCTTACCAGCCTTCACCTCAACCTTCAGGTGATAAAACTCATTCTGGAATAATACCAAACCAGCGGCACTGTCACCGTCCACGGAGGCCGTCAATAGGCTCGCACTGACGGTGAAGCAGTGATGCTGCTGACGAATGCAGACGTAAGAAGGCACGTCGCTTCCCGTCAGGGTATTCTTGCTAAAGGAGAGCTTTAAGCCCTCGCCGGCAGAAAGTACCATCCGCTGATCCAAAGGTGCGCGAAGCGTCATAAACTCATCGCCTAACTCCTTCATGGAAGCAAACGCATAGGTACGACTGCTTCCGGGAACACAGGTCTTATGCGCCGTTCTCGCAGTATAGGAGGTCGCATCCTTCGCAGGCAGCCACTCAGGAAGATCCACGGTCACAACATCCGTCAAAAGACCCACGCCGGCATTCACCACGGGCCAGTCATTCTCCCAGGTCACCTTTGCCAGGAAGGTCTCGCGCCCCATGGTCGTGAAGCACTCCTTCGGGCGAACCGCCAGCATCGTCATATACCACTCGCCGTTCGGCGTTTCGATCAAATCCGCATGTCCCACATACTTGATGGGATACTGCTGCCCCATGTGACGATGCGTCAAAATGGGATTGCAGAAATTGTTTTCATAAGGTCCGAAGACCTCCTTGGAACGCGCAACGGATACCGCATGCTCAGGGCCTGTACCTCCTTCTGCATGAAGGATGTAATAATACTCGCCAATCTTATAAAGATGCGGTCCCTCGGGCCAATGCACGCCCCTCATGGCGCCATTCCAAACATTGTGCTTCTCGCCGACCATCTTCCAGTTCTTGACGTCAAGCTCCTGAATGTAAATATACCAGTCACCGTCATACTGACAGCCCGCAGGATTGGGATGCGTGCCGATATAATAGCACTTACCGTCCGCGTCAAAGAAGAGCGAAGGATCAATGCCGTCCGCGCCCTCCAGATAGTGCGGCTCAGACCAAGGGCCCTCAGGATTCTCTGCCGTCACGACAAAATTACCGCCATAGCTTACATTCGTACAAATCACGTAGAAGGTTCCCTCATGATAACGAATCGTAGGTGCAAATAAACCTCTGGACACGCCAGCCTTTGGCAGCGGAAGCTGGGAAGGGCGATCCAGGACATTTCCAATCTGCTCAAAATGCACCAAATCCTTACTGTGCATCAGAGGAAGGCCCGGAAAATAAGCAAAAGAAGAATTCACAAGATAATAATCCTCTCCCACAGCGCAGATGGAGGGATCCGGATAAAAGCCGGGCATAATGGGGTTCTTTGATTGAATAGCCATAACAAACTCCTTTCTGATAACAAAGGGAGATCGGCGTTTTGCGCGGTCTCCCTGATTTTTATTGCAGGCTAAACCTGCGAATATTTTATCATACTTTCAAATCTTCGTAAATCCTTTTTTCATATGCCATTGCGGTAACTCACCCTAAGCATTTTACTTATTTCAAAAGGATCTGACCACCTCGAATTCTCATGCTCAAGGCTTGCCGGCAGCCGTAGATTTTCACCCGATTTATCATAGGTTTTCACCTATTTCATGGTAGATTCCATTTTCTTCTCTATGAGGAATCTCATAAATTCGGTCTCGCCATGCTGAGGCGTTGCCCCCTGAGCCTGGAAACTCATGCCATCACGACCTTCCTTCGTGTAAGGAAGCCACTTCGGCAGCTCGTTGCCATCCGTTCCCTGCCCATTGGGATTGCCATACTTAATGAAATTACACCAATAATCACACATCTGACGGGCGAGGTCATAATGTCTGCCGACAAAAGGTCTCCAGCACTTTGCCAGCGTCTCGAAGAAGAACCAAAGCTCTACGGAGTGAAAGGTTCCGGGATTGTCCCAACCGGGAATGTCGGGCTCAAAACGATAATAATACACGGGACCGTCCCCATTTTCCTGTGCCTTTAATGCCACGGATTTTACCGCACACTCGATGCCGCTGATGGGTGCATAACCCTTGCCGCCCATGCCGCCCTGAACCTGCGCCTCAGGGAACGCCAAGAACTCCTTGGCCTTATCGCCAAACCAGGCTCTCGCCTTCTCCTCAAACTCCTCCTTGGAATTTGCGTAGATCGCACTCGGGAACTCGTCACCGGTATTACCTGCCATCATGGCTACGGGAACATGCTTCCCCTCCATGAACAGCTTCATGGAATTGCCAAAGCAGAACTTCATGTCGGCAACGGGGAACATTCTGTGAGGCCCCTCGGTCGCACCAAGCATCAAGCCGGGCACATACTCGCCATACTTTGCAAGCAATGTCTTCGCATCAATCTTTCTTGCCTCGTCAATCGAAGAAACGCCAAGGAATTTCAGGAATCCTTCCCCGTTCTTCTCTGCGGACTCCAAAGGCTCATTTCCAAAGCCGCCATCATCATAAGGACTGCTGATCAGGCCACTCTGCACGATTGCACCGCGAAACAAACCGACGTTGTTCGGACAGGTTACCTGTGCCATAACGCTGCCGCCACCTGCGGACTGACCTGCAATGGTCACCTTCTCAGGGTCACCGCCAAATGCCGCAATGTTTCTCTGAACCCACTTTAGGCCAGCCTGCTGATCCAGAAGACCAAAGTTGGTCGGCGCGTCAGACTGCTTTGCGGTCAACTCAGGATGCGCCATAAAACCAAAGACATTCAAACGATAGTTGACGGATACAACGACAACGCCACGTCTTGCAACTCTCTCACCGTCGAACTCCATCTCTGCGGGATAGCCCCACTGGAAGCCGCCGCCGAAGAACCATACAACAACGGGAAGCTTCTCGTCAGCTGACTTTGCACCCGTCCAAACGTTCAAGTACAGGCAGTCCTCATCCATGGGAATCTCAGGATCTACATGCCACTCACGGCAGTAGATGTCAGTTCCCAGACCAGGGGTGTCCTGCACGGAGATCGGTGCAAATGTATAGCACTCACGAACGCCATCCCAGTTTGCTGCGGGCTGAGGCGCACGCCATCTGTTCTCGCCTACGGGCGGTGCTGCAAAGGGAATCCCCTTAAACGCCGTGTACCTGGGATCCGCTGCGGGGATACCCTTCACATAACCATTTTCCGTCTTAACAACTCTTAACATACCTTCTCCCTCCATTATTTGTTTTATACATCTATGTGTCTGCAAGAGGAATTCTCGTGGAACGGCTCGGACTGCACTAAGCTCATCGGCCATCCTCATTGCCTAGGGAATTTCTGCGGAACTCGGAGCTAAAGCTCCTCAAACAGTCCTCGAAATTCCCTATGAGGCTGGTCGATTCGCTAAGTGCTGCCGGCTAATTGTTCCACGAAAATTCCTTCTTGTAGACACTCGCTTTCAAAAAAACTTTACCATCTTCGAGGCATGATTCCATCGTCTCTAAGCATCATACATTACATATAAAACATGGATTACAAAATTATTAGCGTGGTCTCAAATTCGGAAAACTCGGGTTTGAGATCGAGCTCTTCAATGACATCGAGCATGGGTTCGCCGTCGATGTCGAAGTGGACGCGGCGGATGCCAGTGCTGCGGGGACCGTCAACGCCCGGACGCGCATGATAAGTATTCCAGGTCGTGCCGTCCTCGTCAATGACGTACGCATTATGGCCTGTTCCGTACTCGCCCTCGAAGCTACGCGAAGTAAACAGCGGATAATTGTTCTTGCGCCAGTTTGCCGGATTCAAAGGATCCTTGCCGGCCTCAATCCGCAACAGCCCGACAACATAGGTGCTGTCCACAGCTGCGGAAGAAAAGGTAACATATAGCTTGTCCCCGCGGATCAGTGCAAACGGCCCTTCATCCACAAAGGTATGGTTATTTGCCCAGCCATATTCCGGTTTGGAAAGCACCACAGAATCGCTAGCCAGCATCCATGGCTTCTCACGGTTCAACTTCGCGATATACAGCCATGCGCCAAGATCCTTTGGCAGGAACTGCCTCTGCGACCAAATGACATACAGCTCGCCTTGCCATTCAAACTCCGTCATGTCCAGAGTGATCTCTTTTCCCATCTCGCAAATGTCGCTTCCGTCTGCCTTGACAACGCGCTTCGGTCTTGACCAGTCCTCCTTCTTCAGCGGATCTCCGCCCTCGCGAAGCTCCATGACATGACTCTCCTCGCAGAAGAACGGACCAGGCGTGCACGCATGGAACAAATACATTCTTCCATCAATGACATGGAATTCAGGCGCCCACAAAAGCCCGCCAATTCCCTCATAGGTCGTGCAGTCTAAGATCAAATGCTCCTCGGCATCCCGAATTCCCTCCAGGGAATCCGCGCAGCGCATGTAGAGCGTATGGTTGAAATCAGCATCATTCGTTGCAATATAATAATACTTGCCATTCCAGCGGCAAACGCAAGGGTCGGCGCGATCTATGCAAATCGGGAAGGCAAAATGTGGCTGCGTCAGCTTCCCTTTCAGCGTATAACGGCCAGGCGTCGTAAAGTCGATCTTTGCAAGGCTTTCCTCGTCCCAAATGACATGCTTTGGAACGCGCGTGCCATCACTGTAAAGGGCGTCCACCATGATATCACCCAAGGCAACCTTGACCTTTTCGGCATCATTCCCTTCCCCACAGCTTTGCGTTGCAAAACACTTCCTCAAAGCCTCACCATTCTTACGAATTTCCTTCGGCGCAGCAACTCCAACATGCGTTGCAGGCATCAATTTCTTCCTCAAATAATCGCCAAGCTCGTCAGGAATTTCAATGATGTTTCCGATGACCGCTCCCTGAATGCCGGGGACCTCCGTAATACCCGTTGCCTCAACATCGCTGCATGCCTTTATACTCTCGCTCACCGCACCAGGCATGCCGCAGCCCTCCCGGATATCGCCGCGGCAAAGTGCGGAAGCCCCCCCGATGGCCACTCCCGCAAGCTTCATTCGGGAATCGCCTACGTTAAAATCAGAAATTGACATAAGCTCAGCCTGATGCCAAGCACCGTCAGACTGCTGCCACTGCAATAAATACTGCCCTGCCGTGCCCGCTTGTACGGAAGGGTCCGCCTTATCGCTGCCAGTGTTTGCAACATACGCGCACCGCACCTCCTGCAGCGGTCCGTCCGCAAGCTTTACCAGACCCTGCTCCTCATATCGTACCAGATCCTTGGTCGTCCAGAATACTGCCGCACCAAGATCCTCCGTATCCACCTCGCCATTTGCCAGGGTCCGAACGGCAAAAACCCCATAGCCGCCTTCCTTCAGTGAAAACAACCAGGGGTTCTTCATACTCTTAGGGTTCAATGACCCATTCTGATTCTCCGTAGCCTTTACAAACAATACGCCCGAATTATGATTTAACGCGTGCCAAGAGCCATCTGCATCCTGCAGTGCAAGGTGCATACTATAAGCCAGGCGATTCGCATATACCGCATCCTCCAGCGGAAGTCTTGTATAATTCAAAAGTCTCATGACTCGAATTCCTCCCATAACATTTTTCAAGCTATCCTGAGGCGCTGCCTCTACTATTAGTAAAACCTTTTACCAATCATAAGGATACCTCATTTTCGGAATTCTGAACATGATGTATCGAAACAAAAAATTGATCTATTCTCAGATGCCAAGAAATGCATCTCAATCCATGGCACCATCAGACTCATATAGACAAAACTGATCATACAAGGCCTTTCTCTTTTGTCCTTCTTTTACAAAAGAGAAATTAAGGGGTCTATGATGACTTATTTGCATTCGGAAATAGAAAAAAACATATCTAATGACTTGTATGGGAAAAAGCCACTTGTGCTTAGCCATCTTAGGATATTTCTGATTCACTCTTGAAATAAAGGGTTCCCAAAAGCTTTCCGCATTCGCCATTTTTACATTGAGGATTCGTCCGCCGCTTTTCGTCCCAAAATTACCAGCCTTTAAAATATCCTCCATAAATTCCTCGAGGAATGCGTCATCCCAATGCCCAGCCCATGGCATTTCCTCCAAGCCCAAATAACGCGTACACAGCGCTGTCAGCTGACAAGCAAATTTCCACAGGCCAAGCTCCTTCAGTTCCTTCTGAAAGGGCTCCAAAGAAACCTGGCGCGCATACACCGCCCAATCACATATATGTCTAAGACCAATCCCTCCGCTTTCCAATAAATGCCCCGCAATATGCATCAGCATGATGACTCCATGATGATAATCATCTGGTATGATGACTTCGCCCTTTTGTGCTTTTACCTTACGAGCCGACGGAACCAAGCTCTCCATGAAAACATCTAGAGCCTTGTTGACCTTGTCATTCACCACAGGCCTTCCTACGGAATCAGGTACGCCTTTTAGGGAATTATGAATCTCATAAACGATTTCATTTTTCCTAAATGCCAGATGTCTTTCCTGATGATTCTCCTGTTTCACAAATCCATTGGTTGTGATTACCGCAATGACGTCATCGTAATATTGGGGATCCACATAGACGTCAACATCCCCCATTGGTCTCTTTAGAGGCTGCGGATAATAATATGCGGAAGCAAAACCTTTGACCGTAACAAACGGAATTCCTTCTAAAAGCCGAGTTATTTCCTCATGCGCCGATACGACTAACATATTATTTGCCAGCATCTGGTATTCATCCACGGCAATCAACGTACTGACTGCCTGAAGCTTTGCTTCCTTCATGACATCCCCAGGGACGGTCATGTTGGTTGAATTCTCAAATAGGCATTTTGATAACACATTTAGTAAAGCGACTTCTGCCTCTTGCATCCCGACTCCCTTTCATCCTTTTTTCGACTCACCTAGGGGTATTATCTCAAATCCATGATTTGCTTGATCGTTTTCACGTTCAGCAGGACATATACACACCCACAGGTAATCACGGCAAAGCCCAAGCGAAGATATGTATTGTCTATGATTTTCTCAGTCAAAAGACATACCAGAACAATACTTACGCTGGTGATCACTGCCCATAAATATTTCTTCCAAACCACTTGTGTATTCAATTCCTTTTTTACGTGATAAACGCAAACCATCATAACGGATAACTCTGCCGCAACACTGGCTATGGCCGCTCCGTTTTCTGCGAAGGAAGGAATAAGCAAACCATTCAGAATCAAATTAACAGCGGCTCCAACACATGTTGATTTCAACACAAGCATCTCTTTCCTCATGGGAATAAAAACCTGATTGTTAAACAACACGGAGATCGGAATAATCAATGTTAACGGCGCCAACAGCCTTGTGGTTAGAAAGGCTGACTCGTACTGATCTCCCGCAAACACAAGGACAATTTCCTTTGCCATCATTACAATCCCTACACAGGCAGGAACGGTAATAAAGATAATGAAATTCTGTGCCTTATCTATCAATCTTTGAAAATGCTCTTTGTCGACGTCATAATAGTAAGATAATCTAGGCACCAGCACTGCGCCAACAGAAGCGATGACGGAATTGGCCAACCTAGGAATTTTAATTGCCGCATTATAAATGCCAACCTCGTAGTCGCTCTTGATGAAGCCCAGCATCGTAGTATCCAGCATCGTATATAAATCTATGGAAGCAAGCATGGCAAAAAGGACAAAAATAGGCTTCAAGTGCTTTTTTATTTCAAGCTCATGAAGCGGCACCTTATGTAGCAGCTTGTTTTTGATTAGAAAAGCCCAATTAAACAGAGCTGGCCCTGAAGAGGAAAGCAATAGAATTGCACAGTAGATCACATAATCCTCCTGGGAACGAACAAAAAACACAATGAGTGCAATGCATGCTAATTGTATGAGTAGGGTTCTGATGGCCAGATATCGATATTCCTCAAAGGAAATCAGCACCCATTCATTTCCCAAGCCACTTAACAGAATGCCCACGGATGAAATCAGCAGCAAAATACGATACCCGTACAGCTTGTCTACCACAAAAATGCTGACAAAGAAAATCATGGAAGCGCAAATCGTGGCCACGATGTTAATCATGTTTATTTCCAAAAAGAATTTCTGAAAACGAACTCTGTCCTTAGCCAGGCGGGCACCCTCACGTACGCCATAATAGCTTACGCCCAACAAGGCCAAAAGCAAAAAATAGGAAACATAGTTTCTGGAAAACATCACGCTTCCCATGTCGTCAACGGTGAGAATTCTTGCTGCATACGAAAACGTAACCACAGGATACGCAACATTCATTAATGTTCTACAAATATTAAAAAGGATATTTTTTTTAATGATACCTGCCTCACTACGTTCCATGCTTTTTCCTCTATTGAAAGCGAATACCCTTATCCCCTGCGCTCCTTTTTAACTGTCGCTAGCGCCATTGTACGAAGGGCTGCGGCAAAAAATCCAAGTCTTGTTTTATAAAGAGCAAGTATTAACTTTTGGGTAACCTCCGTTCGATTCTCCCCCTTGATTAGTCTCCGAAGAATTGCCTTACTTCTATTTCCTTGCTTTCTTTCAAAAGCTGCAAAATTGACGTCCATTCGCCTGTCCATATATTTCATCTGGCGAATGCGTTCCTGATTCCAATCCAGTGCAAAGCTTTTATGTATGTATGCAATTGCGATGTCCCTGAGAATCTTTGAATTTCCATAGGCCGCCTCTTGATCCAAAATCTCAGCGACCTGACCAAACTCCTCCAGAATCTGCTTTTGTATGGGTTCCACGAAATGGTATAACTCATCCTCATTTTTATCAAATTCCTTAAAAATCGGTCCTTCCTGCGTATACTTTAAACAGCCTCCATGATCGGCGCACAAGATTCTCTCGAGCATTCTGTAATTGATGGCATAAATGTTATAATCCCTCGATTTTAAAGGGAAGTCTGAAAAAACAAGACCCTTTTTTACATTGCGCCCTTCTATGCATACATTCCCCGTCAACCCATAGTAATAACCATAAAGATTAGCTTCTTCATGAAACGCGCGGGCAATGCAATCCTGTATGCTGCCTTTCCATCCCAAATCCACAACGGCATATTTTTCATCGGAGCGTATGCCCATGCCCCGAGACTGAAAATAAGCGATCGCTGCCTGTCTTTCTTTCTCTCTCTCGGCGTCATATACCCTCACAAATTCCTCTTCTGCTATAAACCTTTGGAATACCTCGCCATCAAAGAAATCCTTCTCCACCCTGTCAAAGTCATATTTCACCAATAAGCCTTCCAGTTGAGATTCAAGCAATCCCAAACCTTCACAAAAGTCATGAAGGCTAAGGTCGCGTGCCTTACATTTAAGAAAATAAAAATCCTCCTTGTCGATGCTGGTTAAAGAGGGCAAAAAGGTTGCCTGTCTGGATACAAAAAGATAGTGGCACTGTATGGAATCCACGTGGTGAAGTCTCAAATATTCCTCAAATAAACTCTTTAGGGCCTTTCCCTCTCTTGAAAAAAACCAAATGTCACGAATGGATTCTTTCGTTAATTCCTCTCTCAGTTTTCCGCAAAATAAATAAAGCGAGAAGACATAGTTTACAAAGGGCATTTTTAATGCTTTATTCTTACGATACAGAATTTGAAATTGCTGCTCAATGTCTTTCACTTTTTTTGCAACAATCTTTTCTTGATACAACAATGCATGAATGCCTAACTTTTGGGGGATCAAATAGTCACTGTTCTTTTGATCACCAATCATCATCATTTCGCCGAAGGAGGCACATTTTAGTTGCTCACGTACATATTCATACAAGCGTCCAGTGCTTTTTCTCAGGCCGAAATCCGAAGATACGTAAACATGGTCAAAAAGCTCATCTAAATGCCTAAGCCGCAATAAACTCTGAAGCCATGCTCCTGACATATAAAAATCCGAGATACAAACAATTCCCTTGCCAGCATTCTTTTCTTCCTTAAGCCAATCAACCAATTCATCATTTACAAGAATGACTTGATTCTCAGCCTCTAGCATGACATCATAAAATTTTTTTTCATATTCCTCAAAGGAATAATGACATTGCCTATGCAAAACAGAAAAACGCACATATGTCTCTCGTACCAGCTCATGAAAGGAAGGTTCTTCCTTCTTAACAATGCCTGCTTCGCTTTGCAATTTTTTCCTGCTCAAATTCCAAATTTCTTTGAAGTCACGTTCAGCCAAGGATACTTCTCGTGAAAACATTGAAAAAAAACGCTCTAATACTTCTATCGGAGTGCATGTTCTATGCAAAAGAGTATCAAAGCAATCCGTACAAATCCATTTAATGTTTGGATATTTGAGTTTTAGATCTTGGCATGTCAATGACGGTTTCCTCCTTGCTCGGGTCCGTTGTATATAGATACTTTTCAATAATTCTTTCAAGAACGATTGCGTACAAGATGGTAATGACGTAAACCGTCTGAATGATCTGTAGGTCATAAAACATAAAAACCATGTTCATTCCAATGATAGAATTAATCGTAATCTTAGAAAGCCTGTTTTCCGTATGAACGCTATATAAGCTTCCTAGCATCAAGCCAAAAAAGATGCTTAACAGAAAGATTCCTGGCACGCCAAAATCTCGATACATGTTTCCGAAGGAAGTAAAAACGTTCGAGGCATTCTCTATCGCCTCTTGAATTACGGCTTGTCTCGTTCCGATACCTAAGGATGCAAGGATATTGAAAACGGGGCGAAAGCATAGCCTGCCCATCATATACTCCTTTGTTCGCAATAGCAACATAAAATCCATGATTGGAATGGTGATATATATGCTGATGGTTCCCTTAAGCATCTCCCTGACAGTCGTATATCTGTACGCGTAATAATTTCGCTGTATACTCATTACGAATAGCAGAATCAGTATGAGTAACAAAATCCAAATGGAACTTTTTTTAATCATATTCCATTCTGTTTCCTTATCCCTGGCATACTGGGAAAAAGCATAGATCAAAATAATGATGTCAACAAAGAACGCTTCCTTTGACATGGTGACAATACTGTTCAGGAGCATCAATATAACGACAAATGCCAGTTTCAACTTAGCATGTCTGCATTGCAGTTGTATCGCCTTCGGCAGTAAGCAAACTAAAACATGTGCATTCACCGCCAGAAAAAGGCTAATCATAGTAATGACGATCGGCGTTGACCTCGCCAAATACTGCCATCTTATCCATGTACTTTTTACTAAGATTGCCGTGATGGATCCAGATATTTTCAATACTATGTATAAGGAAATCAAAAAGCTAATCAGCTCCATGATACATAAAACATTGATTAGCAGTTCGACGGTTTTTTTGTTATATTTCACCCGCGTGCCCTTATCACTTCGGGCCCTTTTTCTCAGCGAAAATCGTAAGGGTGCCATTAAGGAAAAGGAAGCGGTATATGCCATCATTCCCATGAGCAAGAGCATCAGCCCTATTTCCAACTCCTCCTCCGTCACCCCATCATAGTTGATCGTCATAAGACATGCCAACCCAAACGGGATCAGACAGACAATCATCGGATTTATGAATTTTCCATATTGTCGTATGCTTTTTCTACATATAAAGATTATGTAAAAAAACAAAATCAACATAATCGTTGTTTTGAAAAACATAAAATCCTATTTCCTTCCGTTACCGCATTCCATAAGTTTCATAGTAATATAGATTTGACTTTCTAAGATCTTCATTAAAGGATTTACCAACCAGCCTCATGCTTCCGTCTTCCTTGTGCAGAATCTTAATCGACGCAACAAAATAAGCCGTAAAACCATGATCCTTCAATTTTTTGGAAAGCACATTCTCCTCCGCAAACAAAAACATGTTTTCGTCATAAATAGGATGTAATTGATGGATGACCCTCTTGTGAATCATCACGAAGCTCCCGTGCGGCTGATAAATGGGATAATTCTCTTTTCCACAAATTCTACGAGCTCTTAGTCCGCATTCCCTTCGCAACTTATTGATTGCAATTCCCATAAATACTACTAAGCGATGCTTCCTCTTCAGGCCACGAAAGATCAGTCTCTCAACCAACCTGCTTCTTTTTATGACCATGGGATTCTGCGCTTTGCCACTTAAACTTCGAATCATGGGAGCAATGACGTCGTAATCATACCCGTCGGCATCAAATTCCTGAATGATAACATCAGGATTAGAAATAATGAGATATTCGAATTCGTACTGATCTAACGCAAGGTCTATGCCACGATTATTTCCAAAGCTATAGCCCTTATTTTCAACACTGATAAAGTCACCATCGTATGCCTTGGTGATTCTCTCTATTTCCTTTTGGGACTCATCGTCGTAATAGGCATTCACAACTATCATTCGCACAGATTTTATCTTCTGTCTGATGCTTTGCATACACTCTTCCAAATCCGCGCTATTTCGATATACCAGAATGACTACGACATATCTGTAATAATTCATAAGCACTCCTCTTAAAGGAGACGAAGCATCATAATCGAATCCATGCATCCCGGAAAAAACGATTATTAAAATATTCTCCGTCCGGAACCATTACCATTCCGTCCTTTTCCCAATTGCCCCACCAGCTATAGGTGCTGGCAGACATAATTCCATGCTGACATTTCGACATGCAGGTGAGGTCAAAAATCTGTCCGTTCTGACATTTATCATCCGCAAAAACAACATCCTTCCCGAAATCAATATTCTCTTTCACCCAAGGAATATTGTCCGAGAAAACATAAAAAACAGGCTGTTGGATTTTGTCTCTGATCCCCTGGATCGCCTTTTGATAATAATCAATCCCAACGGCATGCCCGATTTTGCCTTGGAAGTCACCCTTTCTGACATGAACGGAAACGCTGTTTTTGTCATTACTGATTGCTTCCATTCTATCCAAGATCTCCTGGGGCATCTCTATGCCTGGTTGAAGCATGTCCCGCAGGTCCTTCTCATATTTTTTAAAATAATCACAGGACTGCCAATAGCCATCATAATAGTTAATCCTATTAGGACGATATGGAATGTTGGACATGAACCTTCTTTTTTCTTCTTTCACGAAAAAAACATTTCCAATGGGAAATGCGAGCGCTTTACGGATCCTGCGCAATCCCCTGTTAACGGCAAAGCTTTCCAAAAATCTTACGGAGAGAGGAAGCTTCGTGGCAATTTCCACGGGACATTTCAATTTATCCAGTTCATATTCTCTTTTCCCAACATATTTGTATTGATGCTTCTGATAGAAAGAAATGTCAAATAGTAATTGATCCTGATGCTCCTTAGACATCATATAACCAAAAGCATATTGAAAAAGCTGATTTCCCAATCCGCCCCACAATTTAACAATAATCATGAAGTCACCTCGTGCTCTCTGCTTTTTCCCAGACTGGCTTCGTTTTTCCCGTTAAGATATTAAACACACCATTCCACTGAGCCAAAACCGTTAGGCAGTAATAGAATGCCATGCGCGCCAGCCTGTTCTTCCCCTTGGTGAGATAGCCAAGAAGGGCCAACGCGTAAAACAATACCTGGGCTGCCAAAACCACGATCCAAAACCAGCCCCCGAAAATGGCGAGCGGAATGTTAAGGACAAACACCAACAAATGCATAAGCCAAAGTAAATACCGACAGGTACGATGTCCAAAATAAAAATACGAGAACCAATGATACGAAAAAACATTCAAAATTCTGATGCTAGGCAGAATCTCCTGCAAAATCCGCCGGTTCGTTCGAACCTTTCTCTTAAACTCGTCTTCATTTACCTCACCAGCCTTCTCGTACGCGATGGCATCAGGGTTATAGATTGCCTTCTTCTTTTCTAAGGCAAATATTACGGGGAAGCTGGAATCGTGGCATTCTATGGGAGAAACCTTTACATAATCCTGATTTCTCACCGCATAAATCGCACCATTTCCCGCCGTGATTGTTTGAAATTTGCTTTCAATTTCACGGCATTTCAAATCCATTTTCCAGTAAAAGCCCTCGGAGCTTGCCGTCTGGTTTACCTCCGTATTGATATATTGCAATTTTCCCGTTACATAAGCAATGTCAGGCGTTGCGAAAAAGGCAACCAGCTCCCTGACCGCATTCTCCTGAAGCATCGCATTTGCATCCGTCAACACCAAAATTTCCGTGTCACATAGCTCCTGCGCTTCATTTTGGGCATTTGTTTTTCCTTTATGCTCTATGGATTCATAAATACGAATATTCTGCTCTGGATGCTTACGAATAAAATCCCTGACGATTTCATTTGTTCCATCTGTAGAGAAATCTGAAGCGACAATGATTTTTATCTTTTCCTTCGGATAATCCAGAGATAACAGATTCTCCAGCTTTTTCTCGATAACCCTTATTTCATTATGCGCCGTCACCATCACGGTAACCGTTGGCTCATAAGCATCATCCCGAAGGTTTTGTTTGTGAAAGAGCTTATTAAGAAGACTTAGCGACACGGGATATCCCACCATTGCCCAAAAAATCACAAATGCCGCTATGCTCCAACAAATGATCAACACCATTACGTACCTTCCTCCGCGGCGCGCCGCCATCTGTTTCCGCTTGCTATTTAATCGGTCTTGCCGGGCTTCCTACGGCCGTGCATCTCGGTGGAATATCATCAACCACTATGGCTCCAGCCCCTAAGATGGAATACTCTCCTATCGTTTTCCCTTGAATGATCTGCATCCCAGTGCCCAACTCAGCTACTCTTTTAATTCTAGTGGCGCCAGAGAGATTTACGGAAGGATATAGCGTGACAAAATCCTCCAACACGGAATCGTGTCCAATGGTACAGTCCAAATTAATGATGACATGACTTCCAATGCTGATGTTGACGGTAATGATGGTATGGGCGCAGATAATGGTTCCCTCACCAAACGTAACATACTCAGAGAATTCCGCCGTCGGATCAATGATGGTGGCAAATTTGATATGAGGATGAACCTGCTTGACGTGCTCTATGATTCTTTCACGCGTTTTGGAAGCGCCAACTGCACAGACAAAATACGCCTCGGAATACTTTGAGGCATCATCCGTTTTTCCCAAAACTTCATATCCGTTCATCTTCTTTCCCTGGATGCTTTCATTGTCATCCAAAAAGCCCAGAAGCTTCCATGTGGGATTCACCTTATTGTATCTTTCCACTAACCATGCGACCTCACGGCCGAATCCACCCGCGCCAATGATTATTAAATCTTTCATGCTATTTTTACTCTCGACTTCCCATAAATTCTTCCATTGTCGCAGCATTCTCTGAATGAACACCCTCACGCTTTAGTACTGTCGTCAATGTTGAAAATATAATCTTCCAATCGCCAAGAAACGTGATACGATCCACATACTTAACGTCCCACGCGAACTTTTCCTCCCAGCTAATGGCGTTCCTGCCGTTCACCTGTGCCAATCCCGTAAACCCGGGTCTGACTTCATGTCGCCTTGCCTGTTCCTCATTATACCGTTGCAGGTAAACAACCAACAGAGGCCTCGGTCCGACAATTGACATGTCTCCCTTTAAGATATTGACTAATTCTGGCAACTCATCGAGTGACGTATTTCTAAGCCTTTTCCCGAAGGTAGGCAATCGCTGCTCATCAGGAAGCAATGCCCCATGTTCATCCTTTTCATCCGTCATGGAACGAAATTTGTACAATTTGAAAATCTTGCCGTTTCTTCCTGGTCTCTCCTGGGAAAAAATCACGGGAGAGCCAAGCTTTACGCGAATGAGTATGGCAGTCACCAGCATTACGGGGCTCAAAATAATTAGTGCAAGTAAAGCGCAGATAAAATCCTGTGGCCGCTTTATCCATCGTTCATAGGGTCCATATGGTTTATGCATCATAACCTATTTCCATTTCTCATCATATTCATGCAAAGCATCTATGTATAATCTCAATCACCTTGTCCTGCTGCTCTGCGGTCATTTTATTATCGCTGGGCAGACACAGACCTCGCCTAAAAATATCTGCGCCGACGTCTAATCTTCCTTCGGCAGGGGCGCCTTCTTTAGCAGTCGTACATTTACCATCCGCAGTAACAAACTCATGATTCTTGTAAATCGGTTGCTGATGCATTGGTTTCCAAATCGGACGTCCCTCGGCGCCAAATGCCTTCAACGCGGAAAGGATTTCTCCAGGGCAGCTCTTCCCTGACTCAGAATTCCAATGCTCCTCCCGATCTCCCCGATAGAAATCTGCCATTGCGGAGTCTTCTATGAGTAAACAGGTGAGCCAATAATTTGGTACACAATTTGCCGGAATCGGATTCAGGGAAACTGGCAGATCTGCCAGTCCCTGCGCATATCGTTCCCGAATTGCTTTTTTCTGTGCAATGTGCTCTTCGAGATACGGAAGCTGACCACGAACAACGCCAGCAATGATGTTGGACATTCTATAGTTGTAGCCAAGCTCCTCATGCAAATACCATGGAGTATCCTCCCTGCTTTGCGTAGACCATTTTCTGATCTTTTTTGCTTCTTCCTCTGAATCGCACAAGAAAATTCCGCCAGAGCTTCCCGTAATGATCTTATTCCCATTAAAGCTAATGATGGAGGCATCGCCAAAGGTTCCTGTCTGAATTCCGTTATAGGTAGACCCCAGCGACTCTGCAGCATCCTCGACCAGCAGGGCACCATGCTCGTTACAAATTGCCTTGATCTCGTCTATTTTCGTAGGTGTTCCATACAAATGTGCAATCACTACAAGCTTCACGTCCGGAAATACTTCAAAAGCTTTTTCCAATGCCACTGGATCCATATTCCAGGATTCCACCTCCGTATCAATAAATACGGGGATGCCACCTTCATAAAGGATCGGATTGACCGTTGCCTCAAAGGTCATGTCGGAACAAAAAACCCTCTTTCCTTCAAGACTTCCGTGTCCTACTATCGGCTTTCCGTATAGCTTTTCACCCAAAAATTTTATGGCAAGATGAAGTGCCGCCGTTCCACTGGCAAGACCAACGGAATATTTTCTTCCAACCTTTTCCGCAATGGCCTTTTCCACCTCATCAATATTCGCTCCAACGGTACTTACCCAATTCGTTCGAATGGCATCATCGACCCATTCCTGTTCTTTCCCATGCATGGTAGGGCTGCTTAGCCAGCATGTCCTTTCAAAAGGCTCAATGCCACTAAACCTTGGGTCATTTCTATAGTTCATAATTCTTACTCATACCTTTCAACTTAGTAAAAATCCTTATGCTTCCTCCAGCAATCCGCACTCTCGAAGCTTCTCAATCACTTTCTCTGCGCTTTCCTTCGCTTCATCTTCCGTCACAATATATTTTTCAGTCATTTTTTTCACCAGCTCATCCATGGAAAGCTCGTCTTCCAATGCCAAAGCTATAAAGGCTGCCGTTTTATTCATACGGATTAAGCCATGAAAACGCTCTCCCACGTCGCTTCCGTCTATGGCAATGTTTTGCCCATCAATTTCTTGTATAATGACACCTTTTTTTAATTTCACGACATAAGCCCCCTATCTTAGAGAATATCCATAGACACTATACTAGAAATCTCACAATTTTTCAAGAAAAATAAGCAATTTCTGGCACAATTGTCCCAAGAAATTGTGCGTACAATTCCAGCCTCCTTTTTATTGCTTGCTTTTCGCAGTTCTTCCGTGATAAAATAAGGAAAAATTGTATCCTGCAGCAGCTAAAGGAGAATGTCAATGAAGCTTCTTCACGAAGGCGATAAGAATGTAATAAAGCTGATTGAGACTAAGGAAATATCCCCCTCAACTCATTATCGCATCTCCAATTATACATTTGTGACCTATAACGGGCCGCGTCACTTAATCAGACAAACCTTATCTGGCCGAGTCCTAGAGCTTGATAATCAGGAATGGGAACGATTTCTGCGCCTGACAGAACACGCCCTGACAGGTGAACAGATAACGGCATCAGGTTTGGAATCTCTTGTTCCCATGCGAATCCTAGTGCCCACGGAAAGTGATGAGTTCGAACAGTATAAAATCACCATGACGGTTCTTCGCACGCTTGCCAAAAAAAATACGGGCATTCAGTCCTATACCATTCTCCCTACCACGGGTTGCAACGCCAGATGCGTTTACTGCTATGAAGAAGGCATCCCTGTAAGGCACATGTCCTTGGAAACCGCACAAGCCGTTGTGGATTTCATCTGCAGGATGAAACCAAAGGGAGATGATCCCATTAAGCTTCATTGGTTTGGCGGTGAACCCCTTTTGGGCAGCAAGGTCATTTCCTATATCTGTAAGTCCTTAGAAGAAAAGGAAATACCATTTTACTCCAAAATTGTAACAAACGCCACGCTCCTAACCAAGCAGCTGGCACATGAGGCAAAGGAGCTGTGGCACGTAAAACACGTACAGGTTTCCGTAGATGGCGTCAGAATGGATTATGAGCAAAGAAAAGCCTATGTAAATCCTGCCATGCACAATTATGATGCCATGCTTCAAGCCATCCACATTTTATTAGGCGAAGGCATTCCCGTCACTCTCAGATGCAATTATGACGGTGAAAACCTTCCCAGGCTAAAGGAATTCCTTGCTCAGATCAGTTCGGAATTTCAAAATTCGGAGTATTTGTTTTTTTATTTCCATATGCTGTATCAAAATCGGCATTCTCCAGCATCCATAGATCTGCAAAAGCAAATCTGCGAGATACAGGACTATAGGAATCAACTAGGGTTGCCAGGTTCCAAGGAGGTAGCAAGGGATTTTGCTTTTCGCGTAAACTATTGTATGGCAGATTCCTTGACTGGAGATATTACAATTGATCCCGAAGGAAACCTATATCAGTGCGAAAATATTCAAGCCTTTCCCATCATCGGCCACATAAGTGACCCTGAATTCCATTTGAAAACGGAAAACTGGCTAAAAAAAATCGACCCGCAATGCAAAACCTGTTGTTTTCTGCCAAAATGTACCCCTTTTTATAAAATTGCCTGCCCTGATTACTTTGATTACTGTCAGGCCATCAACTCCATAGAGCTTGAGCATTCCTTAAATCAACTAAAAAGCGGTATGTGACTTGTAGGTCACGTACCGCTTTTACTTTTATGTCTCTTGTTAGTCAAAATATGCCTTTGCTGCCTTGTTATACAGATATACGGCCTTGCCGACATTCTTGATGTTCGTGACCGTCTCCTGGTACGATGCGGGATACTCCTTCGGGTCAATTAGGATCGCTCCCCTCGCGTA
>SVFO01000033.1 GCA_015056795.1 Lachnospiraceae bacterium
TTATTCCGCGGAATATGCCAGATCCCAGTTTAATGATGCCCTGGCTGAAGTACTGGAGATGTTTTGCGGGATGAGTTTTCGCCTTGTCGGGCATAAATCAACGGACAGAGACCTCGGAGGTATTGACTGCTTACTAGAGGATTATGATCATGGAACGATAAGCGTCTCCGAACTCGATAACCTGAAACGGACGTAAAAGCTGATTAACGAATTCTTTATAAACCTGTATTCAGACATCCAGATGGCATTTTATGAAGTCAAACCGCTAAACGGCAATCGTCTCCAATATGCCCTGTTTTTTAAGAAAAAGCTATCCGGCAAGCTGATCGACGTTAAATACGATCAAGAGTCGTGCGGGACGCTGGGACTTCTCGAACTGTTGCCACATTTCATCGCCGCAAATCACGACACTGTCGCGGTCATAGATGAAATTGACAACGGCATACATGACTACCTGCTAAAGGAACTGATCGAATCCATAGTGCCCTGCATTCATGGTCAGTTGATCTTCACCACTCATAACATGTTGTTTCTGGAGAACTACGATTTTAAGGACAACATTTACGTCATTGACGCAGACACTGACGGAAACAAGACGGTAAAAGCATTGTGTGACAACTCATTTCGGATACAAAAAAGCAGCAACGTCCTGCTTAATTATTTTGAGGGTAAATTCGGAGGCATGCCAAGAAAGAATCCTAAATTCGATTTTAATAAGGTTTGTAAGTATTCCTATCTTCAGGAGTAATAAAAGAGAAGGCTGGGACGGATCATCTCCTCCCAGCCATGCGCCACAATACATAACATTCCAATCTATTCTTCTATTCACAAACTCACTCATTTCGTATTTTCACAAGTCCCATCTTAAGGAATACCGGCCATATGTAACTTGCTCCAAACACGCCCAGCTGCTTTGGACCCGAAACCTCGCCTCCAAGCTGCCTTATCTTCCGATACGCAGCCATGACAGAAGCCTTCGTAATACTCTTTTCCTTCCGATCCACGAACATCTCTCCGCCCCGGATCCAATAAGTGAAATCAAATCCCTTACAAGTGCTAAATAGACACCCCTGCAGCGCAGTCATCTCCTTCCAGAGCTTTTCTTCCTTCTCATCGTCAGACCTCGAAGCGTTCCGCCTCCTCACGCGATACTGCTTCTGCCGCTCTGCCTCTATGCTGCTGTCCGGCAGATTATATGCTAGCCTGTCATACGGCAGATACGAGTAAACAGATGACTTCTTTAGCTTCGTCCTGCGCATGATCTCCTGAATGGATTTTCCCTGTGCATGCAAATCTTGAACTTCCCGTGAAATCTCGGTGCTGTACTTTCCACCCGTGATCAAGAGCTTTCTCGCCTTAATCAGCGTTATGTTAAAATGATCTGCAACACCGCGGAGCTTCACATGATCAATGTCTTCCCTCTCACGGTCATCCACGGGAGGACCAAAATAATCGCAGATCTCATCCAGGAGCTCCTGCATGGTCTTCTTTCCGTTATAATTTGGTTTTCGTTTTGGTCTTGGCATTCCATATACCTTCATCAATATGAATTAATGCTTGTAAAAGCATCATCATCTTTTATCGTTTTTCTAAATATACTTGATTATGCGTACATGTCACTCTGGCTTAGTTTCTGATTCTTCCTCCATAATATTATCACCACAAGGATCGTTTATGTCTTTTTCTGGGTAGCCAATCGTTCCTATATCAATATATTTCCCTTTATAACCAATCAGGGCAAGAACAACTCTGTTAGTCAGACATTCATAGACCCTGCTCAGTCCATATATGTCCTGATCCTTTTTCTCACGAAACGAGCCATGCACCGCCAAACTCCTTGCTTGTAATGCCTTCTTTTCTTTTTTTCCCAGACGCAATCCAAGCTTTTCAAAAAAAAAGTACATTTGTTCGTTAATCGTCATACGATTCATGCTTTCAACGCTTCTTTGCATACGGTCAGCAAATCCCGATCCTTCAAAGCACTCATTAATTATCTCTGTTAATGGTTTTATTCTTTTTGAAAAATCCTTTTTGTCCATTAAAACCTTATCCGGATTTTCATCTACCACTTCATACCACTTCGTCTCTAAGTGTTCCAATGCTCCAGCCATAATTGGTAAATCTAATGGCCTGACAATTTGCTTTGCATACCAATACGCATAAAACAATGAGCGAAGATCTAACTTAGTATAAATTTGTGCAAACGGGTCAATAAACTTTTGAACAATTTCAAAATAGCTTTTTAATCCTTCGTATTTGCTATTAATTGGTGTCAGGGATCCATTGTTACAAAACATCTTTGCTCCGAATCCATAAGTATATGGTTGTTCCATTACAAAACCAATGTCCTTGCCGCATTCATCATATAAAGTTTCACCCGTGTAAATCAGCTTTCGTCCTATAAAGAAACTCAAATAATCCCTAATAAGATCCCTCTCTTCTCGGCTTGGAATCCTTCCGTATTTCTCAAAGTATGTTATGCATAAGCTTGTGCTCCACTTAGGTCCATGCGAGTCTCCAAGATACTCAATATCAAAAGCAGTATCCAAATAACGCACATGAATGTAACGTCCAGGGCACTCTGCCCCCGCCCTTTGTCTCTTAACTGGAAATTCCATGTCACCATACTTCCCCCAGACCGATGTTTCCTCTTGATACTCTCTGACATTTTCCCCCAAGAAATACAATCCGCTTTTACTTCCATTAATAATCCACTCTTTTACTACAGCCGCTTTTTTTGAACAGCTTTTACCTTCGACATAGCTACAAATCAATTTATATTCCGTTTCATGAATTCGGCTGATGCATCCCTCGTAATAACAATGACCAAAAACCACGGAAAAATCATTCGGATAACACAGACTAATTGTACCTGGTATTATCTCGGTTCCCGGTATAAGTTCCTTCTCAGTTGTCTTCGTGCCAGATTTTTTCATGTTTAGTGGATCAATGTGTCTTTTACAGCAAATTATAATCTCATAATCTTCATTCCGAGATACACTAAGCTCATCAACCAAATCAAAGGGGATTTCATCCAGTTGATCTTGGGTTATCTCGCTATACCCTGGCATTACGAAATTATCATGATTTTGTTCCCACAATAAATAATCTAATCTGCTGCCTTCCAGTGTAATCACCTCCAATTCATCAGAGCCCCTTGTTAATGCTTTTTCCCCAAACCTCATCATAAAGAAGAATATTTTCAGGGAAACCTATCCATTGATAAAAAAAGCTTTCCGGGAAATAATCTTCCTGGCTCAAAACATTATCGAATTTTCCATCTTTTCCTTCGTCGTGAAGCATTTGTTTTAAGACCAAACATGTGTCTTTATACATCGTTTGTGGATGTAGCTTGCCTTTGCTTTTTTCTAATTCGAAAACCTTCAGTCTCAGTTCACCCCTTGAATCCCTTCCCATGATCCATTCACCAAAACCTTTAGACTCAACCATCAATTCATTTATTATGTTAGTTGCTGAAACTCCCGTCCAACACTCAGATACCGTCCGATACTGTTTACTGCCTAACTGTGCCTCTGAAATGTAAGTATAGAATCTTGAAAGAAGAATCGAGTTTCTCATGGCATTTACTGGTACAAATGTGCCCAAAACCGCTTCAGCTCCAGCTCGCATAAACATGTCTGCAACATTTACAGATCCCCTACCACGCGGACTAATTTGACATGCACTTAATACAACCACGGGCGGCGTGAAAAAATCATTTCCATCAGCCATCCAAATTTCATTTTCTCCTATAACCAGTCCAGCCATGTTAGATTTAGGATCATAAAATCCATGTGCTGATATATGCAATACATCAATATCGGGATTCTCATGAATAATTGTCTTAAGTCTTTGAACGGAAAGCGCTTCTTCATACTTAATACTTATTTTGCTGTTATTGCGCGACAACCCTTTTACAGATTGAAAAAATCCTTCGGAGCATGCTCTGATTTTGATATTCTCAGAATTATTCGGTATGCATTCAATAAAAAGAATTCTACACCTATTGCCCCAATATATTTGTCTATGCTTAAAAACCTCCATCTGAAAACATCGCGTCAATGGCGTAAGTGGTCTATAGGAAGTCTCTTTATAGCAATGTAAAGGTATGTCATCGTTATTAAACAATGCTATTCCTAGCGGGAAATCCGAAAATACGGTAATATGTTTTGCCCGACTTATAATCCCGATTTGTTCCTTGGAAAGAGAATCCTGAATAATTCTTCCTATCGCCTTAAGCGATCTAATTACATATTTGTTATTTGTTTCCTTTTTACAATTCAGCTCCAATTCGTTTAATTTCTCATACAATGCGCCATCACAATCTGGCAATTCCATAAGTATTCCACCACAGGCAATCGCCCGATGTATTCCCATGATTCTAATGACCATCTTATCCTTCATCGGCAAGGTCTCGCTTAATCCAAATTGTTTGACTAATTTCGCTGAAATGCCTGGCATTGTAATTATAACATTAAGCCTTGATGTTTTTTGAGCAAGCTCAAGTCCTTCACTATGCAAGCGCAAAAAATCTTCTTCATCTTTGTAGCCTTTGCAGTGCATTAAAGCATTGTGCCTAACAGTATGATTCCAAACGGCTTTAACGCATGCGAAAAAAATTTTATCGTGCGTGACACTCATCAATTTCTCTATGTTTTCTTCATATCCTTCGTATTGTCTTAGCAAAAAAGATACTGGCAATAATTGCATGTATGCATTTTCGAATATAAATTGACAATCCAAATTGTTTAGTTTTAATGCTTTACGGTCCCATCTTAGTTCATATAACCGATTCCAATGTTTTCTTAACAATTCCACATTAAGGTCTTTAGCTGACACACATCCCAGAAGGGGTTTATTAGACATGAGCATGTTTACCGCTTCAACATTGCAGTCTTCAGTGTATATTACCAATGCTAAATTTTGTATCCTCGGAAAGCCATATTCTAAAATTACTCCATCGGGGATCAGCATAATGCAATGAGCTGTATCATACGAATTGTCCAAAACTTCCACTTCCACATCATATGTATCCATTTCAGTTCTAGGCATATGAAGGCAATATTCAACAGCTGGTAATATTGGCAACAGATTAGGATCAAACAAATGCATGTCAGAATTAAATTGATTCCTAATTTCACTGAAACTCCTTACCCGCAAAATAGGAGAACTATCACTTGCATCACCCTTAAACACAACATAATACACATAATAATCAAGTTTTGAACAATTCTGCGAAGGATAGGAACCCAAATCACCCTGTATCATTAGCCTGTACCCCCAATCATTTGTTTTATCGCCCTTGCTATTCTAATCGTCTTTCTCTCTAGATACGGGTTACTGCTTTAAGTATCTTTATTCTTATCTATCACACGAAAGTCTCCGGGTTCTAGATTAGGAGGCACCGGCGGAATTGGCCATAATCTATATATCGGAAACGAAATAAAAAGTTTCTTTTCATCAGTACTTAGTTTATCCATTACTTTCTTCGCTTCACTATAGTTTTTTACTAATATTAGCGCACCAAGAATTATATAATCTGGCAAATTCTCTGCGGGGTTAAAAATCCAATTTATTTCCTTTTTCTCTTTTTTTGTTGATGTACCCATCCGAACCAATACCTGCAAATAATTCAAGGCGGCTATAGCCTTTAACTCTTTGTCTCCTTCAAAAGTCTTCAGGTATTCTGCAATATGCTTTCCTATTTCCAACAATTCACTTTTGGGTGAATAATCATAAGCAATTAACAATTCACATAATACGCCCGTTATCTTATTAAATGTTTCTTCGCTCAGTTGAATGCCCAGAATATAATTGGTCATTGTTCTGATTTTCTCAATCGGCAAATTTAAAAACTCGCTTCTATTTAACATCAGAACAATCTCTTCATTTTGTCTTTGCCATTCGGCTTCTATAATATGATTAAACCTATAATCATATTTGCATGTAATATACTTTCCCAGCTTTACATACTGCTCAATTAGTTCAAGGAATGAACTGTCCAGCCTATAAAATAGAGAATTAGTTCCTGGTGCATCTATATAACCTTTTTCCGAAAAAATTTTAATCATACTTAGGAAGCGTGAACTTCTTATTCGATCGATTATTTCTAATAAGTCGCCTTCAATTTCATTAGTATATGAGCGATTGAAAATATCATAAAGTTTTTGTTCAATGTTTTTTACATTGCTGATCGAATCATTATGAATATTGTAGGATGATGATGAACTATTTGTAAATTCATCAGTATAATGTGCAATTCGGGCATGCTTATTCTTCTTTGATAGCTTTACAAAACAAATCTTTGAAACATCAATTTTGTCTTTTAGAATTCTTAGAGGCTCCTCATTTATATCAACATCAAAAAGGAACATCCTAATAATATAACTTAAGCTTCCATAAATGGATTGTAAATCCTTCTGCGCCAACAAAAGCGCTTTTCTTTCTTTTTTCCTCTTAGGGATATAATCCACTAAAAAATAGAAAATGGTTGAGGCAATGTAGGCCAGGCTAAGATTTTCAAGTAACATAAATGCAATTGCTTGCGTTGTATTAGGATAAGGTTTCAAAAAAAACTCTCGGATTATACTTGGAACAAACATGGGAAATGGCAATTCACTATTTTTTAAAACAATTAATAGAGATATTACTCCAAAGAATAATACCACAATATTACGACGAAATAAAACATAGAATTCATTTAAAACTACATGTTTCTTTTTGTTGCCCATATTCCAATCTATTCCTCTATCCCAAACTCTTCCCTCAGTTCCTCTATCACGTCAAATGGAAATGTCTCCGAGCATCCGTCCGGTATCTCCTCTAGCCTCTGCACTATTGCCTCTGCCAATTCCTTACCTTCCGCGCTGTGAGAGCCCTCCTTTGGCATGTGGCGAACTCTCCAGACCTGATCATATATCTCCAACTGCGCCATGATCAGCCTAACATCATTACTGAACTTGAACTCATTCTCTTCCGTGGATTCGCCGTAACGAAATATCACATAATCCAATCTTCTTAGGATTGCATCGCCATTCAGATCCAGCGGAACATAAATGCGAACATTGTCTTCCGGCTCTGGCTTCACGGGAAAAAGAGCATCTTCGTCCAAAGTTATGTCAACCAGCCACGGCTCATTTACGTAAAGCGGCGTCTTATCCCTAGGTTCAGGATACGGATCCAAATTATGATGTTCCATTGGCGTCACCTCCAAAGCGTTTTCTAATTTTATTATGCGGTATTATTCGACAAAAATCAATATACACTCATCAGCAATATTCATAACATTACAATCAGTCCACCCCTTAAAACGGCTGGTTCCATCACCGGCCGTCATTTTCGAATCCTTCTTTAACTCCCCTCAAATTCCCATAACACCTATGCTAAAGAAAACATATCCGCTTATTCCATCTCCAGCACTTTCTTCAGCATCGCCCACGCTGCAGCCTTCTTTGCCAAAGACTTCGCGTGCTGTGTTTCCCCCGTCATGTCCTCATATCCCTCTATATGGCATGTTGACGTCCAAACAGCCTCGTTGTTCATGTCACGCGATTCAACAAAATCGTAGGTCGGAATCGGAAAGTATCCTCTTCTTGAAAGTGTTTCTAGTTGGTTAATCGCCTTGTAGAAATCCGGAAACGGTATTTCATCTTTGATGGTGAATTGTAAGCCATGTTCCTCAATGAATTTCAGCGCCGTTTTCGCGGCAAATCTTCTTGCTTCATTTCTTGAGTCACCAAATCCCCAAAATGTCTCCTCCACCATTGGAAGTCTGACATGACTCATATACTCAGGCTTGGAGGCATTAACGTCTCTGGAATCATCAATTATGCTGTGCTCCTCCTCATTAATTCGTTTCTCGTTATACCTCTGCACGATATACTGCGGCAAATCTCCTCTTTTCGCTAAGGACCAGTCCTGAAGCTGACCAATGTAATTCACGGTTTCCTCATTTCCGATCTCCGCTGAATACTCCAGCATGTTCTCGGCAACATGCGAAATAACATCCAGGTTCCAGTTCGAATCAATTGTCACTGCTCCAATAATAGCCTCAAAAAGATCTTCTCTTACGGATGTCATGCGATTGATTCTGTGCATCTCGTCACTTTTACCCATGATAAGAAAATCTTCAAATCCAAGATATTCGATTCTTCTTGAAAGCGTCTTCTTCTGAACAAGCTCCGATTTCATCTCGGTAAGCTGCCCCTCACTGAGACAGCTGTAGTAAAAATTTTTATTTCCATTCTTCAATTCATATGGTTCAGCATAGTCGCCCCATTTCTCTGCCAGATATTTCACCACGACAAGATCCAGAGCCCTGTCCCCAATGAATTCCAGTATCTCGTTGTCTCCGCCGCCGTGCTCATCCGCATATGAACTTCTCGTAAAGGCCTGCTCAAGAAGATCCAGGTTCTGAAACCGATAATCAATGTGTTCCTGCACATAATTCATTTCGTTTTTGGTCATAAAAATACCTCCTAAATATATTATTATATACTAAGAGGCACAGTCCTCCCGACAAAAAACACTACGCCCTTGGTGTAGTCTGTATTCTCCGTCAGGGAATAAGTAAATTCAATTTTTTGCCATCGAATATTTATAAGTCATCACCTTCATGATGAAAGATAAACATGGGCAGACAAAATCTCGAACTTGACAAATGCCCCTTGCACATATACCATATCATAAGTTATTCATGAATGCAAATGTAATTTTTTAATTCGTCGCATATACATAACATTCCAATCAAACAACTCTTTGAAACGGCCTGTGCTGCCACCGGCCGTCCACGCCTACACGATCTCCCTAAATGTATCCGGTCTCTTCGGATCAAATACCTCATTACAGGTCATCACTGTCACAAGATCTTCCGTCTCACTCAAATTAATGATATTAAGCTTTCATCTAATTTTCCTTCTTTTTGATCACAAAAAATTAATCAATTGCTAAATACTTTCTCAACCAGACCATTTCAAGCCAATCCATTTTTATATCCGTCTATTCATTTATCCGATTTTCCTTCATCTTCCTGGATCATCGAGTTTACAAAGAGTTGGTGTTTTTGTCTAAATCATGTTATTTCCCTGAAAAGTAAAGTTGTTATTATTTTGTGTTTCCATAGCTAATCACAAGTAATTCAATTCATATATTTTACACAGTTACCCATAATAATATCAATTTACTAAACCTCAAAAATTTTATCACATTTCGATTGTCAAGTCCATTATAATTTTATCTAAATATAAATTTTTCCTAAAATTTTGTCGCATTTATGGACATTGCCATATTTTTCATCTCTTTTTTGTGCATAATAACAACTCTCATATGAATACTTTATCATATTATCGCGAAAAAGCGACTGGTAAATCTATGAAATAAGGGCAGATGTCCCAGGCGCCTTACTTCGCCTGGTCATCTGCCCTTAAAAAAAAGCCTTAATTGTAAATATTTCGCGTTTACTGGTTAACAATCGACAGGGAGGCAAGCGCCCCGATAATGTCGATCATAAAATACAAATTGTAGTATTTGCCAGTATGAGAACTGACAACGACGTGATCAACAAGCGGAACATTCATAAGCTTCCCTGCTTCGATCATTCGTTTTGTCGCCTCAACGTCGAGCTTCGTTGGCGTAAGGTTCCCACCTGGGTATGTCTTGTCGTTTCCTTTCATTTACTTTGGTTTCTGCATGGCGCTGGCAAGTTCCTCCATAAAGGAATACCCCGCCGGGATAGTTGAGCTCACGAAACGAGCATCAAAAAACCTCGCAAGCCCTTATTTTATAAGGTTTTGCGAGGTTTTGTTTTTTCGTGAGGCATGGGGGATTCGAACCCCCGACAACTTGATTAAAAGTCAAGTGCTCTACCGACTGAGCTAATACCCCATCAACCGCGTCATCTTCAAGAGATGATGCGAACAGGGCTAGCTGGATTCGAACCAGCGAATGCAGCAGTCAAAGTGCTGTGCCTTACCGCTTGGCGATAGCCCTATGTGTTAGGCAGCAAGCGTGCCCTCAAAGACACAATCCCGTAAAAACAGGGTGGGTAAAGGGATTCGAACCCTTGGCCTCCAGAGCCACAATCTGGCGCGCTAACCAACTGCGCTATACCCACCATAGTTGATCTCATATATGAGAAATATTACGGATGAACGCCGCACTTTAGCTTCGCGAGCTAACCTGCTTTGGTATCATCCCAATGTGCCCGAAGGGATTCGAACCCCCGACCCACGGCTTAGAAGGCCGTTGCTCTATCCAGCTGAGCTACGGACACAAAACAGCGTCTGTATGAAACCGACAACGAGTATTGTAGCGTATTTAAACCCTTTTGTCAACCATCCAGACGCTATTTTTTTATGTTTTTTTGATTTTTGTTTTTTCCTTACAGATCACGGTTCTCTGGCTTTGCCTCAGGCTTCTTGAAGCATGCAAAGATCTGCTCTACTCTGTCCTTCTTCATTCTCGGCGTGATCAGGCTGATAATCGGAACAATGATTAGACCAGCCAGCATTGCGAAAGCACCGCAGTTGATGGGGGACTGAAGCACCGTAGGGAAGGATGGACGAAGGATCATGTTGGCGGTAAGAAGTCCTGCGCCAAAGATGAAGTTTACAAGTACGGCCAGCTTCGTCACGCCCTTCCAGTACATGCTAAGGATGAAGGGTGCAAGGAATGCGCCTGCAAGTGCTCCCCATGACACGCCCATCAGCTGTGCGATGAAGGTTACGTTGCTCTTGTACTGAATAATTGCAATAACTGCGGAAATCACGATGAATACGACTATAAACACTCTCATAATAAGAACCTGTGTCTTCTCTGCCATCTTCTTTGCAATGGTCCCCTTGATGAGGTCGAGGGTCAGCGTGGAACTGGACGCAAGAACCAGGGAACTCAAGGTTGACATGGAAGCGGAAAGTACGAGGATGACTACTACTGCGATCAGGAATGGAGAAAGCTCCTCAATCATGGCAGGGATAATGGCATCAAAGCCGACCGATGACACGTCGATGTCATATAGTCTGCCGAAGCCGCCCAGGAAGTAACAGCCGCCTGCAACGACTAGTGCAAATGCGGTGGAAATAATGGTTCCCTTGCGGATTGCTTCTTCGTTCTTGATGGCGTAGAATTTCTGTACCATCTGAGGCAGGCCCCAGGTTCCAAGGGAGGTCAGGATAACCACGCAAAGGAGGCTGAAGGGATCCGGTCCAAAGAAGGAAGCAAACACACCAGGCATACTGGAAACATTGATGTCAGTTATGTTTGCAAGCTTATGATATGCGCTGATGAAACCGCCCTGATTTGCAAGTACGGCGCCGATCACGGCAACAATGCCAACCAGCATGACAAGGCCCTGAATGAAGTCGTTGATTGCGGTTGCCATATAACCGCCTGCAATGACATAGATACCCGTCAGGATTGCCATCACGACAATGCAGATGGTGTAATCCATGTTGAATGCCATGCCGAACAGTCTGGAAAGACCGTTGTACAGGGATGCGGTATAAGGGATCAGGAACACGAATACGATGATGGAGGATACGATCTTCAGCATCGGGGAATCAAATCTCGATCCAAAGAATTCCGGCATGGTCTTGCTCTCTAAGTGTCTCGTCATCACGCGGGTTCTTCTTCCAAGGAGTACCCACGCAAGAAGGGATCCGATGAAGGCATTGCCAAGGCCGATCCAGGTCGACGCGAGGCCGAATTTCCAACCGAACTGTCCCGCATAACCGACAAAAATTACGGCGGAGAAATAAGAAGTTCCATAGGCGAAGGCAGTCAGCCAGGGGCCTACGCTTCTTCCTCCGAGGACAAATCCGTTGACGTCCGTGGCGTTCTTACGGCAGTATACGCCAACGCCAATCATCACGCCAAAAAACAGTAACAGCATCGCGATCTTGATTATCATTTTCTTGCTCCTTCCCGTGTTGTCACGATTGTAAAATGTTTTCCTGCAACACGCCGCGGTATGCCATTTGTAGCTCTTCGCTTTGACACATAGACGCTTTAACGCGTTGCGCTTTAAACCATAACACTTTAAATTGCTGAAGTCAAGAGGGAAATGAAAACCGCGCATGTTTTTTCGAGTCGCGGATAATTTTCTTGACGTGCGCGGTAAAAGAAGATATAATTCAATTTGTTGTCGGGGTGTGGCTCAGCTTGGCTAGAGCGCCTGGTTTGGGACCAGGAAGTCGCAGGTTCGAATCCTGTCACCCCGATTTTATTGTTCTTTCTTACAGATTTTTCTCATGAAATCGACTATCTCTGCGTCGTTGTGGTTATGTTCTCGTAACCATTCTATTGCATTCGAAACCAATTCTGGTGGAATTTCAGCCCCACATTCTTCTTCTGTAATCTGTCGATCTATTGCATCAAGAATGTACCCTTGCAAGCTTTTACCACTCTTTTTCGCTGCTTCTCTTATTTTTTCGCCAATAGGTTTTAATGGCCTGATACTAATATAATCACATTTCGCATTGTATTTATCATTGTTTTTTCTTTTTGCTTCTGATACTGCCATGTTCTTTCCTCCTTCCCCAACCATTTTCGTGTATCATCAAAAATTATCTAACACCATTTTTATTCCATAATTAGTATACCACAAATTCCGCAAAGCACGCAACTGTGTATTTAAATTTATGAAGGGAGGTGATGATAATGAATGATAACGAAATTCCAAGGTTAATTGAATGGCTAAAGGAACATGGGCATAATGATTCGGAAATTGTTGAGTGTATTTATTTTGTAACAAAGGGAAAAATACAGAAGGATCAAGAATCAAATGAAAAACAAGAATAACGAACAGTGAAATTAGCCGAAACGCTCCCCTTAGTAGGGAGCGTCAGCTGGGGTGGTCTCCCAGTTCCGATGATGGCAGACCCTATCGTTTAATTCAAATACGCAATGGTAAAATGTAGGTCTCCGAATCTGTCTGTCTCCATAATACAATAGGAGGGTTTGCGGCCTTCTTGTCTTGGATAGGACAGGCTTCCAGGATTCACGACCCAAATTCCCTTCTCCTTTGTAACAGAAGGCTTGTGAGTATGGCCATAGCAGACAACGTCAACGCCGCGGGCAACGGCTTCCTCCACGAGATAATCCGTGCTCATGGAGACATAATAGGTATGTCCGTGAGTTACCCAAACCTTGTATTTGTCAATGGTCAGCTCGAGCTCTCTGGGAAGCTCAGAGAAGAAGTCATTGTTTCCCGTCACCATCTTAACCGGGCAGGACACCGCCTCCGACAGTGCATACTCGCTCCCCTCAATGTCGCCGCAGTGAATTACCATGTCTGGGCTATGCATCGACATAACCTTAAAATAATTTTCATTTCTTCTATGGGTGTCACTCACAATAATGACCTTCACCTTTGTTCTCCTTTGATAATCGCTCCGCGATAATTGAGCTTTTCACTTATTTAGTTCTTACTAAGCTCTTCCTTCATGAGGCGCAGCGCCTTTCCTCTGTGGCTGACCTCGTTCTTTTGCTCCTCCGTGAGCTCTGCCGTATGCTTTCCGTAGGGGGGATAAAAGAAGATGGGATCATAGCCAAAGCCATTGCTTCCCTTTTCTTCATAACCAATTCTGCCCTCAATGGTAGACTTCGTAACAATCTCACTCCCGTCAGGAAGCTTTGCGGCAATGGCACAGGCAAAACGCGCCGTCCTCTTCTCATCGGGGACACCCTCCAGACGATGAATCAGCTCCGCATTCTTCACGCTATACGGCGTATCCTCTCCTAAATATCTCGCAGAATAAACTCCCGGCTCCTTGTTCAGCGCATCAATTTCCAAGCCAGAATCATCTGCCATGACAATGCATCCCTGCGCCTGCGGCTGCGCTGCCACGGCACGCACCTTGATCAATGCATTTTCCTCGTAGGTCGTTCCATCCTCCACAATATTGATCGCAATTCCCGCCTCTTTCATGGTACGAATCTCATACCCAGCATCTCCCAGAATCATCTCGATTTCCTTAATTTTTCCCTTATTCCCTGTTGCAAAAATGATCTGTTTTGCCATTTCCTATTGATCCTTTCTAAGAAACTTTTGGTATTTAAACTCAAGTCACTTTCCTAAAACTCCCAAACATATGCCTGACATAAACTCTAAGGATCGTTGGAATCATCCCTTTCAAGCTCGTGTGCCAAGCGTTACTCAGAAACTTTTTTGGGTGGCTTCGGCCCTAAAAACTGATAATAATAGGTCTTCATCATGCCATTATAAAGCTTGCGGTTCTTGTCTGCCTTGCGTCCGATGTCATTCTCTGCCTGCTCATAGGCCGTGATCACATACAGACTCCATGCATCCAAGGCACGATACCGCTCACCCAGCGTCTTATAGATGGCAGGCATTTCGGCCTTCTCCTGCAATCTCTCGCCATAGGGCGGGTTCGTGATAATAAATCCATATTTCTTCGGATGACTTAAATCCTTGACGTCCCTGCGCTGAAAATGGATCAGCTTATCAACGCCGGCAAGCTTCGCATTTTCTCTTGCAATCGTCACCATGTCATTATCCAGGTCATACCCCTGAATATCCGTGTCCACGCTGAGGTCAACCAGCTCCTGCGCTTCCTCGCGCGTGTCCAGCCATAGGCGCTGGTTCACCAGATGTCCCCAATTTTCTGCCGTAAAGCTTCGATGCATGCCGGGCGCAATGTTTGCCGCCATCATGGCCGCCTCAATAGGAATGGTGCCGCTTCCACAAAAAGGATCCACCAAAATCCTGTCCCCGTGCCATGGCGTCAGCATAATCAGCGCCGCGGCAAGGTTTTCCGCGATGGGTGCCTTTGCCGTAAGCTTTCGATACCCACGCTTATGCAGGGATTCCCCCGTCGTATCGAGTCCAATCGTCACCTGATCTTTTAACAGGAAGACACGAAGCGGAAAGCTTTCCCCCGTCTCGGGCAGCCAGTTCACGCGGTAGACATCCTGCAATCTGTCGGCAATCGCCTTTTTCATGACCCGCTGAATGTCAGAGGGGCTAAAAAGCTTTGACTTTACGCTGGCCGCCTTCGTGACCCAGCATTTCCCGTCAGACGGAATCCAATCCTCCCAAGCAATTGCCTTGGTTCCCTGAAACAGCTCCTCATAATCCAATGCCTGAAAGCTTCCTATTTTAATAAGGATACGCTCTGCGGAGCGCAAAAAGACGTTTGCCCTGGCCACGGCCTCCTCGTCACCCCAAAAGCAAACGCGCCCGTCCGTCACCTCCGAAACGTCATATCCAATGTCCATAATTTCTCTTTTTAATATCGATTCCGTGCCAAAATGGCAGGGAACGATCAGTTCATATTTCTTCATCCGTTCATTCTCCGTGCTCAAGGCTCCATTCGCCGAGATCAATCACCATAGGTCAATTTCTTTATAGTATAAACAATTTTTTTCAATATGTAAATAGGGATGCCCGAAGGCATCCCCACGAATTCAGCAATGAATTAATTGAGCCAGTCTCTAAAGAGCTTGACTAAAAAGAGCGAAATCATGCCAAGCATAATGATCGGGAACAGGAATTTCAAAATCCAGCAAAGCACAATCATAAATGCCGCCAGCGCCGCAAAGCCAATCGTCATCCTGATCCACTTGGGAAGGGTAAAGAATTTTGTCAGCCATGGGATATTGGTCCTCGTATGGAAGTCCTCCTGACGATAGGCATCCGGATCCATGTGCGTTTTGGGCTGCCTCCAGCCCGCCCGCTGCCAGCCGGATCGCCGGTCATCCTCCTTCCAGTCTGCCTGCTGCCAGGTTCCCTGCCGTTCGTTCTGCTGCCATGCTGCCTGCTGGCCTGCCTGCTGCCATGCTCCCTGCTGCCAGCCGGAAGAGCGGTCCGCTGCATTCTCATATTGTTCCTTGACATTTGTGGCATCCATGATTGATCGTGCAATCAGGCGCGGCGAACCCAGGGAGGTCATAACTTCCGACTCCGTCCATCCGAGGCGCAGCTGTCCGTTGATGTATTCCTCGTAATATCTTAAATTGTCCGCAACCTCTTCAGCGTCCATCTTTCCATTTAATGAAGCTCTCAGCTGATTGAGAAATTCCGTCTTATCCATGCGCTTCTCCAAATTCATCAAGTACTCATTCTTTTGAATTAGCTATATTCTAACACGCAAAATGCCCTGCGTAAATATACGCTTTAGAAAGCTTTTCTAAACTTTTTATAAACTGAGATTTCTCTTGAAATAATTTACTATTTTGTATATAATTTACTCGTGTCAATTTGTTTACTAAAAAACAAAATATATATGTAAAGGAGAGTACCTATGAAATTTGGTTATTTTGATGACGCCAACAGAGAGTACGTCATCACAACCCCCAAGACCCCACTTCCCTGGATCAACTATCTTGGATGCAACGAGTTCTTCTCCCTGATTTCCAATACGCAGGGCGGTTACACCTTCTACAAGGATGCGAAGCTGCTTCGCCTGACCCGTTATCGTTACAACAACGTTCCTACGGACATGGGCGGCAAGTACTTCTATATCAAGGACGGCGAAACCGTTTGGAATCCAGGCTGGCAGCCCACCCAGACGGAGCTGGACGAGTACGAGTGCCGTCACGGCATCGGCTACAGCCGCTTCACCGGCAAGAAGAATGGCCTGAAGGCATCCGCTCTTGCATTTGTCCCCATGAATGATCACTGCGAGGTAACCCAGCTGACCCTGACCAATGAGAGCAATGAGAAGAAGTCCGTCAAGGTATTCTCCTATGTTGAATGGTGTCTGTGGAACGCAGACGACGACATGAAGAACTTCCAGCGTCTCCTTAGCTGCGGCGAAATGGAAGTGGAAGGCTCTACCATCTATCACAAGACCGAGTACAGAGAGAGAAGAAATCATTACGCGGTCTATTCCGTAAATACCGAGATCGCCGGCTTTGACACCAGCCGCGACGATTTCCTCGGCGCATACAGAAGCGCTTCCAATCCTGAGGTTGTGGAAAAGGGTCAGTGCACCAATTCCATGGCCAGCGGCTGGTCTCCCATCGCCTGCCAGCAGATCAACATAGAGCTGGCTCCCGGCGAGAGCAGGGATTTTGTATATGTTCTTGGCTATATCGAGAATCCACAGGAAGAAAAGTGGGCTGACGCCGCAATGCAGGTAATTAATAAGAAGCGCGCTCACGAGATGCTGGCCCGCTATGCCACCACCGCTGACGTAAAGAAGGCCCTGGACGAGCTGCATGCTTACTGGGCTAAGCTTCTCTCCAAGTATCAGGTATCCTCCAAGGATGAGAAGGTCAACCGCATGGTAAACATCTGGAACCAGTACCAGTGTATGGTAACCTTTAACATGTCTCGTTCCGCTTCCTATTATGAATCCGGCATCGGCCGTGGCATGGGCTTTAGAGACTCTTGCCAGGATCTGCTTGGCTTCGTACATCTGATTCCCGACCGTGCAAGGGAGCGTATCATCGACATCGCTTCCACGCAGTTTGAGGACGGCAGCGCTTACCATCAGTATCAGCCCCTGACCAAGAAGGGTAACTCCGACATCGGCAGCGGCTTCAATGATGATCCCCTGTGGCTCATCGCCGGTACCAGCGCTTACGTTCGTGAGACCGGTGACGTTTCCATTTTGGATCAGATGACTCCTTTTGACAATGATGAGAGCAAGGCTACTCCTCTCATGAACCACTTAAAGAGATCCTTTGATTACATCGTAAATCACAAGGGACCTCATGATCTGCCCCTCATTGGCCGGGCAGACTGGAATGACTGTCTGAACCTGAACTGCTTCTCCGAGCATCCCGGCGAGTCCTTCCAGACCTTCGGTCCCAGTGAGGGTCCCGTTGCAGAGTCCGTATTCATTGCAGGCATGTTCGTGAAGTATGGTGAGGAATATGCACAGCTCTGCGAGCTCAAGGGCGATGACGCTGAGGCAGCAAGAGCCCGCGCCGAGGTTGACAAGATGTATGCAGCAATCCTGAAGGATGGCTGGGACGGCGAATGGTTTGTTCGTGCTTACGACGCCTTCAGCCACAAGGTTGGTTCCAAGGAATGTGAGGAAGGCCAGATCTACATCGAGCCCCAGGGCTTCTGCGTACTGGCCGGCGTTGGCGTAAAGGAAGGTCTTGCAGAAAAGGCTCTGAATTCCGTAAAGGAAAAGCTCGACACCAAGTATGGCATAATGATCCTTCAGCCTGCTTACACCAAGTATCACCTTGAGCTTGGTGAGGTTTCCTCCTATCCGCCCGGATACAAGGAGAATGCCGGAATCTTCTGCCACAACAATCCCTGGGTTTCCATCGCTGAAACCGTCATCGGCAGAGGCGATCGTGCTTTCGAGATTTATAAGAAGACCTGCCCTGCTTACATTGAGGAGATTTCCGAGATTCATCGCACCGAGCCCTACGTTTACTCTCAGATGGTTGCAGGTGCTGACGCTCCGAGACACGGCGAGGCGAAGAACAGCTGGCTGACCGGTACCGCTGCATGGACCTTTGTCAACGTTTCCCAGTATATTCTGGGCGTATATCCTACGCATCACGGTCTTCAGATCAACCCTTGCGTTCCTGCAGGCTTTGGTGACTTTGATCTCACCAGAACCTACCGCGGCGTAAACTACCATGTAGCCGTAAAGAATCCGAATGGCGTTCAGAAGGGCGTAACCAAGATCGTCGTAGACGGTAAGGAGCTTGTCGGCACCTCCGTAATTCCTTACGAGGCTGGCAAAACTGATGTAACCGTTGAAGTTATTATGGGCTAGTCCGAAGGAGGGGCCCACGCGCCTTAAAGTCCGAAGGGGGGACCCGCTTGCGGGGAGATACCTTCGGACAGCGTGGGAGGATGCCTTCGGACCACCTAGCCAGATATTTGGACCAAAGGACGTGCCGCAGGCACGCCTGGAAGGAGGGGCCCACGCGCCTTAAAGTCCGAAGGGGGGACCCGCTTGCGGGGAGATACCTTCGGACAGCGTGGGAGGATGCCTTCGGACCACCTAGCCAGATATTTGGACCAAAGGACGTGCCGCAGGCACGCCTGGAAGGAGGGGCCCACGCGCCCCTATATAAAAGAGCATGCCACGCGGCATGCTCTTTTTCTTTACCATTTTTCATAGGGGCAGCTTTGTTCAATGATGGCCGCCCGTAGCTCGACATAGCACCCGCAGGCTGTGCACATACCCTCCAAGAGTCTCTCGCACTCTTTACAAAGCGCCAACCGTTCCTCGCGAACGGGCTCCGATGTGCGCTCCTCGTCCGAAAGATCCTCAATCATGCGCCTTACGGATTCATAGATTTTCACGCCGTCTGCCATCTCTCTGAGCAGACATTTCTTACACCTTCTCTCGTTCCCTTCCATCCTGCGTCATGCTTCCCTTTCACGCCTAAGCAAATACTCATCTCTTCCGCCTGTCATACTTTCCCTGATAGTACTCTGATTTATTCTTATACATCGCCTCATCTGCGCGTTTGAAGACATCCTTATAGGCCTGATCAACCTCCGGGTCGTAAATGGCCGCGCCCTTAGAAATCGCCAGCGCATTTTCGCCATAGGCTTCCTCCTCGTTTCTGCGCTTCACGGCCTCATCAATCTCCGCAAAATACGCATCCACCCGCGCCTTCGAAGCATTTTCAAGAACCACCATAAACTCATCGCCGCCGATTCGGTAAACATTCTGGGCTCCTACAACCTTCTTTAGAATCTCGGCTGCATCAACAATATAGCGGTCTCCCACTTCATGTCCCAGATGGTCATTGATCTGCTTTAGTCCATTCATGTCAAAAACAATCACGGCAAACGATGCCATGCCAGCCTGAATCTTGCGCTCCAAATTCCTCACGAGATCAAGGTACGAGGTCTTGTTGCCAACGCCCGTCATGCCATCCATATAAGCCTGCGCGTGGATGTGCGCAAAGTATTCCCGCAGCTCTCTTGCAATGCTGTTAATACTGTCAGAAAGCTCTCCAATCTCATTCCTTTGATGATATTCCATCTGCGCATTCAGTTCCCCTTTGGCAATGTGCGAGGAGACCTCCGTTAAGCGTCTGAGAGGTTTAATGATGTCAGTCTGAATTCTGCTCACAACGATCAGAATGACCGCCAAAACAACTAGCAAAACAACCAACATCTTATTGATCATGTCCTTGACGGGACGATTGATTTCATCCTTGGAAACCTCAATAACCAGGATCATACCGTTTCGCAGGCTCATGGAAACGACTCGCTGCTCCTCTCCCTCCCAGGAAATACAGCCGTTCCCATCCGAATGCACCCACTTCTCCATTAAGGCATTTCTGGCCTCCTTCTCCTCTCCTTCGAGAAGCATCGCCTTTAAGCCCTCAGGATTGTTCTTCGAATATACAATGTCACCATTTTTCGTCACAAGATATCCTATTCCATCGAGATAGTCGACGGAATCCACGGTCTCCTGAATCACCTTCATGTTGAGGTCAAGACCTACGACGCCAAAGAACTTCCCCTGAATATACACGGGCGATACATAGGAGGTCATGTAGATGTCAATGTTTTTATTCATGTAGGGCTCCAGCCAAATCGTCCGTCCAGCTTCAATCGGTTCATAATACCAGGCAACATGCTCCCTGTCGTCCTCGTCATATTGAGAGAGGTCCGTAAGCTGCATCCTGACATATTCCCCATAGCCATTGTCCGTCACAAAAACACCCATGTCTATTCCATATTTCTTAGGCTCCGTGCGGAAATAAAAGGCATACGCATTGCCTGCAACCGTTCCCACGTCTCGCCCGAGATGTTCAAAATTATCCAAAAAGAGCTGAGCATATTCCTGATCAAGCAATAAACGCTCTGGATCTGCATTGTTGATGACATACCCCTCTAAGGCCTCGAGCGTACGCTCCAAGCCCTCGAAATTCGCATTCAATTCCCTCGCCTTCTGCTCCACTAACATGGTCAGTGCCTGGTCTGCCTCTTTTTCAATTTCCTTCTTCATGAAATAAATTCCAGAAAAAACCAACAGAAAATAGACCCCGAGCACGGAGACGCAGAAAAACAATAAAATTTTGGTTCGAATGGAATGCCTCATGTACTTCACCCGTCTCAGACACGCTTCACGCCGTTCCCGCCCATTTCCTTGACCAGATAACAGCCCTGCATTGCCCGATAATAATGTCTTTTAATCGTATCCGTCAACCTGACCTCCGTAATTCCCACGGAGATCGTCACTCGTCCATCCTTTTCAACCTTCTCGCACAGCTCCTTGCAGATTTCGCCTGCAAACTCCATGGACCATTCCATCAGTGCGACAAAACAGTCATCTCCCCAGCGAAACAGCTCACATTTCTCCCCAAGGCTTTGCTGGAACAGATCCGCCAGCCACTTGATTACGGCATCCTTTTCCTCCCGCTGACAGCTCTCCGTAAAATCATCCACGTCAAAGACTGCCACCGACTGATACCTCATCGTCTGAAACAGCCCGTCTTTTCCATAGGTTTCCTTGAAATACAAGCGGTTAGGAAGTCCCGTGAGCTCATCTGTTTTGCTCTGCCGTTCCTCGCGACTATTCACTTTTTTCGTTGAGAGCTTCAGCAGCTTCATCCAAACTACTCCATCCTTTCCTCATCTGCTTCCAAAAGCCATAATACGGAAGACAGCTCGCCCTTTTCATCCCATGCGAAGGGAACAAAGCGAGCGCGACACTTCCTGTTTCCCGTATCCAAAAAGTCCAAGGTAACGGAGGATCTTCCCTTTAACCTGATTGGAAGTGTCGGCAGATCAATAAAGGTATACGCCCCCTTCTTAAAGCGCAGGTCCGTCACACCATCCATATAAGCGCGCAGGGCATATTGCGCCTTCTCATGCCACTGACCAGAGCCCTCCAGCCCTCCCGTCAGGGAATCGGCCTCCTGATAGGTGTCCTGCTCCAGTCGAATTAACCAAATAATGTCATAAATGTCCGTCAGCGAATGCATCTCTCCCAGCAATACCCATTCATTCTGCTTCAACCGATTCAAACGCAGGAATGCATAAAGCATTCCCAACCACAGCACCAAAAGCAAAACAAAGAAGGTGATCCAAATGCGAATGAGAGGCTCCATAAGCACGGATTTCTCCATCACCCTGATGGCATACCACTCATCCATAACCTCCGTCGTAAACACATAATAGGACTCGCCAGATTCCTTTAACAGGAAATATTCGTCCTCCGTCTGATACAACTCCGTCGCAATGGCATTGCCAAATCCACTTTCATTCAAATAATCTTTACCAAGCTCCGCCGTATCAGAATGTGCCACGACAATTCCATGACTATCCAAAATCATGGCGCTGTACCAATCTCCGTCCGCAATACTGTTTTCTATAAGCGTTTGAATGTCATGAAGCGTAATGTCAAGGGAAAGCACGCTCTCCCGATCTGGCAAAAGCTTACAGACACTCATTTTGACGGTGTTTGTCTTCTCATCAAGATAGGGCGTTACCAGCGCAACCTCACCCTTTGCCGCCACTGCCGCCTGATACCAAGGCCTCTCCTTTGCGACAAAATTTTCATCCGGCACCCATCCACTGCCATCATAAAACTTTCCGCCAATGATGCCATAGATGCCCGTAAAGTCACTACTGACCGTCTTTGCATAAACCTTAGTCTGCTTCTCCAAATAGTCTAAAATCTCATCATCTCCCGCACCTGCCTCCTGAAGACTGTTGACGGAATAGGCCGCCATCGCAATTGTGTCCGTACTCTCCAACAGAAAATACCCGACCTCAGAAGAGAGCTGCAATACCTGGTTCTCCTTTACGACCAGAATATTATTGAGTTCCTTGACATAGATGGCGTTAAAGGTGACGGAGATGAAAAAAGTAATCAATATCACGAAAAGCAGAAAAGAAATAACACTCTTTATTGAAAGATAGATTCTCTTTTTCTTCACCAATGATCTCCTCGCGGATTGAAAAATCTAAATAATTTCACTATAGAAAGGTGAAGGCCATCTCCCGAAGAAGATGGCCTTCTTCCGCTTTTGGCGGAAAGTTGTTCCTGACTAGGAGGTTACTAACCTAAACCGTTCTTAAGCTTGAAACATGCTCAAAACAATGCCCCGCTCTTTAACCACTCAAGCGGCTTTAGTCATTCTACCTTATGATTGACGAGACTTTGAGCGCCCGTAGACCCTACATGCAGGTGGAGAAAGTCAGTCCTAGTCCGGGAAAGCGTCCTCCGGTATGCATGAAACGGAAGCCATCGGTTTCGAACCGCCAGGCGAAGCCTGCTCCAAATTCAGCAACTTCCGAATGTAATTACTATCCTTAGTATAATGGTTTTTCACCAAAAACGCAAGACTTTCCACCGTATTCCATTGAAATTTTTGTCTATTGCATATATAATATTCCTATAATTTGACAATTTTCTTATGGGGGAATCAATTTATGGAATCTATCTATCAAAGTGCCGAAACCATTCTTCGCTATATTGTGGAGTTTTCCACCTTGCTTCTAGAATTTTTCGGCATCTCCATCCTCGTGATTACTGCCGTAAAAAGCTTTGTCCTTTGGATCAAAAAGGACGAGGCCATTCGCCTGCGCCTTGCACAGGGCATCGCCCTCGCGCTGGAATTTAAGCTTGGCGGAGAGGTTCTTCGAACCGTAGTTGTCCGTGAATGGGCTGAGCTTGGCATCCTTGGCGCCATCATCGCACTCCGTGCCGCCCTCACCTTCCTCATTCACTGGGAGATCAAAAACGAACGCAAAGCCCTCTCACACTAGTATATGCGAAGGCGCCTTCAAATATGGGAAGCATGCAGATGGACAGCATCGAGATAACATCAGAGAAATATGAAAGGAAATTGATCTCATACATATTTAATATTTTTGCATTTATACCCCTTAATCAGCGAGTCATGCGTGAGCAGAACCATGTCATTCGAAATAGCCTGACAGATCAACATCCTATCGAAGGGATCCTTGTGTTCCGGCTCGGTCTCTGGCCTTTTCAGCTTTTGAAGAAGATGTACATTCTTCCCTTCAAGAGGTACTATCTCAAAGCCAGCAGCCTTACACAATTCCTCAATCCTTCTGGCCGTGAAGGGCATCATATCAGGCTTCACAAGCCGCTTCAACTCAATTTCCCATAAACTAAGTACGCTCACAAAAATCTCATTTGACGGAGTCAAAATAATCATCTTTGCCTCTTCTGGTAACTTAGCCGAATTTCCAAGCGCCCAGAGAATGATATGCGTATCTAAAAGTATCTTCATAGCTTGCTCCCCTCAAAAAGATCCGTAATTTCCCCATCAAGTCCGTCGAATGCTTCGTCAAATCCATCCGGCAACGCTAGCTCCTTTTCGGCGATCCCAATCCTTTTCGAAACATCCTTTTCTGGAACCAATGTGATCTGTGCAACCTGCTTACCATCACGTGCCAGATAAATCACATCTTCCTCCCTGTTTTCCAGCATCTTTATCAATTTCGACAAATTCGTCTTTGCCTCAAGCATGTTCACCATCGTCATCCTAATCACCCCGCATTTGCTTAGCTAACTTATTGGCTAATTTCATTGTAACAGTTTCCATACCATTCGTCAAGCCATTTGCCACTAGCATCCCCTAAATTCGTATAAACATACAACAATTCATTCTTAGCTCATCTTATATGTACAACCCGTGCGTTAGAGGGCGCACGACGTCCGGGGGACGTCGGAATGCGCCGACCGGAGCGAAGCGGAGATCGAATCCGTTCGAATCCAGCCTTACATGCAAACCGTGCGTTAGAGGGCGCTAGGCTCCGGTGGAGCCTGCCTTGCGCCGACCGAGCCGAAGGCGAGATCCGAACCCGTTCGCGTCCGATCCGGACGCGAAGAAAAAGAAATGGGTATGCGTTTCAACGCATACCCATCTCTTTTTCTTCACGTGCGTTAGAGGATTCGAACCCCCGACCTTTTGGTCCGTAGCCAAACGCTCTATCCAGCTGAGCTAAACGCACACATCCGTTGCATTCCTGCAACAGTATGTATTCTAACCTCTTTACGCCAAAAAGTCAAGAGGTATTTTTATTTTTCCTGCGCTTTTAATTTTTGCGCATTATCGTTGAGCTTCTGCATCAGTTTTTCTACCTGCCCAACCATCTTTCCATTCTCTTCACAGGCATCAAACGTCTCACTTGCATGTGCGGAAACCTGCTCCGTAATTGCGGAAATGGTCTGAATCTTATCCACGATCTCCGCATTCGCCTTACCAAGCGCCTCCACTGCCAGCGCCAACTCACGAATCTGCCCACTGACGTTCGCAGTTGCATTTGCAATACCGTTAAAGCTCTCCTGCGCCTGCAGGGTTCCCTCTACATTCTCTTCATTGCTCTCGGTCGCTGCGGCTACTGCCTTGGAAACATCCTTCAATTCCTTGTTGATACTGCCGATCAGCTGCGTAATATTGATCGTCGCTGACTTCGTCTGATTCGCCAGTCTCGTAATCTCATCCGCGACGACGCCAAAGCCCTTTCCCGCCTCTCCTGCGCGTGCCGCCTCAATGCCTGCATTCAATGCAAGCATGCCTGTGTTGTTAGCAATGTTCGTGATGGTCTCAATGATGCTGTTCATCTTCTGTGTATAGATGTTCAGCTCTTCCATCTGATGCAATACGGCTGCATTGGTACGGCTCGATTGCTTCATCTGCTCAGCCAATACCATCATTTTTTCACGGCCATCATTGACAAGTCCTTCGGCCTGCGCCATGTTTGTCTCGATGGAATCCGCCGTATCCTGTACCTTTTCAATATAGTTCTGAATACTCTCCGTCTGCTTTAGCTGATCCTGAATGGAGCCCGCCGTCTCAGCGCTTCCCGAATTTACCTCGCTCATGGCATCACGAATCTGCATGACGGATTCGCCCAGGGCACTCATCTTCTTGGAGACATCCTCAACATTATTGATCATGTCACCTGCAATGCGAAGCACTTCCATCAAAAGACGATTGGTTTCATCCTTCTGTGCCCTGACGCTCGCGAGCTTTGCCTCGTTAACCTTTTTCATGGTGACGGTATTAATGCCAAGATAAACCGTCAACACGAGGAACAGCATGACGCGTATTTCGATGTCGGGAACCTGATCACGATTGAGGCCATTAATTGAAATGTTCACGATAATGCTTAGTATGTTCAAAACATTGGAAACAATACCTACAATCACGCAAAATCGCAAATCTGAAAACAATGTCACAAGGAAAAACATCGGAATCGCATAGGCAAAGGGAAGGATTCTCATCGTCGTAAACAGCACGAAAACATAGAGCACAAGAAAGCATCCTACCATAAAGTATTTCATCTTATCCGTGTCAGGCTTTTTATGGCAGATGTAATACTCACCCAAAGCCGGCAACAGGGTAAGTATCGCAATCATAAAGATATAATCCCATGTTCTCGAGCCCTTGATGAGTTCAACAATATATGCGAACAGGATTGAAAAATTCATAATCAAGTGACCGATGCGGGCCTGCCTGTTTACGAATGCCTTTTCATTTAACGCTCCATTTGCAGCGTTTCTTCGTCTTCTTCTATAGTTTGATCTTGCCATACTTTGCCTCCGTAAGTTGGTTCCGTGTAGACAGTAGCAATCCTGAAGGTCTCTTCTTCAATAAATTATATCACATAGCGTCAAAAATTGGTATGGAAAAATTTCATTTTATGTTATACAATGAGGTAAATCAGAAAATTACTATTTTGTAAGAATCGCTTCATTTGGTTTTTACTTGCAAGGAGATTTCATTATGTTAGAATTAAAGGATCTTTCTTTCCAGGTGTCCGACACAGGCAACGCCAAGAAAGAAATTATTAAGGGCATTAATCTTCAGCTGAAGGATCATACCTTTACCGCAATTACGGGGCCTAACGGCGGAGGAAAATCCACCCTGGCGAAGCTCATTATGGGCATGGAGCAGCCGACGGGCGGTCAAATTCTCTGGAATGGTCAGGACATTACGGAGCTGAGTGTTACGGAGCGTGCCAAGCTCGGCATCAGCTTCGCTTTTCAGCAGCCCGTTCGTTTTAAGGGAATTAAGGTGAAGGATCTGATCACGCTGGCTGCGGGAGAAAAAATTAGCACGGCAAATGCCTGTGAATTTCTCTCCAAGGTTGGTCTTTGCGCCCGGGATTACGTCAATCGCGACGTCGACGGCAGCCTGTCCGGCGGTGAGCTAAAACGTATCGAAATCGCTACGATTATCGCGCGCAACACGCCTCTTTCGGTATTTGACGAGCCCGAAGCTGGCATTGATCTTTGGAGTTTTTCGAACCTGATCAAGGTGTTTGAGGAAATGCATGAGAAGAGGGAAAATTCGCTGATCATCATTTCCCATCAGGAGCGCATTCTGAACATTGCAGATGAGATCGTCGTGATCGCGGACGGCACCGTTAAGGCGCAGGGTGCAAGGGAGGATATCTTGCCTGAGCTCTTGAGCGGTTCCTCTGGATGCAAATACTATCAATAACCACAAGCGAACGAGGTAATTACCCATGGATCAAATTCAGAAAACATTATTAGAGGAAATTGCAGGACTGCATGAGGTTCCTGCAGGTGCATATAACATTCGTGCGAATGGTCAAAGCGTTTCGAGAAACGTGACTGCCAACATCGACATCGTCACGAAGGAGGACAAGCAGGGCATCGATATTATCATCAAGCCCGGGACGAAAAAGGAAAGCGTTCATATTCCTGTCGTGCTCAGTCAGAGCGGCCTGAAGGAAATGGTTTACAATGACTTTTTTGTCGGGGACGACTGCGACGTGACCATCGTGGCTGGCTGTGGCATTCATAATGGCGGTGATGAGACAAGTAAGCATGACGGCATTCACAGCTTTTTCATTGGCAAGAATTCTCACGTGCGCTATGTCGAAAAGCACTATGGAAGCGGTGACGGAAAGGGAAAGCGCATTATGAATCCTGAGACCGTCGTAGAGCTCGGTGAGAACAGCTTTATGGAGATGGAGACCGTGCAGATTCGCGGAGTGGACTCTACGAATCGCAGCACCTCTGCTACCCTCGCAGATGGCGCAAAGCTTGTAATTACGGAGCGTCTGATGACACATGGCACGCAGAACGCGGAATCTCATTTCAAGGTAGATTTGAATGGTGAGGGTTCCAGCGCCAATCTGATCTCCCGCTCTGTTGCAAAGGAGGATTCGACACAGCTCTTTGTCTCTGAGATCAACGGAAATAATAAGTGCGCTGGTCACTCGGAATGCGACGCCATCATTATGGACAATGCGAAGATCGGCGCCGTTCCAAAGATTACGGCAAATCATTTGGATGCTGCATTGATTCACGAGGCTGCCATCGGAAAGATTGCAGGCGAGCAGATCACGAAGCTGATGACGCTTGGTCTGACGGAGGCTGAGGCCGAGGAGCAAATCGTAAACGGCTTCCTCAGATAAGAAAATTTAGCAAAATAATAGGGTGGCCTCCTCGAGAGACCACCCTTTCTTTTTACTGTGTCAAACGCTTGATGATAGAAGAAACTTCCTCGGGATCAAACGGCTTTGTAATAAACTCATCTGCTCCGCGCTTTAAGGCCTCTACCATCTTCTCCTTCTGGCCTGCTGCGGTAATCATGACTACCTTCGCATTCGGATCCAGCTTCTTGATCAAGGTCAAGGATTCGATACCATCCATCTTCGGCATCGTAATATCCATGGTTACAAGGTCGGGCTTTACTTCCTGATACTTTAAGTATCCCTCTTCTCCGTCAGCCGCCTCGGCTACTACGTTGTACCCCTGACTCTCCAAAAGGTTTCTTAAAATTCGCTTACTGGTTCTGGAATCATCCACAATTAAGATTTTCACGTCAGCCATGTTCCTTCACCCCCTCTTAAATCCTTTTGGCCGTGGCAAATTCACATAGCTTGCCATCAATTTGAACCGTCACTACACATGCTGTCTGATCTGAGAAATCAACGCCCTCCACGTCGTACTTCGGAGGTAGCAGCTCTAGGAAGCTGCCACGATTTCCACTTAAGGAAGAGGCGTACAGACCATTGATACAGTTCATCAGCTCCGCTGCCGCATCCAATGCATCCTCGTCCAGCGTCTCAAAATCTTCCTGTCCAAAGAAGCTTGCTGCAGTTAGAAGTGCACCATTTACTTCCTTGAATCCATTTGTCCATTTTTCTGCTTCGCCTTCCATCTCCTGAACAGCCATGGGAGCCGTCGCCTGAACGGGCTTCATTTCCGCCTTAATAATACTCGCATGGCGGTCTACCAAACGAATTAACGTCTTCATTGCAACTGCGATCAGTTGCTCATAATCCTTCGCTTCCTCAGGCAGATATACGTCAACAATCTTGTCCACGTCATCACTCTTAATGTCTTCCAGTTCTGTATTGGTCAGACATTTATTTAATTTGAACTCTTCCATCACGTTGGAGACTTCACCGATCGTGATCAGCTTGTCATTCTCCAGAGCCTGAATAAACGTTAAGTAAGCATCGCCCTGACGCTTCAGGAGCTTGCCAACCTGCTCGTCCGTCAAATATCCCTTTTCAACGGCGATGTCACCAAATCGTTTGTCACAGATCGCCTGCAAGCGGTTTACTTCCTCTGCCTGCGCAAAGGTCATAAATCCTTCGGACACGGCAATCAGTCCCAGCTTTACTCTGACGGCATCCATCTTGTCTAATGCTGCGCGGAATTGTTGCTGGGTAAGTCTACCGCTTTCCATTAGGTAATTGCCAATAATGCTCTCAACCATACAGCTTCCTCCAGTCTTCCTTATCAGTTTACATCTAGCTTTTGGGATAATTGTACAATAAATCTACTATAATTATAGCTTGCATCGTAAAAACTGTCAAGAAATTATAGCCTATCCGACGAATTTGTAGTAACTTTTCCCGCGTTTTCCCTACATATTGGCAGAAAATCCCATTCAATTTCCCTTAATATGCAAAAAATCAATTATATAGCGGTGGTTATTTTATCTGAGGCACATTTATCGCATTCCTTTGGCAATTCATAACGCACGTTTCTATAATATCGCATGTTATTATATGATTTCTTATCCCAAAGAGAAACTTGCATATTTTAAAATATTACATGTAATATAATGTTCAATCTTCAATAATGCTTGTTATCAATATCCTCTCCTATTGACTTATCAGGTTATTTCGACCCCATTTTAAAATAGCATATGTTTTTTGACCGATTAAGTTTCTGTTTTATCGTATTTTATCAATATATCGTATATTTTGGTGCTAAATAAGGAACCCAAATACCGATTATATCATTCACGGATTCCTCCTAACAGTAAAGCGGCTGCCTGATCAACAAGCAACCGCTCTCTTCCTTTTTATTTAGATTAATGCCGTGCTGAAGTATCTCTCCGCGCGGTCTGCCAACACCGTGGCAATCACCTTATCATTTCCATACTTCTTTGCCATCTGCATCGCTGCCCATACATTGGCTCCCGATGAGGTTCCAACAAGCAATCCCTGAATCCTTGCCAAAGATCTTGCCGTATTGATGGCATCATCATCGCTAACCTCCACGATGTCCGTGATGATTTTGGTATCCAAAATGTCTGGAATAAATCCATCACCGATTCCCTGAATCTGATGAAGTCCAGGCTCATCTCCCAGCAGTGCGCTTACATTCTTCGGCTCAACTGCAACCACCATCATGTCAGGATTCAGCTCAAGCAGATACTGTGCAATTCCCTGTAGGGTTCCGCCGCTGCCAATTCCCGATACAAAGACGTCAATCTTCTTTCCAAGCTGCTCAGCCAATTCCTTTGCCGTCGTGCGATAATGTGCATCTGGATTCGCAGGATTCTGGAACTGCTGCGGTACAAAATACTCATCAGAGGAAGCCGCCAGCTCCATGGCCTTTTTCACGCTTCCGTCAATGCTAAGCTTCGGCTCGGTCAAAACCAGCTCTGCACCCAGCGCGCGAATAATCTTCTTTCTTTCCTCGCTCATGTTCTCAGGCATCACGATGATAACCTTATAGCCCTTGCGAACGCCGCAAAGCGCAAGACCAATACCTGTATTTCCTGAGGTGGGCTCAATGATGGTCATGCCTGGCTTTAGCTTTCCAGATTTCTCTGCATCCTCAATCATATTTAATGCAATTCGATCCTTAATACTGCCTCCAGGATTCAAAAATTCAGCCTTCGCATAAATTTGTAATCCTGTCGACTGCTCCAAGCTCAGCAGCGGCGTATTTCCGATCAGATCCAACACATTCGTATAGTACATGGTATTTTGCCTCCTGATTTCCCAGAAATCTAATAGGTAAAGTATATCATATCTTGGCAGGAAATGCCAACATAATTCTGCTATCGTCTTTGCATCCTTTGCCAAATTTACAAAGAATAAAGTGTTCTTTCTTACAGATAGTAGAGCGCGATGGAAAGATTCAAGTAAGCGGCAAACGTAAGCCACAAAAGATATGGTATCATAAGATTCCCCGCCAGCTCATCGATCGCTCCAAATTTTTTCACAAGGAGAAATACGAAAAACCATAAAATAATCAGCCAAAGGAATGCAGGAAGGTATGCATTCCAGCGAAAGAATAGTACGGACCAGCCCAAATTAAACAAGAGCTGTACGCCATAGAGAATGAGCGCCTGCTTCTTCTCCTCCATGGGAGCGTTAGCATCATAAACGACGAAAGCAGCCAGCCCCATTAACAGAAATAAAACTGTCCAAACAACAGGAAAAACCCAGCCAGGCGGCGCCAAAGGCGGCTGATATAGCTGGGCATACTCCTCTTGAATATTGGGCGTTAACAAAGAAGAAAGAAAACCTGTTCCTAACGATACGGCAAGGCTCATGGCCAATGCTTTCCACTGGAATTTCATAAGAATCCTCTTTTCGTGCTCTTAATGATTCTTATGCCGTGGGCCTTGTCTTTATGCTATACGAAGGCCTTCATTTCCTCCATGAAATCCTCTTCGACCTTGATGATCTTCTTGGCAAGCTCGTGCGCCTTCTCCTCTGCGTCAGGATAGCGATTGACATACTCGCTGACGGACTGAATGCCCATGTTGCAGCCATCCATCATCTTCTTGGCTGCCTCCTGATTGTTGGGATGCATCATCATGCCCATCTCCACGCTCATCCAGGCACCGATTTCCGCCATCTTTGGCGGCTCCTCTTCGCTGCTGCCATAGCTTCCCAGCATGCTTGCGACCTCGCGCTCCAAGCCAGAATGCTTTTCTCCATAAGCCTCCATCAGCTCGCTGAGCTTTTCATCCGTAACAAATGACCGAACCTGCTTGACACTCTTTTGCGCCATCTGGCAGCCAGTACTGCATTCCTTTAATAATTCCACGGTGTGAGTTTCCCGTGCGTCTGCACACTTTTCCTGATTGTTTTCCATGTTGACACCTCCATGCCTTTTTACATAGTATGTCCACAGGAAAACCGCTTTATTCCTTCATAAATAGCCGCTTACTGCCTTATTCGCTCGCGAGCAGCGTCACCATGTCCAAAATCTTCCACTCACCGTCCAGAAGACCGTAATACATGCGGAAATTCGTAATGTCAACCTTCTTTTTGCCGGTCTTGGACAGCTGCATTTCCTTCTCGAAATAAACCTCACAGGAAAAGAGCTCCTCGTTGTAGCGAATATAATGATCCACTACTTCATTCTTAAACACAGGCGTACTATGCGCACTGTACATCCACATGTCTTCCCTGCGGTAGGTATCCGCCAGATCCAAATAGTAGGAATCCCTCGGGAACATGTCCTTAATGGGTGAAACACTACCCTTACACCCAGGAAGGTCTGCGGAGAAGAAGTTCGTATAACGCTCCGTGTTCTCCAACACCTGTTTCCGAAGCTCCTCAGGGATGTCGCTTTCCATAAACGCCATCAGGGATGCACTCGTCTTGTTATTTTTCTGCTCTACGGCAGTCTCAATCTGTCGTCCTTCCTGATCTAAAATTTGAATCGTCGGAGGATCTAACAGTCCCTCGCTGCGATAGGTCACAAAGCTAGGCACTTCGACATATTCTGAAGCATAGGCAAACTCCTCGGAGACCTGCGTCTCAGGCGCCAGCTCCCTCTCATCTGCGGCAATACCATTCACCAATACCTGATAGCTCTCTGGAACGGTAACCTCAAAGGAATTCTCTCCCTTAATAATTGCCTTGATTTCCACATGGTCCAATGCCCATTCACTGACCTTCAAAAGATTTAAAAACATGGTCTCCGAAGAGGTTTCTTTTAGGCTTACAAACCCGACAGGCTCTCCATCCGCCAAAAGCTCATATTTCGGAGCTGCGGGATCCTGCACGCCCTTTGCCAGCGCATAATCCAAAATCTTTCCACTAACCAGCTTCTGCGCTGCCTTCGCGAATGCCTCCTGCGAATCAAAGCGAGACATTTCCCCGTCAATCCTGACATAAGACTCCAGGCCCTGCTTTCTTAGATCCGCGATGATCGTCTCCATGGAATTCACGGGCTGACTCTCTTCATAGAGTACAAGGCATTTCTTGACATAATCCACTGCTCTGATCCAAAAGACGATCATGGCAATGACAAACAATAAATACAGTAGCCAAAACAGCGGAAATTTCTTCTTCCTGGCTTTCCTCTGCTGATCCTTCCTCTGCTGATAGTTCTGCGTCCTTCCAGCCATTTATTCCGCCCCCTTTCCTGACACCACGAAGCCCGTGGGAAGTCTCCAGGAGGAGGTCGAATAATAGAGCGTTACGCTCGTCATTTCATATTTATCCAAATAATACATGGCGGAGGAGCTGCCGCCATCCAGATTTGCAGCATTCACCGCACCATATTCCTGCATGATGCTGACCAGGTCTGCTGCCGTTGCGCCCAGATGTCCTGACGCACCACGACCGTCCGTCACAAGAAGAAGTACCGTTCCGTCTGCCCTCTGTCCGATGGCCGTTCTGGGATTCGCACCGCTTCCGTTACCGCTGATTTCTCTTGCATTTCCATTGATGATCAGCTTCGTAAAGTGGTTGCTGTCACCATTCTCCTCATCCTTAAAGCTCACGGCATCGCGAATATGCTCCTCGGCAACCATGCTCTCCACCTGCTTTGCATTCATGCCGCTGAGATCCTTGATGACAAGGATGTTATCCTCATTGAAGCCGACCATGACGTCGCCCTTCTTGGGATCATTATACTGAATTTCTCCCTCGCAAACCGTTAGGCCCTTGGGTCTGCCGCCCCAGTTACCCTCTGAAAAATACTCACCGCCATTGATTCCCGCAATGGCATCTGCCTTTTTCACCAGCTCTTCGAGCGTTACGCCATTCTTACTGTGATTCATGTCGGACCAAGGGTAAATCGTTGCCACCTTCACTCTCGAAGGATCCTTTACAATCATGAGCTTTGCCATATAGGCACGCCCCGTCATCTCGATGATGGCAATGCCATTCTCATCAAAATCAAATTCCTCTTCCTCGATTGCCGTACCCTCACCGTCACCTTCCTCGCTCGTCTTGATAACGATTAGGTCCGTGTTAACCTCTTCCGTTGTCTGTGCCATGGCATTTCGGTTTGTGATGGCAAGAATCTCCTCCTCTGAAAAATACCAGGAAGCCAAAAACTGCAACGCGCCCGTCTCCAAAATGGTGGAGACGAACAGGTCTCTTGCCGTCGCAGACGGTCCATGGCAAATGGTATATAGCGTATAATTCAATCCCATAAAGGTGATCACCAAAAAGGTCACGATCACCAGCAGGATACGCAACAAAACTTTCCTGACTTTCATAGAACTCCTCTTATGTCTTCACTATCTATATTTTTACCTCTTCGGTAAATGCTTATCGAAATACCCAATGCTGCTGAATGCGGAAGCTGATCATGAACAGGAACACGTCGACGATCACCTTCAGCCATACCTCCAGCGCTGAGCCTGCGTCACAAAGCGCGCTGAGTAGATACACCAATCCATAGGAGCATGCCGTCTGGATCACGCAGAGCGTATAGTACCGCACAAGCGTCTGCTTCACGGGTGCCTCACTTCGAAAAACAGCCTTCCTGTTCAGCGTATAATTGACGATGGAAGAAACGGCACGCGCAGGAAATACTGCAAAGGCAAGCTTCATCCAGCGAGTCATTTTGTCCTCTAAAAGGAACACCAGCACCGTAAAGATCAGGTAATCCACCAGGCAGGATGCGGCGGAGCTGAACATAAAGGAAAGGATGATGCCGTAGATACGGAAGGAATCGCGCACGGGATGGAAATGCGTGGATTTATTTTCCTCAATGTAGACCGTCTCAATCGTCACCTCATGAAAACGAATCCGGTCACGCTTTAGGGCAAAGATCATCTCCGTCTCATATTCAAAGCGCTCTCCGCGCACTGTCGTCATCAGCTGTAAATACTTTGCCGGAATGGCGCGAAGCCCCGTCTGCGTATCAGAAAGGCGAATGCCACAAAAAAGGCGAAGCACCATGCTGGTGATTTTGTTCCCCATGCGATTGTGCTTCGGCACATTGGGAAGGTCAAAATTTCGGCATCCAAAAACGACGTCACCTGTCTGCGCCATCTTCTCCGCACAGGCCTTGATATCCTTGGGCGTATGCTGATTATCGCCGTCCACCGTGACAACACCAATGCCATCCTTGCGATGCTCTAGGATATACGAAAAGGCTGTCTTGAGCGCCCGTCCCTTGCCACGATTGACCTCGTGGGTTAAAACGGTAACCTCAGGATGCGTTGCTGCCTCCTCAAAGGGTGCAAGGTGTGCCTCATCACTTCCATCGTTCACAATCACAATGTCCTCAAACCCCTCTGCCAAAAGCCCGCGAACTACCATATTCAATTTTTCATCTGGGTCCAGCGAAGGCAGGACAATCGTAATTCCCTTCATGACAATTCCTTTACTACGATGATTACTCAGGGGCTTGCCGTGAAACCCCATTAGATTATCTTAGCATTTTTTGTCTAAAAACACAATAAGGGATTTCACATTCCTCCAAAACGTGGTATGCTGATGTAAATTAAGAAACACATATGTCTTGCTTGTCAGGCAGGCCTTATCGCTAAACCATAAGAAAGGTACCTCTCATGAAAAACAAAATTCGGGCAATCATTTGCCTTTGTATTTTTACGTTTTGCATCTTATTCTATACGCAGCCAGCTTATGCAAAGGAGCTGACGCCGCAAACCACAGGAAAGGGCAGCCGCATCACCGTGACGGCCAAGGACGGTTCGCCCATCGGCGCCATTTATGTCAAATGGAATAAGGCGGTAACGCCCTACACGCTGATCACGGACACGGAGGAGCTCTCCTGCGGTGAATATGGCTTCCTGCATGAATTCATTGCCCTAGATAATCCAAGCGCAAGCGTGACCTTCTCTCTGCCCGAGGAAAATCCCATGGGCATTTATCAAATCCGCATCTTTACGGACAATGAGGTCCCTTCGGACGTGCAAATTTGGGAGCCTCCCTGCGAGCGCCCTGACATTCTCCTCATCTCCTCCCACGCGGATGATGAAATTCTTTTTATGGGAGGCATCATTCCGAGCTATGTTCCCCAGGGAGCAAGGGTACAGGTTGCCTACATGACGGAGTTTTGGAGCACGACGCCCGTGCGTGAGCATGAAAAGCTGGACGGTCTTTGGGTGGACGGGCTTCGCACCTATCCCATCTGCGGAAATTTTAAGGACATGTATTGCGATGATTTTGCAGATGCCCAGAAGAAATATAGTCTCGATGACATGACGGCGTTTGTCGTGGATTGCATTGACCGTCTGGAGCCTCAGATTGTTGTCACGCATGACTTTAACGGGGAATATGGTCATGGCTTTCACATGCTGACGGCAAAGGCCGTGGAGCAGGCGTTGGCGCAGGCCTCGTATGATGTTCCCAAGGCCTATTTCCACCTGTATTCCGAAAATAAGATTCACATGGACCTACATGTTCCCGTGGAATCCCTTGGCGGCAAAACGGCGCTGGAAATCGCAAAGGATGCATATTTACAGCATAAGTCCCAGCAGTGGTGCTGGTTTTATGTCTCTGATACCTATAAATACAGCGTAGCTGATTTTGGACTTTACAAAACGACCGTGGGCGTGGACGAGAACAACTCCATGCTGGAGCACCTAGTTCTTCGCGCGGAACAGGAACGCATTGCCGAGGAAGAACGCCTGGAGCAGGAGCGCTTAGAAAAAGAGCGTTTGGAAAAAGAACAGGCCGAAGCCGCAGAAAAAGAAAAGCTCGCCAAAATTGACGAGCAATTAGCTGCATTTCAAAAAGAGGCCGAGGACAACGCCCTCAAGGCTTCCGAGGAGCTGGCGCAAGCGGAACAAGAACTGCAATCCGCCCGCCTCCGCACCACCATTATTGTAGTGATCGGTGTCATACTACTTTTCATCTTGTCCACATTCTTAATTATAACGCTAAAAAAATCAGTACAAGAATAAAACATCTCTGCAAGCTCAAGTTTTTAACGATGCTTACTCCAGACAAGCGGCGAGAACAGCACGATCATGGGCAGCAGCTCCAGACGTCCTGCCAGCATGTCGAACATCAGCACGACCTTGGAGAACGCGCTAAATGCGCCAAAATTCCCTGTAGGGCCTACGACATTCAATCCAGGTCCAATGTTATTGATGGTCGCTGCAACCGCCGTAAAATTCGTCGTATAATCAAAATTATCTAAGCTAATCAAAAGCACGGAGCCAGTAAATAACAGCGCGTAAATTACGATAAACGTGTTTACGGAGCGAATGGTCTCATGCTCTACAACTCTTCCATCCATCTTGATCGTCTTTACGCCATGCGGATGCTTAATCGTAAAGATTTCCTTGACTGCGGTTTTCACCATGATAATCAATCTCGAAACCTTCATGCCACCGCCCGTACTGCCGGCGCAGGCACCGCAGAACATCAATCCCACCAAAATAGCGCAGGAAAAGGCTGGCCATTCATTAAAGTCTGCCGTTGAAAATCCCGTGGTCGTAATAATGGATGCCACCTGGAAAAATGAATGCTTCAAGGCTTCCAATGGATTCGGGAAAATATGGCGAATGTTGTAGGCAATCAATAGTCCGCTCGCCAAAATGACACCCAGATAAACCTTCAATTCCTCGGAATGCCAAATATCCTTGATCCTCTTCACCAAAATCAGATAATAAATGTTAAAGTTTACGCCAAACAGGATCATGAAAATCGTAATGATCACCTGCTGCGAGGATGCATAGGAACCAGCGCTAGTATTCAGAATACCAAAGCCACCCGTACCAGCCGTTGCAAGGCTTAAGTTTACTGCATCGAAGGGCTTCATTCCGGCAATTAACAAAAGCACTACTTCCAGCACCGTCAAGAAGGTATATACGCCGTACAGAATCATGGCCGTGTTCTTTACCCTAGGTACCAGCTTTTCCACGGAAGGGCCCGGGCTCTCCGCCTTCATCAGGAACATGATGTTTCCGCCGCGCAAAGGAAAGACTGCAAGCACAAATACCAGAACGCCCATACCTCCAATCCAGTGTGTAAAGCTTCTCCAGAACAGACAGCAATTGGACAGTGCTTCCACGTCGCTCAGGATGGATGCTCCCGTCGTGGTAAAGCCTGAGATGGCCTCAAACATGGCATCCTCAAAGCGAGGAATCTCCCTGCTGATCCAAAACGGCAGGGCACCAAAAAGACTCATGGCGATCCAGCTGATGGATACGCTGACAAAACCCTCCGTCGCATAAAAATCATATTTCTTCGGTTTCCGAATCACCATGCAACCGCCCAAAATCAGGCACGCCGCAGCACAAATCAAAAAGGCAAACGCACTCTTCTCTCCGCAGACAAACCCGATCAGCATGGGCAGACATAAAAAGATGCTTTCAAAACACAATACCGCCCCGAGGATGTATCGTATCATGGAACGATTCATAGCTTATCTCCTTTAATGTCGTAAATTTCTACTCCTCAAGAATGTCTCCGATATCCTGCAAGCCCAAATGCGTTGTCACGATAATGACAGAATCGCCTGGCTGAATCTCAGTTTGACCATCGGGAATGATTAACTTATCATTTCGAATTACGGCACCAATCAGGAGTCCTTTTTTCCTCTTCATCTTGTACAGCGGAATTCCCGTCACCTTCGAGTTATCCGTTATGTAAAATTCCAGTGCCTCAACCTTATCATCATACATCCGATACAAGGTCTTCACGTTGCTGCCAAGGGAATTCTTGGTTGCTCTCGAATATCGAAGGATCTTCTGCGCGGTTAACAGCTTGGGATAAACTACGCTGTCAATCTCCAGATTATGAATGACCTCATTCAGCTGCTCGCGGTTGATCTTGGTAATGACCTTACGGCTCACCTTTTTCTTCGCCATCAGGGACAGCAAAATGTTCTCCTCGTCCATGTTCGTAAGTGCAACAAAGGAGTCCATGGTATCAATTCGCTCTTCCTTCAGGAAGGTCTCATCACTTCCGTCACCATTGATAATGGTCGCATGAGGAAGCTCCTCGCTTAGCACTAAACAACGCTCAGGATTTTTCTCGATAATCTTCACGGCGATGCCCAGGTTATCCAGCATCTTCGCAAGATAAAGCGTAATCTTACCGCCGCCGATGATCATGGTATTCCGCGCACGGTTCGTATTCATGTCAATTTTTTCGAAAAAGCCCTTCGCCGTCTTTCTCGCCGTTACCATGGAGACAATATCTCCAGATTTAAGAATAAAATTACCATCAGGGATGGCAACCTGTCCCTCTCGATCCACGGCACAAATCAGGAAGTCTCCGCCGATCATGGCATTCACGTCACGCAGGACCTTTCCGTCCAGCTTGGAATCTGCCGGAATCTTAAAGCGAATCATCTCCACCTTGCCGCCTGCAAAGGAATCAATGCCAAGCGCACTGGGGAATCCAAGGAGAGAGGCGATTTCTGCCGCTGCCGTCTGCTCCGGATTGATGATCATGGAAAGACCGAGCTCCCTCTGCAGGAAGCGCTTCTCCTGACTGTACATCGGGTTACGCACTCTAGCGATGGTTTGGCACTTAGATGCCTTTCTGGCGATCACACAGCAAAGAAGGTTTAGCTCATCATACTCCGTCACGGCGATCAGCAAATCCGCCGTCTCGATGCCCGCCTCCTTCAAAACACTATAGCTTGCGCCGTTTCCCACCATACCCATGACGTCATAGTCTGTTGCAAGCTGACGAACGACGTCTGGCTTAATGTCAACGATACAAATATTATTATCTTCTTGGCTAAGGCTCCGTACCAAGGCCGTTCCGACCTTACCTCCGCCCACGATTACGATATGCATGTCTCACCCTCCAATTAGTCATTCCCATAAAAACACATACAAGAGTTAGTATAGCACTTTTGCGGGAAGGTGTAAAGCATACAAGCCTTTTGAATTATTGGATCTGTTCAATGATGAGATTGCTGCCAGCTAAAAACTGTGACGCACCAGAGAATGCCCCTGAAAGACTAGTCCTAACGTCATCTACCGTATCTGCCTTAATATCGTCAAAGAAAAGAATGTTAGAAGCCACCCCAAGAACTCCCTCTTCATTTTCAGCGGCAGTGACAACCAAGGGATATGCATCTTCATAGACATACAAAAGAATCTTAGGGTCCTTTGCCAAGCCACTTGCCACAAAGGATTTTCCCGTACTTAACAAGCTGCCAATGGCAACGGTTTCCACTTTTGTCATTCTTTGATTCATGATAGTGATTATGGAACTCGCGATGCGACCGCGCAGTTCGTTTTGCAGCTCATCAGATAAATCATTGACCGATAAACTTTTGTCAACTGCTTCCGCCCAAATCAGGTTGATAAATTCCTCCTTCAATGTGATCACATAAATCTTCTGAGGCTTTGTATAATCTGCTGCCTTCAATTTTTGAAAATATTCAGACTCTGCAAGGCTGGAGGAATATCCCATGACATCTATATAGGTATCACTTTGGATTTTTTCCATCATCAAATCCAACACCTTTTGCCCATACCCGAGCAGCTTCTCGTTCACTTCGCTTTCTTCCACTGAGCTTACGGCATCATTTCCCTGCTTGCCATCCTGGCTATTGCCTTCGGCACCCTGTGACCCCTTCTGTTCTTCCTGCTGACTCTTGCTCGCACTGCCATCAGTACCATCATTTGCACAACCGCCGAAAGAAAGTACGAATGCCATCAGCGATACAATAATCAAGAACTTTGTAATTCCTTTTTCCTTTTGATTCTTCAATTTCATAAACATATATCATGCGATCCTTTCCATCCTATTATACGGCCCTTATATATTTGCGCTCGCTTTTTAACCTTTACGTTGCTCAGTTAGGATATTCATATTCAAAGGTCGCCTGGTCGGTCACAATTTGGAACACCTGATTCTCACCGATCCAGAATTCATAGGATGCCTTACAGGTGGCACTCTCGCGAATCGTCCTGACCATGCTGCCACTGACAGGTGCCCGCAGGGCCTTTCCTTCCGCCTCAATCAGTCTCACCTTGAGAGTATAGTTCCCTTGGGTAATGGTTGCACCGCCATCGCAGATTTCCTGCGCCTTCGCGCCTAAATAGGTCGCAATGCGATATTCCTTTCCCTGCCAGTATATAAATCCAATGACACCCGTAAACCGAAAGCCTGGGAAGGGAATGTCCGCAACGGAAAGCATCAGCGATCCGCCCTCCCCAAGAAAGCTCTGCGTCCAGAGATACTCCTTCGGGAAGGAGCGTCCAGTGTCACCCTCCCAATAGCCCTGCGCATTTTCAAACACAAACTCCTCTCCATTCACGATCAGCTTCCCATTTACGAGATGCTTCACGCTACCCACCATATGCCTGCATTCCATGAACGGAATCATGGCAAATGGTCCCATGATGTCATATTTCAGAGGCGTGATCGGTCCAAACTCTAACTGCCCCTGAATGGATAACTCCGCCGTATTCACGTCCACCTTTACGCCTCGTCTGCTGAAGCGGTTTTTTCCGATCTTGATCAGGCTTCCCTTTTGGAAATAGGCTTCCTTGGTAAATTCAGCCACCCATGCGCCCTCGTCCGTGATGACCTGCAAAGAGCAGCTTCGTTCCTTTCCATCCCCGTGCGTTGCCGCGATCAGCGCGATCGTCTGCGTCTCCGACTGACATTTATAATAATATCCGTAAAAATATCCCTGCATTCGCTTCCCCTTTCCCATGCCATCCTGCATACTGGAATAGCGCAGGTTTCAGATCATTTTGGCGTTATATGTCATCAAATAGGCTCATAGGTATGATAGCTAGCCGTGTCACGAAATTGCTCTCGAAAGGCCGTAATGTTTTTCCCGTCCTCCTTGCCATAGATGGCAAAGCAAACCTTTTCAAAGCATTCGCCATAGCTCTCGTCCACCAAGACCTGCTTAAAATAAGCTGCCACGTCCTTGGGATTATTTCCGAAGGCACCACATCCCCAGGCACCCAGCACCAAGTTTTTATAATCATGCTTTGCCGCCACGCGAAGCATAATGCGAATTCGATTCACCATGGTTTCCCTGATGAGCGTGGAAGGTGCGAGCAAGGCCGCACCGCGTCGGTTTGGCGCGGGAATCGTGATTACGCCCACGTGAAACGGCTCCTTTAAAAGCTCACATTTTTCATTACGAAATACCAGTACGTCGGGCGAGAGCAGCATGTAATCCGATTCCACCGCACTGATTCTGGAATTGTTATAACGGTACATTTCCGCAGCTTCCCGAGAATGAATGGACGCATAGAGCGTGCTGCATCTGCACAGCGCTTCCTCCTGCGCCGTTGCACCCATCAAAAAGCCACCGCCAGGCACGTGCGCATTGGCAAAATTCATAACCAAAGGATTCTCGTAGCGCTTGGCCGCCTGAAAGGAATCCGCATTGATGACCTCATATTCACAGGGCTCTCCGCGAAATTTCTCGCTAATGTCCCACACCAGCAAATCCTCGCCCATCTTCGGAGAAATCACCAGCACATTATCATAATTCGCCTTTGGAAATGAAATGGTCTGCCCGTCCACTTGATAAAATTCTTCCTGAGAAATTCTGACAGTTTCCTTTGCAATTTGAATCAGGTTCATATGTCTCCCCCCTGTCTCATCATTGAAACTCCTCTGTTCCTCTGTCCTTTACAAATTTAAGGTTATCATCTCCATTGGTAAGAATCAAGTCCTTTCGGAAATCTTTCCATCTTCGAGTTCCCACTGTCAGCATGTTCAGACTAATGCTAATTGCAGCCCTTTGCCTGTGTTCATACTCTCTTTTTCCTTTTTCTGCACGTCCGCCCGCTCTTCCTCATCCATGGCCCATCTTGGAATTTCCATTTCATTCTCAGATTTTCCTCCGGCGCCATAGACATAATCCTCAAGACCGTTGGTCGAAAGATCAACAATGCTGGTTTCCGCACCGATATTATTTGATTTTCTAATCCATCCCACCAGATAATAGGAGACTATACCCAAGCTGATCACGGCAGAAATGCCTATGTAAATAAGATTCCAGCCTCCAAAATCTAACATACTTCCCCCTCCTGTTAAATTTGTAATCATTCTACTCGTTTCACCGCACTTCACTTTCTCTAGTTTACAAAGAATTTCAAAATTATTCAATAAAAACAATTGCACGGTAACTGTTGATAATGTATGAAAGCGTACACAATTTAGCATACAACGAGATAACATAAAAAACGCCATGGGCCTTTTTCTTCAGCCCATGGCATCCTTATGATCTCTTTGCATTAGAATAAAATTCCCCATGGAATCTTAATCTCACACTCAAAAATAGCGCTCTTTTCATCATATCTTAACTGATATTTCCACTGATGATCTTTTAAAATTTTTGCAACCACATACAAACCAATGCCCGTTCCCTTTTCTCCGCTTCTGCTTTCATTCCCGCGGACAAACGGCTCCCACAGCCTCTTAAGATTTCCTTCCAGCTTCTGTGCTGATTTATTTTGAATGCGAATTCTTCGTTTCTCCCCGATGATCTTAATTACACTCTCAGGCTCGGAATACTTCACGGCATTGATGATCAGATTATCAAAAGCCCTCTGCAAAAGCTCCTTGTCACCGCGAATGCTCGTCTGTCCCTCCACCGAAAAAAGGAGCTTCTTTTCCTCTGCCTTGCCCTGAAATCTTTGGATGGATTCCTTACAACACTCTACGAGGTCTACAGTCTTTTTCTGCAGCTTCCTTCTTTCATATTCGTATTGAGAAAGTGCAAGATTTTCAGATATTATCTCATTCATGTAATGAACGTTTTTCTCAATCTCCCCCGCATAGAGCTCCATTTTATCCGTATGAAGATGCTCCTTTAGGCTTTCGGCATAACCGCCTGTAGCGGTGAGCGGCGTCTTCAGGTCATGTGCCATAACATTCACCAGCATCTTCCGATAGGCTTCTGATTCATATTGATATTTCTTACGGTTATAGGAAAAGCACCAAGCGACCACAAAAATCACAAGTAAAACTTCATAACCAATGAAAAACATGAATTGAAACATTTTCATAATGCCACGGGAATAACCATTTATCTGAAGATATTGATAAATGGTATAGGCTTTTCCATCCTTAGCAGTCACCGTGCCGCATATGGCAATTTCAATCTCATCAATTACCCCAAGAATCTTTTTATTTTGTATGTTTGTGGACAATTCGCTTTTTCCAAGCTGAAGAATACGATTTTTAGCCTCCTCCTGAAAGGCTTGATCCTGCGTGATTCGGTTTATCATAATCGAAGCGAATAGATAGGAGCCACTGATACCTTCTTCTGTCTGAGGTCGCCCCATATGCTCTAAATTTTCTAAGTGAAAATACCCATCCGTATTCGCAGGCGTAAAATCAAGACTTATGCTTTCCTCATTGCGTTGATCCTTCCACGTGATTAGAATCTTTCCAGGCAGAAAGGTTCCATCTTCCTTTCGCCAAATATCTTCCGGCTTAAAATCCAGGCCATTCGATGGATCCAAAAGCTCGCTCAAGGTTGTCTTTTCTCGAATCAGCTTCCCCATTGTGCCAGTCAAAGCACCTTCCTGTGTTCCTCTTGCGCTTGTATAAGACTCTTCAAACTGGCGAAAAGGACAATAAAGAATCACAAAATTTTTTTCCAAGTTAAAACCACGAATTTCATTTGCTTTTATGTCGTCTTGGAAGCGTAGGGTTAAAAATACATTTTCAATGGAATCCGTAATCATCTCCCCTGTTTCGCGGTCCTTTACGAAACCATAAGTGCGAACGGTGGAATTACGACTGTCACCATTGGAATCAACAGGATCAATGGCCATGAGGTTTGTTGACCAAGTTGTTAGATAATAAAACTCCGGTATCATCTTTTTTTCCGTGAGTGATACCTCATTTTCCGTAAGATATGTTTGTGCGCTGTCTACAAAGGAACGAAATGTATCTACGCGCATCGTGTTTTCATGCTCTGCAAATAGATTCACAATGGCTGCAGATCCCATACAATTGATTACGGCACAAACTATAAGATATATTACCAGATACTTCAAAATGAGGGAAACGATCTTCCCTTTGGGCATTCGAGCTTTCATCCTTCTCCTCCACGATTATTTCATGATGAATTGGCTTCACTCTTCCGTGATCTTATATCCCCGTCCAATAAATGTCTTGATTTGCGAGCCTGCGCTACCAAGACTTTTTCTAAGCTTTTTGACATGATTATCGACCACACGATCTCCGCCATAATAATCCTTACCCCAGACCAAATCCAACAGCATGTCTCTGGTGAAAACCCAGTCCTTACGCTCCATCAACACAGCCAACAGTGAAAGCTCCTTAGGTGCTAAATCTACCTTTTTACCGTGAACCGTTACCGTCAAGGTTCTTTTGTGAAAGCTGATTGCTCCGCAAGTAATTATTTCCTCTCTGAATTCACCCTTGGATCTTTTCAACAATGCCGTGACCTTCGCATATAATTCCGCGAAAGAAAATGGCTTGCAGACATAATCATCACAGCCGAGCTCATAGCCATAAAGTCTGTCTTCCTCCATTGTTCTCGCAGTGATAAAGATCACTGGAATATCACTAGTTTGCCGTATTTCTTTCATCAAGGAAAATCCATTTCTGCCTGGAAGCATAACATCCAATAAGACAAGATCAAACTCCTTTTCATGAAAAAGCCGCAGTCCTTCCAAACCATCCGCTGCAAAAATTACTTCATAGGAAGGTGACTTCCCTTCAAAATAATCGCAAATGATTTCCCGTATCTGCTTATCGTCTTCCACCAATAAAATTCGATCTTTCATTGCAGGTTCTCCTGAACTTGTTCTGGTTTCGTAACAATTACCACGAATGCCAAATTTCAATGCATAACTCCTCCCTGTCATGTTACCGCATTTGATTTACTTTGGCAATCCGTTTTGATATTCATAAAATATCAAAGTCATGTATCGTTCGTATATCCTTTTGATATTTTTTTTGCCTTTTTAACATTTTGTTATTAAGCTTGAAATTGCAAGTTACTTTACCGCTGGTATGCATTAATCAACACAAAAAGGGCATATGTCATCCTGCAAATTTGACATATACCCTTTTCACTATTTTTCTTACTATTTTTTGATATAAAAATGGGGCCTATAGGGCTCGAACCTATGACCCTCTGCTTGTAAGGCAGATGCTCTCCCAGCTGAGCTAAGACCCCATTTCCTCAACATATTCCTACGAAAACTACATCCTTTCAGTTTGTCGTATTCCTATCATTGAGATACGACCCAGATCGGGCTCGAACCGACGACCTCCGCCGTGACAGGGCGGCGCTCTAACCAACTGAGCCACTGGGCCATAAATATTAAATTCAAAATGCTAGTGGACCTTCGGGGACTCGAACCCAGGACCGACCGGTTATGAGCCGGTTGCTCTAACCAACTGAGCTAAAGGTC
>SVFO01000034.1:0-25670 GCA_015056795.1 Lachnospiraceae bacterium
CCCTTAATAATCTTGCTGCTCTCAGCCAACCACGAATTCCGTCCAAGATTAATGTTGTATACCTTACATTTTACCTCCAGAGCTTTCTCACTTTCCTCCTTCACAGGATAAAAAGAAGTTGAAAGCATCATTTCGCACCGTCAGGGAGATTCCCTGCTTTAACGTTACAATCTGTACCACCGCCGGATCATCGTAATGTGATCCGTTTAAGGCATTGTAAACATCTAACGCATATTCGGGATACTCCATAAGCAGGGAAAAAGTATCACTCACCACTTCCCTGTTCCCGTCTTGCTTGTCAGTTTGCGCCTGTTCCGTCTTGATCGCCTGCTCCGTCTTTGGTGTTTCGTCCGCCTTTTCCGCGCCTCCTACCGTCATACTTGCCTTCTCCTTTGCCATTTCGTTCGTTGCCTCCTTCGTTCTTTTGATCATGTAGTGTCCTCCTTGTTTGTCTTTCTTCCCAACGGAATTTCGAGAAACAAAGTAGTTTCAACCTGCATGAACGACACAACGCCCGACATGACATTGGCTCCTCTACTCTCAGGAAATCCGTTAGGAATAAGAATGAAATGAAAAGCTTGGATTTTCTGAAAATAGATTTGATAAAGACTATAGACTGGCCGACGGCCATAAAGAAAATCAGCTTTGAGAATAGTGTAGCACATCCTCAAAGCTGATTCAATAAGTTTATTAAAACTTTAGGAAAACAATTCCATTAACGCATGCCTCAGCAAATGTCAAGCGTCAAAATTCCTTCATCTATATCGCTTCTTTTCCTACATACAGCACTTCACATCTTCCAGCTTCGCCTGGAAGTCCTCGATGCTCTCGGCCTTTCTTGCGAGCGTAAACATTGCCTCCAAGGCATGAATATCCTCGGTCGCGCTAATCTTTTCACGAAGTTCCAATGGAACTTCCCCATAATCTTCAAGCACTTCCAGAATGAATTTAATGCTTCGCTTTGCATCGACTCTAGCCTCAGCTTCCCTTAACTTATCCGACGGCAATGGCAATACCTTTCCACCCATAACGTCACTCACCCTTTCCCGCAATCTGTCCTGCTTCCTCATGATATGACTTGCAATGTCCCGCATCATGTGCAATATGTCCTGAAACTCAGCGGGTTTGTCCGCCAGCGCTTCTGCCAGCCTATCCAATAGCTGATCACACTCTTCCTGCAGCGCCTTTATCTTCATGTTGCTACTTTATAATGTCCGTCAATATCTTTGCGTTCGTCCATATTATGTGATCACCGTCCTGAGTTGAATCAATATAACCCACGCAGTTCTGGTTGTAATACAGTTCCGCCTTAAGGTGTATCATGTAATTAGAGTAATACTTATCGCTTGGCGTATTATCCCCTTCAAAATAATCACCCGTTCCCGTATATGCAGAGAAAGTTATAGGTATCTCATAATAAGCTCGGTTATTTTGTTCAACATATGTCAGAACTGTCTTTGGATTATTAATTATGTACACATAACTCGTCGAGGAAGCAGCTGACGAAGTGGAAATGCTTGATACGTATTCCGCTGAGGCCGAATAATTTCTGTCCCCAATTACCAAGTCGGTTATGTATTCATTTATGGGCAAAACTCCCGAATCCGTATAATTATCTTTTCTTCGAATGCTTATAGTGAGTTTCATACTATTGGCATTTGTCGCCTCAGCCACCTGAATGACGTCGTAGATGGCACGGAGCTTTATGGGGATCGTATCCCCATTAGCCAATTCATTGGCATTAATGCCTAGTTGGAAAAACTCCCCGTTCTCATTATCGTCATCATCCGAATTTAACGTCAGCTTAGCATTACTGGAAGTCGTAATGTAGTATAAATATCCACGAGACCCCCATTTTTCGTCCACGGTTTTAGAGTATGCCGCCGATGCAGCACTAGATGACAGGTTCGAAGATCCAAGCATTTTCGTTCCAACAACAGACGATGGGTTACTCTCCTCCGACGTATCTCGATAAGGAAACTGCTTTTCCATACTATCCTTACTGTCATATTTGAGATTGACTTCAGTGCTTATAACAACATTTTTCTTATATGCCGCGTTTGTTGAATCGCAAGTTGCCTGAAGAAGAAGGCTCAAGTCTTGATTGTCCCTTAATTCAACATAATTCGGGTTAATAATCACTTCTACGTTGTCACTGATGTCATCGCCCCCATTAATTGTAAAGCCATCATCTCCAAAGCTCACTTTAGGCGTAGCCTGAAGGCCCTTAATCTGGTCAGAGGCACTATTTTGCTTATTAAGCGAAATCAGAAAGCTTTGATATACTTTAACCGAATCAAATCCCAGGTACGTGCCTACGGTCGATCGAACGGAATCATTGATCCCAATGCTAGCGGTAAGTTCAGCGCTGATTGTGTCATTTAGGTTTTCCGTTTTCAACGACATTTTGGCCGTTGTATTTGTTTCGGTCATGTTAAAGCTATTACTAAAGATTTGTCCAGTAAGCAGATGTGAATGATAGTTTGTGTCTACGACTGACGGGTATTCCGCATAGCCAAACGTACCCGGGTCGGAGAACTCCAAGTGATAGAAATTCGTATCCGCTTCTGGCGTAAAGAAAGTAATGTAATAGTCCTCACATAAATAACCATAATCTTCAGATTCAGTATCTGAATCCCATACGCCGTCTTTATATGCTATGGTAATATTATAGTTTCCGTCTCCATTCTCCTTAAACTTGTAATAGTCATCTCCGTTTCTAATAACCGCTTTAGCCGCGACATAATTTGCAACGGTTTCCGTCACGCCCTCCCCCAATGTCACTTTGTCATACTTACCCGTGCCAGGGGAATCTGTTACCGTTACCGTGAAGAAATCATTCATGTAAACTGATGTAAAGGTTTCGCCCGTTCCATCCGCGTTCGTTCTAAACAAATTCAGATTTAGATAGTTTTTCGTGCCGCTTTGATACGCCGAAGTACTTCCGTAATAAAATCTGTTGCCAACATTCGGATCAACCAGTATCATTCTCGTCCCTGATGGCAGCCCAAGGGAAGTTCCGTCAATCACCTGCATCTTCTTAGGGTAAGTGTACAATAAACTTTCCCCCGAATTTACCATGTCGTTCCATTCAGAAATGGTTTTCTCGTACGAATAATGAATTTCTAATGTCACGGGATTACCGATGTTTTCTACTAGCGAGTTTCCCCCATTCACATCATTCCATTCGTTAAAATACGGCTGTTTCTCATATGTTGTTCCAGTAAGAAACGTTGTCCTAAAGTCATAACGCATTATTTTCTTAACAACTACGGGCACATACAAATGGAATGCAATTTTTGTATGAGTGGTATCACCTGGGTCAAGATATTGCACGTCAACAAGCGTAAACTGTCCAACACTCCCACCGTTATCATATGAGCCACCCTTCATCTTAAATTGACCAGATGAATGCTGCAGATTTGGACTTGCAGCTGAATAGGTGAAAACGCCATTTGTGTCATCCCATACGCAAGTACCAATCACGATCCTGTAAACTTCCGTTGCATTATTCATGTCAGCAACATCAGTATTTCCGAGCGAATTACGCGCGTAATTGAAATCAGTATTTGTCAGATACCTTATGTAGTTGTTGACCAACTCCGTTGTATTAGCAGCATTTACATCATCAATAACAAGTACCGGAAAATCATTTGAAGGTCTTTCAGCAAAGTTGCTTAGTTCCGTATTATAACTGGAATATTTACCGTCCGTATTCAATTTTTTAATTAGTCGCCCCGCGGCCCCGCTGCTTAGCGTTTCGATGTTGCCATACGCGTATGCATATCTCTTTGCTTCACTAGTGGCCGGAGTAGCCGTTACAATCCCCCCAGTGATTGAGTAACTCACCACGTCGCCTAAAATACTGCCAATGGCTGAATGAGCATAATCTATGGTATTGCCACTAAAATCAACGCCGTCTCCCGTAAGATATTGACTAGTACCATTTGAGATATAAATAAATCCACTCGACGTTATGTAAGGAGATTTCAACACAACATTATTTACATTGCTTCCGGCAAAATCCGTCCATGTTGTTTTTCTCGTTCCCTCAGCCAAGCTAAGACCGTCGTAATCAGCACATACAACATATCCCGCAAACTGTTCGTTGGTTTCCTTTGTGGTGTTATAGATTAATCTTGTTCCATAGTAATTATCCGTAGCAGGGGTTGAATAAGTTTTGGTCGAGCCATTAAAGTCATAGGAAACACCCACCATACTTTGAACCATATTTGGCGTTCCCCTATTGTCTTGTCTTGAAAAACCTGCTATCATAATGCAATTCTGTTGCGAATTTGCATTAGCGCCAACAATAGACCCATTTGATACTCCGTTTGTTGCTAAAATAGTTGTGTCGTTTACCAAGTTATTGTAACCATAGATATAATAGTTACCATAAGGCTTTCCATTTCCACTACTTCCAGAAGCAACTGATTGTGGAGTTTGACCCGAACTAGTTGTTGGGCTTCCAAGTTTACCAACCAAACCACCTGCGCAGCCTCGTACATTAGTAATATTGCTGCTTTTATCCAAAGCGTTGGTTCCAGTCGCAGATATTGTACAGTTGGACACTTTGATATTATCAAGCATTAATATATGTTGATCAAACCATCCATTACCGGTAGTGGATGTGTCACCCCAGATACCTACAATACCGCCTGCAGCTACTCGTCCAGAGATACTATATCCGCTGATAGAACAATCCGTAAAATAAACATCGAAAAGATCTTCCTTTCCGGAAGCAAGAAATCCACCAGCCGAAGTAAAGCTTTCATCTTCGCCTGTGCTCTTTATTTCAGGTGTCTTTCCAGAAATATCACAAGAGATATGAACATCTGTGATCTTTGCCTGAAGATTGTTTGCAACATTATAGTTTCGAGTATTAGTTGTAGTATTGTTTACCGATGTCGCCCAATGTCCAATCATACCTCCAGAAGCAAAAGCTGATTCCACTTGTATATTCTTTATATCGCAGTTATTAACCTCTATGTTTGTTCTGTTTAGAATTCCAAACATACCTCCGGCATAGATGTTTGCAGTATCAACCTTTACATTACCAAGCGTATTTGAGGTAGCATTGACTATGTTAATATTATTAACTGTACTTTTTGTGTTTCCACCACGTAATACTCCAACCAAACCGCCTATGCCATATTCATAATAATTTCCAGTTACTCCTCCTGAACATATACTCTTAACAGCAGTGATTTTGTAATTTTTTTCATTGTAATTCAGATTTAATATTTCAGAACCAATACGCATTCTTCCAATCATTCCGCCAGCAATAATTCCTGCCGTAACTCTTATGTTTTCAGAATCGTATGTAACATCATTACTGTTTTCGACAACTATTTTATTATTGATTGTTAGCGTGCTGTTGTTTACGCTATTACCAATCAGTCCACCCGCATATTTAGGGCTAAAAACATCGACATTATCAAGTGCTACAGCATTAATGTCTTTTGAGGCAGAATTCTGACCAATAAGCATACCTGCTGACAATACATAATTCTTTCCGTAGCAATTGTTATTACTGTATTCTATTACAGTACCAGAATTACTTCCCGATTTAATAATATCGACTTTGACAACACCCTTCAGTTTTAAATTGGAATAGGTTCCATTTTGTGGCGAGCGATTAAAAAGCCCCAATCCTGTTGCCGCTTCAGTGTTATTATATGGATTATAATAACTGTCGTATACATTATTGTTATTCTGATAATAACGATATACAGTATTCTGCGATATGGTATTTCCATTTCCGTTGAAAGAGCTAACATAAAGCGCACTGTGAGCATTTATTGAATTATCGTTATTCGTTCCATTTCCTAAAAATCTATTTATCCCACGGAAGCCATCAGGAAGAGTATAGGTTGCTGATGTTCCAGACAGCGTGATAGTGCTGGCATTAGTATTATAAGCAATTATTCCAGCATAATATACCGGATCCCCGTCTTCGCCATTTACAACCGTGTTTTGCACATTAGACGCGTTTTTATAATTGATTGCATCCGTAGTCTCCTGCGTATACTTACGGATTATATACGGATTATAGCAATAGTTCTTATAGTAGTTCGCTGTATATCCATTATATGTTGAACTAAAGCAATCAAAATAATTATCTTTTGCCGCATATGTCACATAATCTGAATAAGATGAACTGGAGGTACTTTTTCCGCACCCAACATCCGCATAGGAAGCGCTTCGAACTGTATAGAAACCTTCATAATAACCCGTCTTCGTACCAAGAGTAACTTTTCCAGGAGCATCCGTTCCTTTATTATGAATGGCTAACTTAATCCCCATACCACCATTGGTAATTAAAGAAAGCATAAAGAGACTCTGCCCGTCAGGTACAGTAATTGCTCTCTCGCTTGTAACGCTGAGTTTTCCTCCTGCACTTGTCGAATCCACGTCAGCAATAGAATAATGCTTAATACCATTTTGGAGGGTCACTCTACCGTCAGACCAAGTATCTGTTTCATTGGTCGTTCCGCCTGTGAATATTCTTGTTCCTTCTTCATACGGCCGATACTTATTATCAACCGATTCATTAATTACATATCCACCAATAACACGACCTACGATAGGATTAACATAGAGCCACTCATTATTGCTACCACTCATTGGCGAAGTATCAACTGCACTATTAGCAACTGCTCTAAAATTCACATTGCTAAATAGAGTAGAATCATATGTGTTGCTGCGGCTCATATTCCTGAATACAAGCCCTCCATTTACAACAACTCCTACATAGCCTCCCACCGGAACAAGCTGTGCATAGCTTCCATAAGTTTTAACACTACTTGATGAATTACTTGTATTCACTTCATCCTTGTAGGAATTCCCACGAATATTAAAATTGATTTTATTACTCGAACTCCCAAGAACAATCTGAACTCCATCAATAATATTATCGCCGCCCATAATACGACCGATAACAGCGCCATATGCCTCATTACCTCCGGAAGATGTTACTGTAGTAGTAACTTTTGTTCCACTTGTAGCGCTGGAACTGGAAATAGAAACAGGATCCTCGAAAGACTTGTTATTTCCATAAAGTGTGACATCACCAGTGACGCTTACTGTCACGTCACGCACAACACTGCCATTGCTATAATAAATGAGTGGATACCCTGTTTCATTAATGATCGTTTTACCGTTTCCATCAATAACACCTCTGAAACGGTTCGCGGGTGTTGCAGTATTTCCAAAGCCTTTAAATCCAGATTCAATTGTAATGGAAGCAACCGTCTTTAATCCCGTCTCAGGATCCGTTTCCGTTTCAGAATCTGCGTCAATAATATAATATGCACCTGCAAGATACTTTCGCATATCCCCAAAAGTAATATCATTACTGCTATTTTTGTCAGGATCCTGAAATATTGTACCATTAGAAGTGAATACTATGTGATCGTTGTTGCACCACAATGTGTTTCTATAATTTGAACTCTTAAGTCCGTTAGGAACACAAATTTTCTGCGTTCCCGCAAAAGAACCACCATTTATCCAGTTGGCAACAGTCATTAATTTCGTTCCTGTAGCAAGAACATAAGGATCATTGTATGTACCGCACCCCTCAAGAAGAATAACCGCGTGATTAACCTCGAGCTGATAATACGATTCATCTTCATCATATTCCTTATAGACATACGGAAGAAAGCCCGAAAAATCATAAGGGCTGGTAGCGCCTGATGTCTTAGGACTTGTATATGTGGATGATCCGGAATAGCAATGTTCCTGACCAATATATTGTGTTCTTCCAGATGAACTGTTGGTTATGCTGGATGCACTGTCAGAGCCATCCCAAAGTTCCAAACCATAGGTTACATTACCATTATGCGTTGTATCCGCGTTTCCGTCATTATTGGTATCCCAGTCGGCTGCCCATGAGTAGTTATATACGCCTGAGCCCGATGCATAAGAAAACGAATGCAAAAGTGTTGCCCTAGTAAACAGAGCATGGTATGTATTATACATCGAATTAAGGTTACCCGTAGACCCCGAAAGAGTCGTATCGCTGATAACAGCACTTGAGTCCCTTGCATCCAGTTTTATCTTGGAAAAGTTAATATTTACATCATCTGCCGTAGAATAACCAACATCTCCGATCAGACTGGTTGCGGCATATGATGTAGTAGAGCCTGAATTATATGCTGTTGTATTTGATACATTACTAATAGTAAGGGATGTATACTTTCCACTTTTATTTATTAAAAGGGGGGCATAGACAGAACTAATCGTGCCATAAGTTCCTGTTGCCACAGAAAGATTATGAACAGAAATACCATTCAACGAAACAGAACCACTTGTCATATCGACCTTGGCAATATGATCAGCATCCGCTCCTTCAACTTTACCACATACAAGCGCACCACAAATTGATGCAGTATTATCGCTAACAACAACTGCTCCTATGTTGCCATTCAATGTCACCGTTCCAACTTTCAATGTATTCTTAACATTACGGAACAAGCCTTCATGAAGAAGATAATGCTGTGTATGAGGAAATGCTGCGCTGTAGTAGAGCGAAGTTCTGTCGCACTCAGACGAGGTATTGGCATCATACTTTGCTTTCTCGCTTAATTCAAACTCCTTATTGGCAAATGTAAATGTACCATTCACCTTTGTATTATTGACAGAATGCCACGTATATGTTGTTTTATCACCAACTGTTGATGATGTGAAATATCCACCATTAGATTTGGTGCCTTCAGTATTAATATCCAAAGGATACCAGCTGTATCCCGTCATATCATAAGACAGATTACTGATTTCATTATCTGTAAAAGCAACAGCAAAATTACTCTTTATACTTCTATGGGCATAAATAGCCAGCGCCCAGCTCATCAGCTTCTTCTGAGGCGTAGTAAGCGAAGTCGCATCCGAAGAAGTAACAGTATCAAGATTATAATAATATCTGCTATATGGATTCGGATACTTTCCCAAGGATGTTTGTGCCGCATAACTGTTGCTGGCGTTGCTTCCATCCATCGTCAGTCCATTTGTAACAGAGGTCTTAATCGAAACAACACCACAACCGTTCTTAAGGATATAGAGATCACTTTCATCGCCTTTTGCATATGGCAGATGGTTACCGGATGTTTCACCATCATCATTTTTAGTTCTATAATATGCCGTATATGTTACTAATTCATCATAGTTAAAATTCTCTCCGGGAGTAGGCATATTATTAAATGTACATGATTCTATGGTATAAGCCGTTGTAGTCGGGAGAAGCATATAAATGGCTGAACTGTCTGCAGTCGTAGGATCTCCGTAAAAGCCCCTGTTAACAATCATACCAAAGGAACGGGCATTACCTGCTCCTTCACTCCCGTTTGATGTCTCAACAACAATACTATTCACATCCAAATCAGCAATGTTCCATTTGCCTGTTGCCGCATAAACTAACCCTGCAAAGTCACCCTTGTTCGCATTTGTACTTATCAATGATACTTTTGAAGAGTTGTTTAGATCAACATCCTGGATGTATACATCCGTGTTTGTCCAAGAATAGCCAAGAAGACCACCCATTGATGAAATATCAGAGTTATCTACTTTACCCTGAATAACCAATCCATCAGTCACAACGCCATTTAGCGTCAACAGTCTGGAATTAAACACAGCCCCATCCTGAGCCCAAGGATAGTGAACAACAACTGCTATCAGGCCTCCAATTTGCTGATTTTCCTTAGCGGAGGTGCTACTGATGGTTCCAGATAACTTAACATTAGTAAAATTCCAGCTTTCTTCTTCATTTGATGCGTGATTAACAATACCAATAACTCCTCCAACACATGAACCACTCTTTGAATTAGTACTGGTGATGTTGCCAGAAAAAACACTAGGTGAAGAGGATGATGTGCCGGATATTTCAATGGATGTTATTCCACTTGCACACTCTCCGATCAATCTTCCAATATACGCCGTTTCACTTCCGGAACATGTAAAGACTGTATTGCTATGCACATTTGTTGTCTTTAAATCATTAGTAACTCTTCCGGCGATCGAACCTGCATATATCTGTCTCAAGGCTCCTATATCCATAGTTCCGGAAATAGTAACATCCTTTGCAGAATAATCAGAGCCAGTATTGGTTCTGCTCATAATTCCAAAGAGACCATTATAGCGATGATAATATATTTTACCATTACCAGCCGATGAATGGTCAGTTAAAGCCGAGCCATTTCTATTGCCATACGCTTCTCCAGTAGAAAGATATACAATTTTATTACCGCCGTTAAACTTTCCGGAATATATACATTTGGATGCAGTTACGCTAGGATCTTTTCCTGAATCATTATCTCTTGTCAGCCCTGTAAATCCGGTCCCCGAAAGATCCACATTTCCCGTCAGAGTAATATCCGCATTCTTGATTACATCATAAGAAGAACTGCCTGACGCATAAGAAACGGCAGGCGCATCGCTGGCATCAATCGTGAAACAAAATGCCGCTTTTGCAAAATCTGAAAGCGAACCAATACTTGTTGAATACCCTGATTCAGCATTTCCTGCTACCGCATGGGCACCTATTAAAACGGTATGCGCAGTCTCATCTACTGTCAGAATGGTAGCTCCACCATCTTCCATTATTTCCGTTTTCAGCGTATGTCCTGTCTCATTATCAGTTGAGGATGTTCCTCCAACAAATCTTACTATTTCTCCCCATGCTCCTATGTCATCAGCTGAGCACGAAGTCATTCTGTTATATACCCATCCCTGTTCCGCAAAGACCAAAGAATCATCGCGATAACCAACCAACTGCCCCATATAATATGAGCCAGACGCCAAATTGCCGCTTAGGTTTGTTGTGCCGGACAGCCTAACTACGCCATCAACGACCCTTCCAACCAAACCAGCACCCTTAAATCCGCTTCCGTTTGAAACAGTTATTGTACCAATATCAATAAATCCATTATTGGCATTTCCAACAACGCCGCCATATGTTTTCCCGTCAGAAACATCCACTTTGTTTCCACCAGTAACCGTAATATCACTACCATTTAGTTTTACATAAGCACTTTTCCCTTTACTCGGTGTATATGAATCCACCTGCCCGACTGCTCCCCCATACCATGTAAAGCTTGTGGAAGAACCTACCGTAACCTTAACATTCTCTATGGTAAGCGTTTCTGCAAGGCCATAAGACTTGTAGAGACCTACTAATCCACCATAATTTGTACAGTCTGTAACTGTGTGATTTGCGTTAACATCCGTTGTCTTATTAGCTGAGTCAGTGATAGTAACCATTCCACCTGCTGCATCTGTATCATTAACAATAGTCTTGTTTTCAAGAACGCCAAATAAACCACCAACAGAGCCTGATCCTTCAACTCTCGCAGAGGTGGTATCATATAAAAGAACATCGAAAACACTATCGCCGGATGACAGGTCAGGTCTGAAGTAACCAGCAACGCTTCCAGAACCGGCAACACCAGTAATTACATTAGCTATTTGATACTTGCTATTGTTTTCAGCATCTGTATAACTGAAAGTTCCGCTATCAAGTACAATTGTTCCCCCATCACATTTCCCGACAATACCGCCTGCATAGTTCCCACTTCCAGTTGCTGTAATATAAGCATTTGTCTTGTTCATATTGCACTTCATGGTGAGAACAGAGCCTTGTTTCATTACACCAACGACACCACCGGCATTTCCGGAGGATGTGGTAATTGTATAGGCATCATTGGTACCACCGGCGGTTTTTACCGTTAGTTTTGAACCCTTATCCATCATGTGGCAAACATATCCAATGTCTGTATTACCGTTAACGTTTGCATTCGGATAATCAATGCCCGCACCGCTCTGTTTAACATTGTCTTCAATGTTTATGATAAGCTGAGCGTCTTCGTCCATCTGGCCAATTATTCCGGCCGTAGTATACGCGTGTGTGTTTTCACCTTCCGTAATTGGCACATAAATACTCTTTTTAACGCTCCATTCATGAACGGAATTATGTTCCCAGTCATAATCCTCATCATGCACTATGTGGTTTGCAAGCACGGGCTTCATGGTATCATTTGTAGTCACCATGATTTCAATGGTTGCCAGTGAAGAATTCTCAGACGAAATGATCGTAGCTGAGTCACAAACATAATCAAAAAATGGATCATCCAACCTGAAAATGTTAAGTGATGATGCCGTTGCTATCTTGATTGTTCCCTTAAAGGGATTACTCTCAGTGCCCAGCGGAACATAGCCCGTCATAAGGGCAGTTGAATTACCGCTTCCAAACGCAATTGAAACAATATCGTTGGAATGGTCAACGGTCGAAGGATCGTCCGAATCATAAGCCGCATAAACTTTTGAATAAGTAACTAAATCAGCTGGAGAGCCAATGGTAACCGTATGAGTCGTCGGATTGTACGTAATATCGCTTTCTGAAGCAGCAATCACTTTTGATGAAAAATCATAGGAAAAAAGACCCGTCAATAATTGTACGGGCATAATGTCTAACACCATAGAAATCATGATGACAAAGCTAAGAATTTGCCTTACCAAACGCTTATTACCATGCTTTGCGTGTATCTGTACATGATCCCTTTGCGGATGTTTTTGTTTGGTGTTCCGAATCATATAGTCACCCTCCAAATAATCCAAGCCACTTATTCTCCAGAAACGGGTACTGTGGAAAACTCAACATATTCCTTGACTGCATCCCAGTAATCGGTCTCCGTGGCCCCTTCTTCATTCATCGTGCTGATCAAAACATTCTTCAAAACCGTAGTCATGTATAGCTGAAAGTCATACCTGTTCTTACCAACTCCTATTTTTGTTCCTGAAGAATCATAGGTATCGCTTGAATTGGCCCTGAAAGTTATTGTTTTCCAGTTAGTGCTTTCTCCGTTTTCCGTTCTCGTTGATGCTGTAGCGGTAAAACCATAATCCGTAAGATTAAACTCATTTATCTGTAAATAATCCGTGCACCAAGAAAAAGTAACATCCGATTCCCCGCTTCCAGAAACGACATAATTAAAACTGTCATAATCCGTTTTCGTCGTGTCCTCATTAAATCTTCCCTCCCAAACCCTGGAGAGGGTCGTTTCCTGTTTTGTAACACCAAGAATGGCGCTTAAAGCACTCAGTTTTTCCGTGTCCGTCGGTGTTGCAGTCAACTTCACATATATTCCCGGATTGTTCAGCAGTGCAGACGGAAACCTTATGACGTAAGGATGGATGCTAGGAACATATTCCCCATTTACTGCCGCAAAGAGTTTGCTTGATTGCACCTGCATGAAATATCCATTTGTTTCGTCATAAGAAGAAAAATAGGTATACGTGGTTCCATTGTCGGAACTTACGCCAATTTGATAGCTTCCAAGGGAACCGCTAGGCAATAAACTGCCGTTGCTTGTCACCAATTGTGCAGTTAAATCATATATGAGTGCCCCATTATATGCCTTTTGCGGATTATTACTGTTATAGTTCCAAATTTCAACCTGAATGGTACACCATCCCTCCGAAGCGGCCGGAAAGGGAACATTACTTATCGAGACATCCCCTGAAGACAAATAATTAGAATCAAAAGGCTGGCCAGCCCCTGCCACATTAGCCGCCACCCTCATTATTCTGTTTTTTTGTCCCATGTATTCTGCAAGCGCAACGGTGGAGACTATTCCCATGATAGCCAGAATAATCCAAGCCGTTATCCAATGCTTCTTGATCATTTCCTTTATTTTGCTCATGGGAATGCCTCCTTCCATTTTTATTTATTCGGGCGATGCAATGATGTAAACGATGTCCGTGTCCTTGTACGTACTTGTTGCCACATTCGGATCCCAGGATATCCGTAAAATGTATTCATGATAGAATGGTGCCTTGGTCTCCGCGTACCCGCCTGGTATTTCCGTTGCCTGCCAATAAAGGGGTTCCGAATGCTTCTCCACATAATTATAGCTGTAGGTATCATTGTGATAAGTGGAGTCGGCCAAACCAGCGTCATCTCCCGAAGACTGCATGTTTAGGTAATGTCCATCATATTTGATCGTTACGGCATTACCATTTTGAGTTACTGTATAGGTAGATTTAGTCACCGTAGAACCAGATACGCTTGCCGCATTAAGACAAATGGGATTGGATGAATTGTCCTTCTTAATGCTATAATACAGGGTGTCCCCAACGTTAACTGTGTAAGCAAAATTATCAGTGATGTCTTTTATTTCCTTCGCTGGAAAGTCTTTTGTAACCGTATAAGTTATGTAATCTTTGTTTTTAATTCCTTCCGGACGAATGTTCGTAACCGTCGCTTCGTAAATGGTATAGGTAAAGGGATTATTTTCCGTATGTGCTAGTTGAAGGGTGTATTGAGGTACGTATGCCCCCGCCACGCAGAATACAAAATCCTGATACGTCGCCTGCGTTTCATTATCGTTTGAATCCTTCCATTTGCTGGTTACGTCAATTCCCCCTATGTCAAAGTATATTGGTTTCTCTCTGTGTCCCGCAGTTATGTACAATGCATTTGGCGAGCTAATTTTTTCATACCTTTGTAACTGACGCTGAAGCTTAAACCATCCATAGGAAGGATACGTGAACAACAAACAAATTGTTAGCAACATGGCAATCGACAACTGAATTTTCTTCTTTCTTGGAATGTATTTAATAATTCTCCAAATCTTGCTCATCGCATCCTCCTTTCCCCTTGATCTAAATTTTTTAATTTCTTTAATGTGTATTATTCGGCAGTAAGTGTCAGCAGAAAATATTGTATCTTTGTTCCAATCTCCTGATCGGCGTTGTTATATCCCATGCTCAGATCCTTTAGATTATCCAGCGCAGTCGCTTTGTCAAAGCTATGCACGACATCTTCGCCCTCACCGCTCTCGATCGTCATTTTCGACAAAAGATCCGAGTCCGCCATCAAGATCTTGTCTCTCTCTTCTACGACATAATTTCTTAGTTCTGTAACCGTGAAAACATCTTGCTCCGACGCTCCAGTAGCTGCATTTGCAATATTACCGTTCTCTGCGATACAAGTCAGTTGTGCAAAAGTATTAGGCCAAATCCAATATACTGTAACAGGCACTAGTTCATTCGCTTCGCAATTGGACAGTTCAAGTTCAAACTCCCCGTTGCGAATAAGGTCTCTGTAATAATATGTTCCACTACCCGTCCTATCCCTAAAAAACAAAATGTGTCCATTTAAATATGTGTTGGCTCCATATTCCGAGCTAGTGCTAGTTATTCTATTAAGATTTGACACCTCGAAGGTTTCATTCTCATTTTGCTTTACATCAGCAGTATATCCTTCCAACCACAATTTTACATGAATGTTTATGTTACCGTTTTGTTTAGGTACCACATAGAATGTGAATTCCCCGCTCGAATCCGGTCCTATGCCCTTCGTTAATTCCGCCGTACTCAACCTCCACTTTATTGATTTAAAATCGTCGTTTTCCTCCGCCTCATTGGCGTTGGTTGTATAAAAGGTACCTGTATATCCACTATTTGTAGTGTATATGTCGCTCTTACCATCTCCAACCTGCTCTCCACCAGTTATGTCATGTAAAAGCTTTCCGGTACTATATGACGCGCCATCCCCGGTGCCCGTCTGCTTTACACTCTTGGTCCCAAGATTATTATCATTGGCCTTTACAGCCAACTCAAACGGAAGGTTTACAGCCTCACCATTCATGTTCACTGCCTTACCTTCTCTAGCTGCACTATACCATGCAACGGTTCCTGTAACTACCGCTACGGCAACTATGACAAACGCAAGGCAGCATGCCCATAATCGATTGCCGAGTATTCTTTTTATGCTCATATCTGCCTTCGCCTTCCTTCCATTTTTTTCATCACTCAAAGAACCTTAAGTGAATATTCCAGTTTTGCCCCGCAGTCGAATTATAACAATCCTCGTCATCCCCATCAAGCCATATTCGAATAATGAGCTTCTGCGCCTCTCCCCAGTCCCCCGTTATTCCAGATGTTGCCACGGGTAAAACTACGACAGTGTCATTGCCATTATACGCATTATATTGAACATAATTCTCCGGTTGCCAAATCCCACCATTTTCGTCCAGTTTATCCTGATATTTCCGAATACCATAGAGCTCCGTATTTTCATATTGTGAATTATCATCTCTTGTAACGGTGAAATTATTTGAATCCAGTATTGATGCCTCACTTGAGCCAAACTGTGTTGCATTTTTTAATGATAAAATGTTACATTTTCTATCTAAATCATTCCCTACTACCGGATTATACTGAGCATCCAGAAGTGCCACCCTCATTGCCTTATATAAATGATTTAAATCGTCCTCAGAAGCTAGGGTGCCATTCCTTTTTGTTACATATCCTTCCACCTTAAGATTAACCGATGTGGCGCTGTTCGTCCTTAACCACACGGGAATATCCACATAATAACCATCGTCATTTGTATCATACCAAGAAGCACTAGGTATGTAAGTAGACCAAAACGGTTCTGACTTCGATTCGCCGTTACCATAAGGATGAACTGTAGCCATTAAACTATTTGGATCATTACTAACAAGAAAAGACTCCTTCATATAATGCTTTAAGTCGCCATCCGTCTTCCCGCTTGCCAAAAAAAATCTAGCTCCGTTTTCTAAATATTTTCCATTTGGAAGCGAATCTGGTGTAAAGAGAATATGCTGTCCAGAATCTGACGAGGCGGGGAATAATTTTCCAATGTTATAGTAATTACCAAAATTAACCGTTTCAGACCAGTCATTTAGCGAATCATTCCCCGTCACCCTTGGTGAATGTACAGTACCCTGGAGTAATGTCCCTTCTGAGGCCGCTGCTTCCTCTTCTGTAACTAGCATCAAGTAATCCGTTGGGTTGTTTAGGGCAACATCACTTGTTCTTCCAAGAGAAATCTGCACTCCTTGCGGCATCTGCACTATCACGCTCATGTTTGTCCCATTAACTTTCGTGTTATTTACAAACCACGCCATCGTAAGCACGGCGATGAGCACCACAAAGGAAGCCGCCCCCAGCAGCACGAGGTTATATATAATCTTCTTTCGCTCTTGCAATAAAAGGGCGGCACGATCTTTTTTCTCCTCTTCTTCCTTTTGCTTACCCATGCGTTACTCCATTTCTTAAAACAAGTTTTAAAATGCGGTTGCCGCCCTATGAGCGTCTCCGCCTAAAGGTGGTTATCACTTTATATATCGGCAATTTTTACAAAAGAATACACTTTTACAGCTATAATTTTACACCAATTTGCCTTTATAGTCAATAAAAAAGCCCGTGGAAGGCCATTGGTAAATCGTTACAAATGGCTCCCCCCCGAGCATATTTTATAAAATTTTTAGATTTCTAACAAAATTGTCAAAAATATATGTCCAATCCGTGTTTGCGATTACTTACAAAGCTCTGCAACGACGGCTCCGATTTCCTTTCCGTCAGCCTTTCCCTTAAGTTCAGGCATCACGGCTTTCATGATCGCACCTTTATTCTTTGTTGCAACAATATCCGCAAACTTCTCTTGTACGAATACCTTGATTTCCTCAGCACTCATCATCTTCGGTGCGAACTCTTCAAATACTGCAAGTCTCGCCTGATATTCCGCTAGCAGCTCTGCTCTCTCCTTTGGGCAAGTCTCTACCTGTTCCTTAACAGCCTTGAGTTCCTTCAAGATTGCCTGATCTACCATCTCCTCCGGAATCGCCTCACGGCATCCTGCATCAATACCCGCCTTTTTTGCCGCAGATACGAGTGTTGCGATGGAATCCTTTCTTGTCTTGTCACGCGCCTTCATCGCCTCAATCATAGCGCTCTGTAATATTTCTAATTTCATCTGTCTTTCCCACCTTCCTTTGCCAACGATACTGCTATCATAATTTCAACTTAATAAAATTATAACACCATGCATTCTTACTTGCAATATCTTCACAGTTACTACTATAAGATTAAAACATTAATTAGGCTTTTTAAATATGCAAGTAAGTTTATGCCGACTATTGACATGTCATAGCGGTGTAAAAAAATCCATAAATCAGCTACCATTTTATTAGAATACAGTTAATTAACTAGATATACTATTTAATATTAAAAATCGAGTCTAGCACCACAACTGCTAGACTCGATAAGAACTCATTATATGAAATGTAAATAAATCTAAATGCTATGGAGTAGTAAATGAGCCTGCGCAGAAACCAAATTGCATTGCACCAAGGTTGCCTAAAGAGAATGCGCTTAAGTTACCTGCTACCGTATCATAATCACAGCCTTCCATCCAAACATAGATGTCAACCTGTACGATTTCATCTGCTTTTACAATAGCAAAAGGATCAATTGTTCCCGGAGTGCAAAGACCAGAAGAACTGCCCGTAGCCATGCCAGCGTCAGTCAACACAGGAATAGCAGAAGAAGCATAATTGTCAACCTGTGCAACAGCATAATCAGCAGGAGTAGGAGAAACTGCGATTGCTTTAGCCGTTGCAGAAACTGCGGTAGGGCCTACTGCATTTTTAACGCCATTAGCAACACCAGTTGAGCTGTTCACAGAAGCACCACTAATTGCAGTGTCTGCCAACTGATATACAAAGAATTTATTAGAATTAGCAGCAGCACCATTTGTCGTACTTTGAGTTACAACATAACCAACTCGCAATGTTTTAAGAAGAGCTTGTGCCTGAGAAAGTCTATTGTTGTATGCGTCAACATTCGCATCTGCTGTATTATTTCCCGTAACAGCTGTCAATGCCATCAGATCTTCGAAAGTGTAGAATGCTGCGTCAGCATCCGATCCATCAGGGTTCACTACGGTCCACATTAAACCAGTTGAAGTATTATCAAGATATAAATTACTTGCCTGAGCGGATTTCAAAAATGCCGTATCTGTATAATATAACTTATAATTTGTTGTTCCATCACCATCTGGAACAGTAGAGTCCTTGCCAACCTCAAGATATGATGTTACTAAATCTCCACTCCATGCATCACTCTTAGCAAACAAAACATCTCCAGCTGCAACATCGGTATCATCAGCCGCCTTACCAGCAGATGCCGCACGATATCCAAGCGTAGAAACAGGGGTAAGAGTTGCGCTTGCAGGCGCTAGCGTCATCGTAGTTCCATAAGTTCCTGCTACTGCATCAGAAATCAACAAGGAATATGCGGTTGCTGCATTAACATTTACACTACTAGCAACTACTTGCGTATTGCTTACAAACCATGCATATGTGGAACTTCCCAATGCCACCGATGCAACTAACGTCATAGCGATCGCTGCTGCAAGTTGCTTTCTTAAAGATTTAACTGTCATACTATTATCCTCCTTTTTGAGTATTCCGCTTCAGTTGATTCTGTCGCGGTAGACAGTTGATCACCAGGGATTGGAAGATTCTTCCTCTCCTTTCGAAGAAATGTTGATCGCTCATTTCTCCGTCGCCCTTACGTTCCGATACTATCGTTCGGATCCGTCCTGTTAACAGATCATACTCCCACCGGGCCCGGTTAAAAGAGTATTTTCCTTCACCCGCCGGTGAGGATATTATCTCTTAATAGGAGGGGCCGAGTTCGTGTTCTCTGGAACAAAAGGCCGATATTCAATTTTTTATACAAACGGTGGTTGTGGCACCGTGAGTACCGAATTCAGCGGCACTTATAAAAATGTGCCAGAAACAAAACAAAGGTCTGCACCCGCAGTCTTTTGTTTTGTTCCACTTGTTTTATATATCGACTTTATTTTACAATAGTTTACAGTTTTTTGCAAGTATTTTTCTAAAATTGCACAAATATTAAGCATTGTAAATCGTTTTTTCATAAAATATGACTAATTGGCGGAACTGTTTTTGTGCAATTCGTTTCCGCTTGTTATTCCTGATGGATTCAGTTTCCTTCAAACCACTGAAAATACTAGTCTTCATCTATTACCATATTATCTTTGTTTCTTCGGTTCTCCCAGGTAACCTCTCCCTGATTATAATAGTTCGGTGCTTCCGTACCAGCAGCGCTGATCGGCTTGTCGCCCGACAGAGTATCCTTGATATCCTGAATAAACTTTACAAGAAGACTTGTTTCGTCGTGATCCATGGCATCAATCGTCATGCTAAACTGTACGCTTCCGCCTACGATGGAATCAACGCACTCGGGATCCTCTCCCTCCATCCAGATAACGATGGTGTACTTATCAACGTTTCCTACGAGGAAATCAGGTTCCTCATAGGAGCAAACGATCTTATCGTTTTCAAAACTTACGCATCCATCCTCTGGACCACCATCCGCTGCAGGTGCTGCATAAACCGTACGCTTTCCATTTCTCCAAACAGCGATACGAACGGCTTTTTCTGCCCCTTTTGCGCAGGAATCCAAACGAACCTTGGCAACATACTTTACGTCTTCCTTACCGGCATTTCTTACATAATAGGTATAGGCCATGTAATTATAGCCATTATGGTCACCATCAATGTTGTCAAGGTCATCAGGCAGATCCGTAATCGTAATATTCGTCGCGTCCTCTACGGTTTTTACCGTTAGTCTGGCCGTAGGATCATCAAAGGTTCCCTTATCGTCTATGGCAATTCCTTTTCGATATAATTCCAGTCTATTCAGGTTGATGGTAAAGTTACCCATTTTCTCCTGCATAAATGCAAGGATAAAAAGAAACGCAATCAAAAGAAGCAAGACCAGAAGGATAATTCTCATCTTGTCCAAGCGAAGCAAGGCTGCACCGAGACGCTTAATGCGTCGTCCAGGCAGATACATGCTGACGATGGCATCATCAGAGATGTCGTCACCATTCTCCGCAAGGATTTTCTCGAGCTTCTCAATACGAACGACCTTATCCTTGCGCCAGCGTGGCTTCTTCTCAATATTCTCTTGTCCTTCAGGTAACTTGTCTAGTTTCACGTGTTTGCTTCCTTTATGTATGATTTATAGCTTATACTTTTCCTTAACATTGGTAAGGTAGTTCTGCAGCTGCTCCTTCTCGGAAGGATCGCCAAATCTAAATTGGAGACCACAAAGCAGTCTGTACATGCTTCCCTTGGGAGCTTCACGCACCCAGCAGACATTGCCTATTTCGGTCAACGCCTGTCCTCTCTCGCTGGTACCAACACGAGGGAGGTTGAGTTCCACAATTTCGCCGACATCGAAGCGTCTGTTCATGAAGATAGCTGCACCACCGGCAGATACGTCGAGGCTCATGCCGTCTTCCTTCGGGATCTCTCCGTCTTCGTTGAGTGCCCAGGTTTCCTGACTGTATTCCACGCGAAGTGTAACCTTAACACGTTCGTCAGCACGCTGGAAGAACTGTCTCTGCTCGGAAACACGACGGATTTTCCAATAACGCCTGACGCCTTCCTTTACGGTGTCATCTACGAAGCCCGCAAAGATCATGGCATCATTTCCGCTGCCATACTGAATCAAGAGCTTCTGGGTCTCATCAACCTCCAGTGGTTTTCCATTCACGACAGGAATGGAAATGAGGAATGCTGATTCGTTGAGCGATTTATTAAAGGTACATACCATGTTGAAATTTGGTTCCTTACCAAGTTCAGCATCGTATGCCATTCGTAGCTTCGTACCGGTCTTAATCTTTAATGCTGCCATTTACCTTCTCCTTTTCATCTGGCTGTCTGTCTACATGCGTCCCCAACGATTATCTGTTCCATTTACCTCCGCGCAACTGCTTCCGTTTCTGGCTTCTTTGCCGTACTCCGTACCGTTCTTTCCATTGCCTTTGGTCATTTGCTGTCACGATTCTTTCCCCCGTGCTCATCGTGGCAACTTCCTTATAGCTATTTGTTTTGATTTTTGTGTCAATTGCTGATATTGCCGTTCCATTAACCAAATTGGTCATTTCTTCACGGGTAATCTTCTCAGGTTCATCCTCTTGATTCGCCTCAGTTTTCACCTGCTCTGTCTCAGATTCAGTATCAGCTGATTGCTCTGCGCTAGCCGCCTTTCTCTTTTCCCTAAGCTCAGCCAGTGCCTCTCTGACGGCCGCTTCCTCTTCTTCCTTTGCCAGGTTCTTCGCTGCAATGATGCCATCATAAAGGCTTTTAAGTAGCATGATCGCCAACGGAATAATGATCAGCGGAATAAAGATCACGGGATTTGAAATCAATCGTACAAAGTTTCCAAGCTTTAACGAGGAATATACGACCTTTCCGATGACATCCTCCTCATGCACCGGGTAACGGTCATCAATGTTGTTTGCATCTCCCTTGGTATGGATGAGGCGCTGATCCCCATCCTGCTCAAAGCGAACGATGCGGTGCGTGTTGGGCTCCCCCATTAAGGCAGGATCCCTGGAATAAAAGGTGATGATATCGCCTTCAACTAATTGCTGTGGGTCCGTTCTTTGAACTACAATTAATGAGTTCGTGTGTATGGTCGGCTCCATGCTTCCCGTCATGACTCGAAACAGGGAGTAACCAAAGAAGTTCGGTGCCTCCCCAGGCTTTGCAAGTACAACTGTCAACAAAGCCGCGATGGAAGCTAGGATAATAAGAACGGAAATCACATTCATCAGCTTAAGCAATAAATTTTTGATGCATTTCCGCATGGTACTTACTTATTGTCCTCATTTCTGTCATGATCATTTTTGAATTTCTTTGCTTTGCGCGATGAGAAGAGAAACTGGGTAAGGGTTGTCGCATCTGCCTTTTCCTGGGCAATTCTTGCCTGCTCCAGTGCCTTCTCTCTCTCTTCTTCGACTGCGGAGAGACGCTTTTCTGCTTCCTTCCAGGAAGTAGATGCATCGTCCAGCTGCTGACGCAGATCGTCGACCTTCTGCTGAGACTTGATCAGGAGATCCTTGTTCTTTCTCTCCTTCTCCGCATACTGCTCTTCGATCTCCTGAATACGCTCGCTGACCTTTTCGCTGACCTCCTGCTCCATAAAGGCATTGTGCCGATCCAGCTCTGCCTGCATCTGCGAGATCTTGGTATCTGCCTCCTGACGGATCAGAAGCACCTTGTCCTCGCCCCTCTTCTCCGACAGGGCGATCTGCTCCTGGGCCGCCTTTCGAACCTTCGCCAGCTGATCCTCGGAATCCTTCAAATGCTTGATCAGGTTTGCTTCGGCTTCCTTCTTGAATGCCTCGAGATTCTTTTTTGCCTCGTCCTGAACCTCGGAGATCTGTACCTTTGCATTGACTCTTGCCTCGGTGATCTGATCCTTCGCAATATCCTCTGCTTCCGCAATCTGCGCTGCAGCCTTCGCCTCGATCTCGGCGATCTTGTTCTTGGAGTTTTCCTCGATCTCCGCTACCTTCGCATTCGCCTTTTCCTCGGTCTCCGCAATCTGTTTCTTTGCGTTCTCCTCGGTTTCTGCAATCTGTTTCTTCGCGGTCTCCTCGGTCTCGGCAAGCTTCTTCTCGGCCTCGTCTACCTTTGCCTTTGAAGTCTCCTCGATCTCCGCGATCTGCTTCTTCGCGTTCTCTTCTGCTTCTTCTACCTGCTTCTTTGCGTTCTCCTCGGTCTCGGCAAGCTTCTTCTCGGCCTCGTCTACCTTCGCCTTCGAGGTCTCCTCGATCTCCGCAATCTGCTTCTTTGCAGCCTCTTCCGCTTCTTCTACCTGCTTCTTTGCGTTCTCTTCGGTCTCGGCGAGCTTCTTCTCGGCTTCGTCTACCTTCGCCTTCGAATTCTCTTCGATCTCCGCGATCTGCTTCTTTGCGTTTTCTTCTGCCTCCGCAATCTGCTTCTTCGAAGTCTCCTCGACCTCTGCTACCTTCGCGTTTGCCTTCTCCTCGGTCTCCTTGATCTGTGCCTCGGCCTTTCTTTCGGCCTCTGCGATCAGATTCTTCGAAGTTCTCTCTGCTTCTGCAACTCTTGCATCCGCAGCCGCCTTTGTCTCCTCTATCTGTGCCTTCGCCGTTGCCTCGGCAGCCGCGATCTTGGTGTCTGCCTCCTGCTTCGTCTTTGCCATCAGCTGCACGGCCTCACGCTTGGTCTGTGCCAGCGTCTCTGCCGCCTCAGCCTTGGTCTTTTCAAGTTCTTCCGCCGCATCCTTCTGCGTCTTTTCAAGGGTCTCTGCAGCTTCCTTCTGCGTCTTTTCAAGCTCTTCGCTCTTTGCTGCAAGCTTCTTATTCAGGTCATCCTCCATGAACTTCGACTGTTCAATCAGGAAAGCCTTCTCCTGCTGCAAGGTACTCTTTTCCTGCTTCAGGCTGTTGCCCTCTGCAAGGAGCTCCTCTGCGCGCTTTGTAGTCTCTTCCAGCTTCTCATTCACGGCTGCAAGCTCATCATCTGCCTTCTGCTTTGCTTCCTCAGCCTGCTTCTTCTCCTCCGCGATCTGCTCATTTAGCTTCTGAATCTCTTCGTCTGCATTCTTCTTAGCTTCCGCTAATTCAGCCTCGGCCTTCTGCTTCGTCTCTGCCAGCTCTGCCTCGGCGGCTTGCTTCGTCGTCTCGATTTCAGCCTCAGCTGCTGCCTTGGCCTCCTCTGCGGCAGCCTTCGCTGCCTCTAACTCGCTTGCCTGCTGCAGTGCCGCTTCCTTCGCCTGCTCTTCCTCCGTGGCACGAACCTCCGCAGCCTGCTTTTGCATCATAAGCTCCGTCACCTGCTGCTGAAGCTCAATCATCTGCGCGTCCATGTCCTCTAATGCCTTCTCCGCCTTTGCGCGCTCTTCCTTCTCAACCTCAAGGGCAGCCTCGGCATCGAGCTGTGCCTGCGTCACTTCCTCGATGATGACCTTACGGATCTCGACATCCTCAATATCGTAATCGGTAACAATTTCTTCCTGAATCTTCTTGATGAACTTTGGCTTAATCTTACGACGCTTCTCGGCAAGAACCTCCTCGAGGTCACGTTTGTCGGACTCCAAAAGGCTCTTAAATACTGCATAGTTCGTGATCAGGTTGGTATACATCTGGAACAGATATTCCTCATCGAATTCGAGCGAGGAATTTCGTACCTCGATGGAATATCCTATGTCATCATAATTCTCCAGGAACTGCCAAAGGGAATAGCATGCCCTGTAATGCGGATCCTTCATGATCAGGTTGGTCCGCTGTATGGGGCTTCTGACCTTCGCACACCCTGCCATCAGATCGCAGAAGGAGGAATTCTTCAGTGCCATGACAAGACGCCTTACGCGGTCAATACGCATGAAGAGATTCATGTTGTCAGAGTCATTTTCCACAAAGCTCTGGCGGTTCTTGATCGTCATTTCGATCTTATAATTGATCTCCTCATAGGCGTCATCGATCTTGGTCTCATATTTCAGGGTATCCTGCGTCTCATCGCCCGTCGACCAGAAGATCAAGTCCGTACGCTTATCGATGAAGGTCACAAGCCTCTGGATCAGATGATAAATGAAGCGATTCTCATACAGGTCGTACGTTTCGTCCACGCTGACGTTCAAAATGTGCGTCGGCTGGATCTCGCCGTTTTCACTGCTCGCGATATACTGCGTGTTCATGCTGAGATGGCGCACGCTGTCGGCCGTGATCTTTTTCGCCAGCGCTACGGGAACCACCTCTTCCTTCGTCGTAATGTAACGCCTCGGCTTCTCAATAATGATGTTAATGTCATCCAGCACGTCCTCGATGGCCGTCAGCCAAGCCTCATCGACCACCTTATGCATGATCTGATGATTCTGCTGTAGGACATTCGACCCCGCCTGAATCATCTCAAACAAATACTGGAAATACCGATCCCGCTCCAACGTACTGCCAATCTTATTTACATACTTTAGATACAGATCATTAATCGTATAATCCGCCATTCCAAACTACCCCCAAG
>SVFO01000034.1:25770-46323 GCA_015056795.1 Lachnospiraceae bacterium
CGTACTGCCAATCTTATTTACATACTTTAGATACAGATCATTAATCGTATAATCCGCCATTCCAAACTACCCCCAAGCCTGTATTTTATTCCGTCCACCACTATCTCTTTAATTCTCTATTCCACTTCTCTCAGATACTTGACGAGGATCATTCAAAATCTCAACCATCAAGTACCTCGAGGGGCTTGCCTGAGAGAGACTAGTCAGGCCCAAGCCCCGAGTATCGTCCTTAATAGAAGTTTTGAATCCTCGTCAAGTATGCCCTACTGTCTTCCATCTTGGTCTTTCCGAAGGTCTTGTCGATGTACTCGATCAGCTCCTTAATTTCGTCTCTAACGAAGGATACATTCAAGCTCTCGAACTTCTTCAATACCTTACGTGCAATGATGTAATCGAGTCCGTCGATCTCGGATCCGCCGCAGGCTACGTACACGGGAATGAAATCATACATCTGCTTGATAATACGGTTACCAAACGCAAGCTTGAAACGAGTCTGTAAGTACAGATCCAGACGATTCATCTTCTCTATGGTTGCATCGCTGATCGGATAATCCTGCTTCGCCTGCATAAACATTGCCTGCAGATGCTCACTGGAAATGGGACAGGCAGGATAAGGATCACACTCAAATGCATTCGCTCTCTCGTTAAGTTCAATGGGAATGGCACGGTCATAAACCTTATCGGTGATGGTAAAGGTCGAATCATCATTGTTCGCGGTTCCAACGAACCAGATGCTCTCGGATACCATAATCTTACCGTCAACTATATGCGCGGGATCCTTCGGCCAGCCGGTGGGAACCAGGTCGATCACCCATTCATCATGGCTGGGCATTTCGAGAATGGACAGCATCTCCGCGAAGTAATACTCGATACGCGCCAGGTTCATCTCATCGAGAACGATCAGGCTCGGATCCTCGCGATAGGTCGCCTCATACAGGGCACGAAGAAACTCCGTCTCATTAAAGCGCTTCGAGAATTCATTAAAGTAACCAAGGAGCTCCGTTCTGTCTCTGTAGGAGGGCTGTACGGAAACGATGGTGGCAGGATTCAGCATGTAACGGCTGAAGGAGTAAGGCAGACTCGTTTTACCGGTACCGGAAATACCTTCCAGAATCAGGAGCTTACTTGCTGCCATGCCGGCTACAAAACGTCTTACGATTTCAGGCGTATAATACAGCTTCATCTGACTTGCGGCGAAAAGCCGATAGCCCTCGGTAAACTGCTGCAGCGTTATGCTGTTGTCATAATTAGGCTTGACGTAATCGACGTACTTTTGATCCACCAAAGTGAGCTTCGGGAAACGAACGGCCTTGATCTGGGTTGCATCCATGGAATCGTCCTTCTCCACGGTCACGGTGCCAAGATGCTTGCCCTCGCCCACGTTTTCGATGTTGATGTCTGCATTACCCGGGATCACTTCACCGTTCGGACCATATTCCACAGGCGCACCACCCGTGACGTTGCCAACGGTTGGCAGGTTGATCCGATCCTCAGTCAGCGCAGATGCGCCCATGTACGGAATTCGTTCCGTGCCGCCCATGGCATTTACCTTAAGGGCAAGGAGCTTGTTCTTCTCGTCGATCAGTTCAAGCACCTGCTTATTCAGTCTTCCGATCTCGCGGTACAGCGTTGAATTGTCTTCATGATCTGCTCTGAGTCGTATGTTCAGGATAAAGTGCCTTACAAGCAACACGACAATGAGGCACGGAATGGCGATCAAAATGAGCGCCAAAATAATCGCCAGAATTTTTGCCACGGGAGACAGGTTCCAGAAATAGGTTCCAAAGATCACTCCATATTCCACCCAACCCGTGAACAACAAATGAAACAGTGCCACAAAGCATTGTACAATGTTATAAATAATTTTTGCGATCAGTTCATATGCCAGTTTCAGGAATTCACTCATACGCTAGTCCTCGCATTCTTCTGTCAGATTCCGTCCAAAATTGTTAGGCCACTCCGCCTACTAAATACACATGATCTTTTATTCCTTGGTATCAGTCTCACTCTGTGCAGGCGCACCGCCAGCCTGTGCAAGCTTTGCTTCTGCCTCTTCCTTCAGACGCTTTGCTTCTGCAAGAGCTGCCTCTGCTTCTGCAAGCTTCGCAGCCGCTTCGCTCTCCTTCTGGGAAGCCTCCGTTGCCTCTTCTGCAGCGATGGCTTTCTTCAGGTTAATGCTAACCATGATCAGGTGATATACCTGATATACAAAGAACAGAAGCATGGGAAGCACGATCACGAGAAGGAATCCAGTACTGCTGGACAGGAAGTTCATCAGCTTGCCAACGAGAGGAAGTCGGAACATGTACTTACCAACAATGTCACCGTCAGAGATGATATGTGTATCGGCGATGGCGTTGTTATCACCCTTAGTAGTATAGCTGCGAATGCCATTGTTTTCCGAAATGTTTTCAATTCGGTGGGTATTCAGCGCATATTCGTTATTGATGATGGTATGGAACGTAATGATGTCTCCAACCGCCAACTTCGCCGTGTTGCACGCTTTAATGACAATCAGATCGCCCTCGTTAAAGGTCGGGGACATGGATTGCGATTGTACGGTCAAGGGCGTGAATCCTGCGATTCGTGACACGCTCTTATTGTCCTTCGTTGCCAACGTCGTAAACGTGAACAACGCCATGATCAAAATGATTGCCCAAAGAAGTACGCTGATTAAAATTTCTGCTGCCTTTTTTACTGTTTTCATGTTTGCCTCTCCCTCTCATGCTTTATCTGGAACCATCTAGTATCTTATGCTCGCCGTCCGTTCCCACAAACCGAAGGCTGATGCTATAATCTGCTTTTCGAAGCTGATCCGTACACTCCGGATCCGTTCCCTCTATCCAAACGCGAAGCGTTACGGGCTTATTTTCATACTTCTTTAACCAAAACATCTGATTGTTATCATTTAGAACCATGTGTTCTTCATCATTCAATCCAAAGATCGTTACGTTGCCATTCGTCTTTGATTCATCCTTCATCCCTGGATCATAGACATAGGTGTGTTCGTCAACGGTAAAGCTGATTCGCATGGCCGCCGGAAGATTTTTGTTAGAGGAATGAACCCCCGTTCCATCCTGTTGCCCATCGCTATTTGCACTAGTCAAATGAATCAGCATGTCATCCGTTGCCATAAAGTGAAGCGTAAACTCTAGGTAAGAACCGCTGTTGACTTGAACAATTGTGCCATCCTCCAACGAGAAGGTCTTATAATTTGTCGTTGTCACTGGTTCGAGTGGAACCGTTCTCATGTCAAATCCACGGTCTCGTTTCAACCTATCGGCAATCTGCTGGAAATTCAAGGTTTTTACATAGTCCTCATAATTATCATGGGGATCGAGGTCAAACCTTAGGTTCGTTCCCGTTGTCACGTCCATGCCCATGCTGTAAACCTTTGTGAAATCTGCTATGGAAAACCACGCTACGGAGGCGGCTACGATGCTCACCATGGCGATCAAGCCAAGCAAGATGGATAAATACAATCGTTTTGCCTCTGGGCTTTTTTCTTTTTTCACTTTCTGATTCTTTTCTTTCATCAATTCGCCTCCTCCATAAGAACGCCATAGAAGGCCAAATGCAGATTCAAAGAATCCAGTCTCGCTACTTCCGAACAGTCAGGATCGCAGCCCTCCAAATAAAAATATACGTCAACTGCATAGATTCGATTCAAGTCCATCATAAGAAGCGGAAAAATTGTCGTGCTTCCCGTCAGGCCATCCTCGCCAACCATATGCTGTGCGATCGGCACGGAAGGGTCGGCCACGATCTGCATGGGATCCGCTGAGCCGTTGATCACCTGCCCCGCCTGCACTGCAACTCCTCCAACTACGGCATTCATCGCCTGCTCGTTGGAAGGATTGCTCTCCTCACTCAGTCTCATGATCCTCGCGTTTGAGCCGTCAAAGGTAAGTCCCAGTCTTGCTGCCCTCGCGATATAACCCTTAGTCGCCGTGACAAGATTTCCGCCAGCAGCTTCAGATCCGTCCAAATATAACGCCAGCTTCGCATTTTCCGCATGGCCCTGCGCCGCCGCCTGAAGATAAATCCGACCGTGATAATAATTCTTCTCACCTTGGATTCTTTCGAAATAGGTTGCCTTTCCGTCTACCATGCCAGGGCTCGTCACGAATGTAATCAAGTCGGAAGTTGAAACTGGCATCAGCAGCTCCGAGCTTGTTGCATTAACCTGTACTAGGTTTGCCTCCTTGCCCGGCTGGAAATTGCCTGAACCTGTGGAACTGATTAATAACTCCACGGCATCTGTCGACGTATTTCCTGTAACCTTATCCGTATTAACGATACTGTTGGAAGAGAACCATGCAAACGTCGCTGCAACAAACAGGGAAAACAACGCAACCGTCGTCAGCGCCCAATATGCTATTTTCAGAAGTCGTCCAAATCCGCCTGCCTTGCGATCATCGTTCTCTTCATCAGTATCCTTTTTATCCGTGATACCTTGCTCCGACGCTGCAGCCTTTTCTGCTTCTGCAAGCTTCTTGACCGTTTCTTCCAGCTCCGCAATCGTCTCGTTCAGCTTTTCGATATCGCTGTTCGCCTGCGCTTCTTTGTTTGTCTGCTCTGCCATGGCTTCTCCTCCTTTCCTCGATATTCTCTTACTTCTCTTATTTTGTCACACCTGCAAATGACAGCTGTATAAACGCTTCCTTCTCTTGTACTGCATTGATACACTGCTCATCACAGCCTTCCAAATACAGCCAATACTCCACGGAAACGATCTCATTGGCATCGATGATGCAAAGGGATGCCCGACCTGCCTGCGGAAGTCTCTGCGCCCCAACCACTGCAAAGTAATCCGACAGACCTATCGCTGGATCATTGACATAATTAGGATTTCCATTCTCTGCAAGAGATCCGACAACGACATGCTCCTGTGCCGTAGTCTGCATGGAAACCGCAGAAGAAACATCTCCCATGTCATTCAAATGAAAGATAAAGGTTTGCTCACCCTCGGAGGAAGTAATCTTCAATCCAAGGCGAAGCGCCGCTAGCATCTGCGGATCATCTCCAAAGCCCATGCCTGCTCTGTTAAAATACACCTGACAACCATCCTTCAAGCTTTTTAAGTAGACCCTTCCACGAATGGCATAGGTGTTTAAGTCTTCTTCCTGACACTCACGAAATCCAACGGAGATACCCTGCCTAGTCTGGAGATTTGCTGAATAAAAGGACTCCAGATTTGCCGTTGACACGGGCTCCAAACTACCGCTACTGTAATTGGGCAATGCGCAACTCGTAAGGAAATCCGTATCCAAACTTGGCGATATCAAAAGTGCCACTTCACCATCACTAATGGTACTGCTCATAGGTTCTACATTCGTGTCTGGCCGAAATGTAAACCATGCATAGGTCACGCCCCCCACCGCCAGCAGGGATAAGACCACCCAAATGACGGCAATCCATATGGCGAATGATTTTTTCTTCATTTCGTCACCTCCGTCTACTCTTCAGGTACCTTTCCCGCAAAGGAAAGAGCAATCTTCTTCAGCATTTTCCCACAAATGTTATTATTACAGTCTTCGTCACAGCCCTCCAGCCATACATAAACATCGACCTGAACGGGAGTGCCATAGCTTCCATCCTCGGCTCCCTGTACCTGAAACATGGCAAGGGACTTTTCCTTAAGTGTTGTCACACCAGTCTCGTTATTGTAATCACAGAAGTTATCCGAGGTGTACAGGTTCGTCATGGGAATCGTCGTTCCGTCCGTTTTCGTGGAATCTAGAACATAGCCTTCCTGTCCCGTACTCGTGTTGTACTCTGCCTTCGGGTTCTTCTTCTGACTGATGGCAAAGATATATTCCTTTTCTGGTGCCTGATCCTTTCCTGCCTTATGTACCACAAAGCCAATACGAATCGCCGTGGAGATAGGATTCTCTAAGTCATCATCCTCATAGCCAATATTGTAAAGATAGATGTTTTGCTTATCTCCTGCCACGCGGATATATAGCGTAGTCCTATAGTAATCCGTAGTATCGCTGGCTCCAAACAAATTTGCAACGAGGTTGGGCTGTCCAGCCGTTCCTCCAGTGAAGCCCGTTGCCTTTTGGAATCCTCCGAGAATTCTGTCTGTAGAAACTGGATTTAATAATCCATGAAACTCATCCATCACGGTCGAGCTTCCGTATTCTCCGTCATATTTATTGCTGATCTGAAGAGAGCTTCCCGTCCCGACAGCCATACGGATGTCAGAGGTTCTTGCTCCCGTCTGATAAACATACCAGGCGAACGTCACTGCCACCATGGAGGAGAAGGAAATCAACAAAATGATGGCCGCAATCATCAAGCGAAACCGCAGGCGATTCTTTGACACTTTGGGCTTCTTGGTTTTTTGCGCCCTTGCGCCTTGTTCTGTAGTGTCTGCCAAAGCCATCTTCCTCCTTTCCTTTTCAATTTAATCCTTATGTAATTATATCGGCAATAATCCCCCCTGAGTATACTCTCCCATATTTACCGACATTTTAACACAATTTCGATCTATTTTCAAGCTTTTCGCTAAATCTTGCATCAATTCCAAGCATAAAATTGTCAGATAATACCAAAATAAGGCGATCTGACCGAAATCAGACCGCCCCCGAATTTTCATTTTTCTTTCTTATTAGGCATGTTTTGCCTTCAAAAGCAAACCCATATTTTAGTATCTTCTCCTCAGGGATTCCCTTTTGTAAAAGGTCAGCAGCGTAATTCTTATCCTCAATCTGCGACAGAGCATTTTGGGCGGTATCATCCAAAGTTTTTTCGCCAGCTCGCTTATTAAAAACCTTGAATTCGATGATTACGGCAATGTCTCCTTTGTTTTTCGGCTCCATAACTACATCATACCGACCATAACCGCTTTCCCTGTTAGACTTTGTGAGATAGCTGTCCGCCTTATCCACCATGAGGCCCAATACGAATCCATGATAGAATCTTTCCGGGTGTCGTCTCCCAGTTCCGTCATCTCCCGCATCAAAATAACTAAACGTATTCAAGGCGACTTCATTCATGTAATCGTTCATAGCGTCCTCATCACCACGAAGCATCGCGGTAACAAATTCTCCGAAGTCTCCCGTCTTGGCAAACCAACCTTTCACCATGGTTTCAAACATGCATTTAACCTCATAATTGGTTAGCGCCAACTGATAAGACGGTTTTGCATTGCCACTAAAGACGGCATTCACGACCTTAAGATAACCTGATGCCAAAAGCAGACTCCAAATGGCATCTTTGTTTTGCGATAACTGATTAAAGATAATCTGTTCGTCAATCATCGCTTCAATCCGTTCACCATTCAGCAGCTTTTCAAATTCGATTTTAATTCCCTTGTCGCCTTCCTGAATGAGCTTACTGATTAAGCTGTTCCCGCTAGTGTTTGCCCAATAAGTATCAAACTTGTTTTCATCAAGGTAAAGCGTCACGGACCACGGATTATAGATGTCATCCACTGTTCCAAATCTAAATCCGTCATACCAAAATTTCACCTTTTCTTTTTCCGATTCCGAAATCCCCTGCTCGTCCATTGCAGCAAAAACCTCTTGCTCCGTAAAGCCAAAGGCCGTTGCATATTTTTCTGAAGTCGTAGTCACAACCATCAAATTATTAAGGTCAGAGAAAATGGATTCCTTGCTTACCCTCGTAATGCCCGTCATGATGGCGCGTTCCATGGACGGATTGGTCTTAAAGCTATTGTTAAACATGGTTCTGGTAAAAGCCACAAGCTCATCCCAATATCCGTGTACAAACGCTTCCTGCAAAGGCGTGTCGTACTCATCCAATAAAATGATTACTTTCTTGTTATAGTACTTTTCAAGTAAAGTTGAAAGAAGGTTGATGGAATAAGCTGCATCCACGTCATTCATTTCTTCAGAGATCTTAGAAAGGGCAGCTTGTTCATTTCTGTCAAACCCTTCATATGTCATGATCTCTCCAAATCCAGAAAAAACTTTCACAATCTGCTTCTTGATACCCATGAGGGCATCCAAATAGTTCGTTCCTTTTACCCCAGCAAAGGAAAGTGAGATGACTGGATAGGTTCCTTGCAATTTACGCATTTTCTCATCTTTCCAAACATCAAGTCCTTTAAACAAATCAGATCTGTCTGCGAATCTATTAGAGAAAAAGTGTTCAAGCATACTCATGTTAAGCGTCTTGCCGAATCTTCGAGGGCGTGTGATCAGGGTCGCAGCATCTCCAGAATTCCACCATTCACGGATGAATGACGTCTTGTCAACATAAAAATATCCGTTTTCTATCAGGTTACTAAAATTTTGGATACCGATTGCTATCTCTCTTGCCACGAAATCACCTCCCTCGTCTGAATTCAATTTCCATCTTATCACATTTTCATGAACTTAGCAACGCTAGCTTGGATCTTGCTTCAATTTCAAGCATAAAATTGTCAGATAATAACAAAACAGGGGACTTGCCGCCGCAAGCCCCTTGTATACAGCTCAATCGTTTGCTTCTATGAATGGTATTTTTTCCTCGATATCCTCCAGTATTTCCATTTGCTGGATTGCAATCTTGTTAAGTTTTTCAAGTCTTTCTTTCTGTGGCATATCGTCACTGATGAATACTGAATTAAGATTTTCCATATTGGACAAGCAAATAAGCTGATTGATTGTAGCATAATCTCGGATGTTTCCCTTTTTATCAGGATTCTGCATTCTCCACTGTTTTGCAGTCATGCCAAATAACGCCACATTAAGCATGTCTGCCTCATCAGCATAAATATATGATTTTTGTTCCGGAGTTACCTCAGCTGGAATAAGGTTGTTCTTTATTGCATCGGTATGTATGCGATAATTTATTTTTGTTAGCTCCCTTTTTGCAGACCAACCAAGGAGCTTTTGTTCCTCAGTTTTCAATCTCTGAAACTCTTTAACAATATATATTTTGAATTCTGGACTAATCCACATCGCGAACTCAAATGCAATATCTTTATGCGCATATGTTCCACCGTATCTTCCAGATTTAGCCTGAATACTTATGGCATTCGTTTTAGCCACGAACTCTTTAACGCTTATCTTAAAGCTATTAAGACCTGACTGGTTTCTAATTGTGGCGAATTCGCCATAATTAAAACTCGGATTATATACCTTTTCCCAGATGCCAATATATTCAAGGGTATTTCTATTTCTTAGCCAATCTGTGATGAAGAAATCTCCATCCTTAGCTTTGATCATATCCGTAAGGCAAATAAAATCTTCTTCGTTTATTCTTACCACATTAATTTCTGTATCCTGTACAACGATTTTGCTCATTCCACGCCTCCTTTTATTCTGTTTAACTTTACACATGTTAAATACTTTCATAGATTTCCGCAAAATCAATCTCGCATTTGCCATCCCATATTCCCACAGGTATTTTATCCTGAAATGTGTAGTCTACCTGCTTTTTCTCGCCCTCAAACCAGCAAACTGTCGCTTTCTGTTCATCCGGAAATATCATCCAGTACTCTTTTACTCCAGCCTGATCATACTTCGCCTTTTTTATAATCACATCAACATACCAATTCCCAGATGACACTATCTCGACCACAAAATCAGGTGCCCCATAGATTCTTTCTGTACGTACTTGATTTATGTCGCAAACAATAAAAATACTAGGTTGTACGACCATCTTATCATTTTTGTCCAACTGTACAGTAGCCCGAGCAAAAAATGGAATGCAACATAAATGATTTTGATTAATAAAGCTTTGAAGTTTCATAGCAAGCAATCCCACCATTCGGCTATGCATCGTGATAGGATGCGCCATGTCATAAAACTCTCCGTCAATCAATTCCGCCATTACATCCTCTGGGAGAGCGATATAATCCTCGATCGTCTTTTCACCAATCCTAAAACGATCTTTTATATTAATCTCACTTAAATCAATCTTACATTTGCCATTCCAAATTCCAACGGGCACCTTATCATGAAAGGTATAGTCCGCTTGTCTTTTCTCACCTTCCAAAAGGCAAACAGTCACTTTTTGTTCTTCTGGAAAAACAATCCAATATTCTTTCACACCCGCCCTTTCATACTTTTCTTTTTTCTTAAGTACATCGACATACCAACTATTATGAGACACGATCTCAACTACGAAGTCTGGCGCGCCATAAAACCTTTCCTCTTGTATTTTTCCCTGCTTGTTAGTTATAAAAATGTCTGGTTGTACCATCGTCATATCATCCTCGTCTAACTGTACACCTGCTGGTGCAGCAAACAGCATACACGAACAATGATTTTGCTTAATAAATTTTTGTAATTCCGCAATAAGATTTGTTGCGATATAGCTATGAACAAGATTCGGTGTTACCATGTCATAAAACTTCCCATCAATCAGTTCCACCCTCATCCCTTGTGGCAGCATCAGATAATCCTCAACCGTATTATCGTAGATGCTACCGATTTTGTTTTTCTGTTTTTCCATATGCCTTCCTCCACTTTACTATAGTTTTAACGCGTTTAGCCCAATTTAGCGTTGATAAAAATGCATCGAAAACAAAGCAACAAAAATAGAAACACACAAAACAAACATGCCTGTTCTCATGCAAACTTATAAACAATGGAAAATCGGCTGAACCGCCAAATAAGAAATGGTCATTACTGACATCTTTATGATATTTCATTTCATGTATTTCGTCAACATAAAAAACGCAAGCTGACGAATCTCAACTTGCGCTTTTTCTATTCTTCACTCTTATGGCGAAAATTATTTCCATTTCGCCCATTAATTTCTCCTTACTTTCCCTCAACCGTAATCATTACATATTCCGACTTCGTTCCTGTCTTAAACAAGATTTCCCAATCAGAAATACCGGAGGTAACAACAAAATCTGTCTCACCCCTCCGCTCATGACCATAGACAAAATCATCCGCCTTCACGATCTTGCTAAGAGCCGTCCACGGGAACATCTGCCCGCCATGGGTATGACCTGAAACCACCAAGTCCGCCGCTGACTTCCCTTCTTCGTCATAGTCATTGGGCTCATGATTAATGACAATGATATATTTCTCCTGATCCAAATCAGAGAGTAATGCATGGATATTTTTCCGCCCCGCTTGATGCCCGTCGACACGTCCCACAATATAAAACCGATCATCTAATAGTTCATACGCATCCTCCATCACATGGATGCCGTTCCTTCCCATGATATCCCGAATATCATTGGCGTTAAAATCCCTGCTGCCGTAATACCCAGCATCATGATTTCCAAAGGCGTACCAAACGCCATATTTCAGGTTCATTTCCGCCAGCGCCTCACAGGCGATTTCAAAGTCCTTCCTTTTTGTCGAGTCATCCACGAAATCTCCCGCGATCAAAAGGAACTCCGGATTCTGCTTTTGGATCTTCTGCAAATGCTCCCGGAATCCATTTCCGTCAAAGGTTGTCCCGAGATGCGCGTCAGCGATCAGTGCGAAATGAATTTGCCCGACATTCTTTTGCGTCTGGAGGGAATAGTCCTTTTGCCATACGTGATGGCACTGAAATGCCCCGATGATCAAGTAAAGGATCGTCACGGTAATTGCCAGCCATCCCTGCCAATACGTGCGACTTGCTTTCTTTGCTCTCTTCTCTGCGATTTTCATCACGATTCCAAACAGCAAAAAGAAAAAGGCAAAGTGCAGGCCGATAATAACTGCATTTACCACGGAGGTGACGGCTGTCAAACCAACGCTGACCAAAGCTATGATCAGGAAAGAGATCGCATATTTTACAAACCCCTTGCCGCGCGACAGCTTTTGGAACATGCCAAACCGTGACACGGCAATCGTCAGATAGATGACGCACAACGCAAATGCAACTAAAAAGGCGCTAATGATGATTGTCCACATAGGCATTCCCTCCATCAAGCAGGGAAACCGTCCCTACTCGTTTATCAGCCTTATCGTACATTCAACAAAACGGCCAGGCATACACCAGACCGTTTGATAGAATTCACTTTATTTGTTACGAGAGTCCCAATAGCTTCACAATGTCACCGCCTGCCAGAATCGCTGCGACAAGTCCAACGCCAATCGCAAATGCAGGCTTATAGCTCTTACTCAAAGGCTTCTTTCCAAGAATCACAAGGATGAGCCATTGTAAAATCGCCATGGCAACCGCTACGGGAAGTGCTGCAACCAGCATCTTGCCCCAGCCCAGCACAAAGCCTACCAGGATCGTCGTCCAAGCAAGTCCCAGCGGAACCGCCTTTTTACATACGAGCGAAAGGATCGCCACAAACATGCTAAGACAAGCTGCCCCGATCACGCGATCCATAATGGGGATCTCAGGCAGGGTAAAGAAAGCAATCAGTGCAACAACGCCAAGAGCGATCACCGTCCCGCGCTTTACCACGCCCATGTCAATCTGAATAAAGGTGATGACCGTCAGCGCACCAATCAGTGCAAATGCCGTCAGGCCCGCCAAAAATCTTCCGTAGAACTCTCCCAGTGCCACCTCTGCAAGGCTTCCCGCAGATTCCCGAAAGAAGATCCAAAAGGTAGCGATGGCACTTAAGCCGCCAAACACCTCGATCAAGACGTCGCGGCAACCAATCTTAGAACCGCAGTTCTTACATTTTCCTCCAAGGCAGACATAGCTCACAACCGGCACTAGTTCCATGGGAGAAAGCAGCTTCCCACATCCCGGACAGTGCGACCTCGTCTTCACGAACTCCTCGCCCCGCGGCACACGGAAAATCACCACGTTCAAGAAGGAATACACACTCGCACCCAAGAAGAACAAGAATACACTAAATAATATTTTGAACCATAACGGTAATATCATAAGGTTTCTCCTTCGCATTCATCCATGCCCACTCGCCAAACCATTACTATACAGCAGCCAAAAATGTGAACAAAATCAATTAGTAAAACATTCGATCAACTCGAGGGGAAGGTTTGGATAGTCTTTCTAGGTCAAATGGTTAGTAGAAAGACTATCCAAACCTAGCCCCGAGTCTTTCCATAAATTGATTTTGTTACATCTTTTCCGGTGCCTCGAACCCTAGTACGGAAATGCAATCCAGCATGACGTTCTTGGTCAGGGAAAGGAGCGCGATCCAGCCGGCCTTCTTAGTCTCGTCTTCCTCCGTAATGATCTTGGTCTCATGGTAGAAGTGGTTGAAATCGTTTGCTAGTTCGTATACAAACGCGCAAACCCTGTGAGGTGCCAGCTCCGTCGCAGCGCCCTCCATCATGGCGTTAAACTGCAGCAGCTGCATCACCAGCGCCTTCTCCGCATCGCTCTGTACGACATTCAGCTTTGCAGCTTGGGCGTCACCGCCCTGCTCCGCATACTTTGCGAGAATGGACTTAATACGTACGATGGTATACAGAATATATGGGCCAGTATCTCCCTCAAAGGAGGTAAACTTCTCCAAGTCAAAGATATAATCCTTGGCAGCCTGATTGGACAGATCTCCGTACATCAATGCAGCCAGAGCCACCTGATCAGCTGTCTTCTTTGCTTCCTCCTCAGACATTTCCCTGCCCTCGCGGATCTTGCGGAACATCTCGTCCTGCGTGTCCTTGATGAGCTGCTCAAGGCGCATGACACCGCCGTCACGAGTCTTGAAGGGCTTGCCGTCCGCGCCGTTCACCGTGCCAAAGCCGATCCACTTCAGGTCTACCTCAGGCTTTACCAGCTTGGTCTTTCTCGCGCAGCGGAATACCTGCTGGAAGTATAGATCCTGACGCTTATCCGTCAGGTAAATAATCTGATCGGGATTGAAATTACGCACGCGATCCAGAATCGTTGCGAGATCTGTCGTGTTATAAAGAGAAGCACCATCTGACTTCAGGATCATGCAGGGAGGCATCTCCTTCGTATCTGTCTCCTCCTTTACGTCAACAACGAGCGCGCCGTCACTGATATAGGCATACCCACCGTCCTTCATATACTGCACCATCTCAGGAATCAAGTCCTTGATCGTGCTCTCGCCGTTCCACAGCTCAAATGCCGTGTTCAGTGCATCATAATTCTTTCGTAAATCCTTGATGGAAACCTCGCGGATCTTCATGCCGAGCGCCCAATAACCGCGCACGCCCTGCTGATACTTGTAGGTTGCCTCCATGGCCTTTGCCTTATATTCGGCGTCTTCCTTGGAACGTTTGCTGGACGCAGGATAAATCTCCTCCAGCTCCGAGATGGTAAAGGGTGCCTCCTCAGGATACTCCCCTTCATAGCTCTCATCAAAATATACCCAGTCAGGATAACGCTCCTTCAGGCCAATGATAACAAGGCCCATCTGCAGGCCCCAGTCGCCAAGATGTGCATCACCAATCACTTTATGTCCAACATAGCGATTGATGCGCTTTACGCTTCCGCCAATGACTGCAGAACGCAAATGGCCTACATGCAAGGGCTTAGCCACATTGGCTCCGCCATAATCGATTATGATCGTCTTCGGCTTTTCAGGTGCTTCCAGGCCAAACTTCGGCTCCTTTGCCACAATCTCAAGAAGATCACGCAAGAACTCCTTCTTCAGCTTCAAATTAAGGAAGCCCGGTGCAACTGCGGCAGCCTCTTCAAACACATTGCTGCCCTCGAGCTTTGCCGCAACCTCATTTGCAATCATAATCGGCGCCTTATGATACTGCTTTGCGCCTGCCATGGCACCATTACACTGAAACTCACAAAGATCAGGGCGATTGGACACTCCAACCTTACCGAGCGCCTTGTCATATCCAGCTGCCTCGAAGGCCTGTCCCATCTCCTCAGAAAGCAAATCCAATAACTTTTTCATATCCTTACCTCACGTCCATAAAATAACATGTGCCTATTCTAACACAAACCATTTCTTAATGCAACCTGAAAGCCAGCCCCTTAAACTCCCTTATATTCCAGGCACAGCATGGTCAGGTCGTCAAACTGCTCCGCCTTGTCCACAAAGGCATCCACGCTCTTTCGGACATGTTTTAATATCTTCTCAGGATTCTCAGTCGCCACGGCATTCATCGCCTCAATCATCCGCTCTGTTCCAAAGAATTCCTTATTGACGTTCGAAGCCTCAGGAACGCCGTCCGTATACAGGAAGAGTTTGTCTCCCGGCTCCAGCATGATTTCATATTCCTTATACCGAACCCCTTCCATACCGCCGACCACAAAGCCATGCTTATCCTTCAGCAGCTCAAAGCCCTTGCCATTTCGATAAATGGCAGGATATTCATGTCCTGCATTCGCTGCGACAATTTTTCCCGTACTGATCTCAAGAATTCCCATCCAAACCGTGACAAACATTTCCATCTTGTTGTTGCCGCAGATCGTGTCGTTGGTCATGCTCAGGGTTTCTCCAGCAGACTTTCCTAGCTTTGCCGTATACTTCAGGATCACCTTCGATACCATCATAAACAGCGCCGCAGGAACGCCCTTACCGCTGACGTCCGCCATCACGAGTGCAAGATGATCATCATCAATCAGGAAGAAATCATAGAAATCGCCGCCGATCTCCTTTGCGGGATCCATGGAGGCATAGAGGTCAAATTCCTTTCGGTCCGGGAAGGCAGGGAAGGTGCCAGGCAGCATTCCTTCCTGAATCTGGTGCGCCACATATAGCTCCGTCCCGATTCTTTCCTTCTCGGCCGTTACCCTCTTTACCTGTTCAATATATTCCATGGCCCTGCGTGACAAATCCGCAACGGCCTCAGCAACGACCTCAACCTCGTCCCCCGTCCGATAGGCATCGTCCATCTTGAACTCCAGCTGGCCTTCTCTCAGCTCCGCAATGCGCTGTGTCATGGCATACAAGGGCTTTACAATCTTTTTACCTGCAATGACTGTTCCCACTAGCATGATGACAAACAGCACGCAGAGCAAGGTCCAAGTGAACACCTTTCTCTGGGCGCTTCTTTCACGATAGGTAGTGACGGCTTCCATTTGGATTTCCTGAAAGCTTTCCTGTAGCTGTAAAATGGGCTGTTCTGCCGCCGCCTCGCTAAATACGGAGATCAGCGCCCATCCCACCGTTTCCATGGGAACGCCCATCATGTAATAATTTGCTTCCTGTAGCTGCACCTTACGAATGTCCGTCTTGCCGACCAACGCATCCTTGACGAGCGATGCCAGCTCCTTCTGCTCTGACGCACGAAGGTCCACGGCGTTCTCAGAATTTAGCACCTGAAAGACATCGATTTCTTCGGGCGAAATAATGACATGCCCGTCCTGATTGACAATCATCAAGTAGCCGCCATCCTTTGCCGACTCAGCCACGGTGCGCTGCATTTCCGTGAGGTAAAGATCCGCGCCCGCCACGCCAAGAAGCGTTCCGTTCGCGCCATATACAGGCACGGCACAGGTAACGCACATCTCACCCGTACGTCTGTCAAATTCGATGTCAGAAAAAACAAGCTTTCCCTCTTCCTTGGCCTGCTTGTACCAATAGCGATTGACGGCATCATAGGCAACATAGCTGCCATCCGCATTGACCCACTGACTGGGTACGACGTCAGCCATCAGGGTAGCGCCCTCGGGAAGGGTAAACCAAATATTGTCCGCTCCATAGGCATTGCACACGGACACCATCATGTCCGACAGGTTGGCGATCAGCCCCAGCCTGTCCTCCATCTCAGACTCGTCCAAGCCATCTGCCAAAAGCACCTTGACAAAAAGCTCCCCGTCCTTGCTTGCATCTGGCCTTGCCCATGGCATGCGCGGTGCATTGTCTGGGTCCTCTAACAGCTTTTGTGCATAATCTGCCACCATCTGAACACGGATCGCAAGGTCCTGAAACATCTCGTCCGTCGTCTTCGCCTCGAGCTGCGTGATTCGATCCATGTTCTCCGTGATCACCGTATCCAAGACCTCGGCTGTTGTGCCCGTCACGTTGGACAGCTGCCTTACGTTTGTCTCCTCCGTCAACTGCGTCAGCAGCCTGCCCTGCATCAGCATGACTCCCAGGAAGACCCCTCCCACCAGAAGCATTCCTGCCATAATCAACGCAACCATCTTCATTTCAATGCCGCCAAGCACAAGCTTTCCAAACCTTTTCAACGCCGAAGCCTCCTAAGCATGCCTTATCCATCCCATCGTCTAACGCATCATAAACCAATCAAATTTCAGCGGTCCGACCACTTCGATTCGAAGCGCGTGACCATAGCTTAAGGATAAGTCTTTCAGCCCACTTAGGTCAAGGGGAATTTTAACGTCCGCCCACAATAGCGGGAAGGAGCTTTTCCGCAATTTCTCATCCACCACGGCCCTCGGCATATGGTTTCTCGCCTGGGAAGGTCTCGTTTCATACTCCCGCGTATTCAGCGTGAGCTCCCCGACCTTGCTGTCATCCACGAAAACGCGAATTGCAGCATCCTCGCGCGCAATGGCATGAATTCTAAGGCTCGTTGCATTCTCAGGGAGCTTACAATTGGCATAGCTCACGCTAAAGCATCCGTCTTTGCTCGGCTCGTAGGCATTCGGCCCTGCTGCCATCAGCGCGCTAAAGCCATACAGGCCCTCCACGATCTGACTTCCGCAGGTTTCCTCGTAATGATCCGCCTTGATACGCTTCGAAAGATCAAGCGTCGCGCTGGTCTCGCCCTCGATCAAAATGGTTTGGGCGACTCCACCGCCTTGGCTTGATGGTGCCACCATGATTTCATAGTCTCCGCCTTCCACGACAAGTGCCTCCCTGCCCATGTCATAGAATGCCAGCTCCCTGATGGGAATGGTCAGCTCTGCCTTGCGTGCCTCCCCAGGAGCAATTTCTTCAAGTCTTTCAAAACCAATCAGGCGCTTTAACGGTCTCTTCGCATTCCCCTTCGGAGCCTTCACATAGACCTGTACAACCTCATCCGAAGTGCACTCTCCCGTATTGGTCACGGTCAGCTCGACCTTGATTACCCTGTCATCTCTTCGTATCTGATCATACACGCCATTCGGCTGACCAAACGCCTTCTGTGCTTTACCATTACGCAAAAAGTTCTTGACAGACATTTCGTCAAGGATATTGGTTCTCTCATTATCTAGCCTGTTTACTTGTGCATCGCCTTGTGTATTTTCTTGCGTGTCAACTTGCTTATTACCGTGCATAATCGATAGTGTTAGTTCTCCATACTGGAAGGCTGTATAGGTCAGTCCATGACCGAAGGGATACAGCGCCTCCCCGGCAAAATACTGATAGGTTCGTCCCTTACCAATGATATCATAATCATCAATGTCAGGCAGGTCCTCATCCGATGCATACCAGGTCTGAGTCAGCCTGCCCGCAGGAGAAACCTTACCAAGTAACACATCCGCAAGCGATTGTCCCATGCACTGAGAACCCGTGGCAGACCAAAGAATCGCCCTCGCCTTCTTTTGAAGCTCACCGATGGCAAACGGATAGTCACTCATCAGAACAACGATGACATTTGGATTGACCTTCAGCATTTCGTCAAACAGCCTTTGCTGATAAGGAATGAAAGCGATGGTTGCACGGTCAATCTCCTCCTTCGCATTGACCATGGGATTGTGTCCCAGCGCCAGAAGTACCGTGCCCGCCTTGGCCGCAGCCTCTCTCGCTTCCTGCATGCCGTCCCTAATCACCTGCATCGTAAAGCAAAGCGGCGTCAGAACGCCATATGCCTCCCGCGCAGTCACAACAAATCCGTCCCGATCTAAGAACAGCGTATTTCCAAAGCGATCCTGCAGCTCGATTTCTCCTTCCCTTAAGTCTTTCCCTTTGCCATTCATACGGAAAACCTCAAGATCAAACCAGCTAAAGATGCGCTCCTTTCCAACACAGACCTTACCCGTAATTCTTGCCGGCTCCGTACCAGTTCCAGCCAAGTTTATCCCATCTCCAGTGATACTTTTCTCATCCTCAGCTTTGCCGTCATTTATGCTTACGCTTTCTCCTGCTAGTGTTGCCCCTTCGATAATATCATCAGCAAGGTTCGTAAGTATATATAGCCCCGTCTTCTCATTTCTCAGAGTATAGGAGCCCTCGCCCCAGTCCTCCAACACGAACATGTCGGGCTCGTCCGACAGGCGATACCTTCCCTCCGCATCTGCTGCCAAATATTTCTCTCCGCACTTTAAGCTAATGCGGTCACATCCATCAAAATAGGGAATCTCCTTCTGACCATCAGCTGCAGCATTCTTGTTAAGACCGTCAAGCAACGAGACATGCTCTGGTGCGGCACCGCCATACCAGTCCATATACCATTTATCGCCAACGGGTCCGATCAAAACGGCATCCTGCATGGCTTCGTTTTTCAGCGGAAGGGCACCATCATTCTTCAATAATACCAACGACTTATCCGTCAGCGTCTTGCAGACCTGACGTGCCTTTTCACTACACAGATCTCCTAGCCCATCCTTCCAGGTATCCTCATCGAAAAGTCCGAGCTTGATCTTGGTCCGATAAACGTTTCGGATTGCCTCGTCCATGTCAGCTTCCGTGAGAAGCCCTAATTCATAGGCCTCCGCCGCACCCGCATATACGCCATCTGGCCTTCCGCTAATGCCATCAACGCCCGCCTTGATTGTCCGCGCGACCGTCTCCGCATCCATGGCAGTTGCATGACTAAACATCGCGGAGAGCTCCATGGCACCGCCGTCCGAAACAGCATGTCCCAGCCCAAATTCCTTCTTAAGCAGGTTCTTTACTTCCGTGTTAAAGAGTCCCTGCACGCCATTGATACGGTTATATGCCGTCATCACACCCTCGACTCCGCCATCCTCGATGCAGCGCCGAAAGGGCTCCATGTAAAACTCATATTTATTCCGAGGGCTCATGGATACATTCTTCCAACCACGCCCGATCTCCGTATTATTTGCATAGAAGTGCTTCAGGGTCGCGGCGCACATCATATGTCCGTCCACCTTTTTCTGAATGCCGCGAACATAGGCAGCTGCCATGCCGCCGACCTGAACGGGATCCTCTCCATAGGCCTCCTCATTCCGTCCCCATCTCGGGTCTCTGAGCAGGTCCACCGTAGGTGCCCATCTCGAAATGCCGCCGCGCGGATGCCTATAATACGCAATTCTGGCTTCCTTACCAACGATCTCGCCTGCTGCCTGAATAGCCTCCTGATCCCAAGAGGAGCTCATGCCAATCGGCTGTGGAAAGGATGTCGTAAAATCTGGCGTCCCAACGCCATTTTGATCATTCCTCGCCTCCACGCCATGCGCAGCCTCGCCACCTAAATAACAGGTCGGAATCCCAAGGCGCTCCACGCCCGCAGAACCCGACGAGAGCATATGCAGCTTCTCCTCCAGCGTCAGCTCCCCAAGTAGCCAATCCAGCCGCTCCTCCATGCACAGACTAGCATCCCACAAAGTCCCCTTCTTACTTGTTCCCTCCATGCTTATACCCTCCATGTTTTTGCTTCCCTTGTTTTTGCTTCCCTTGTTTTGCTTTCCCTGTTTTGCTTTCCCTGTTTTGCCTTCCCTGTTTTGCCATACCTTGCTTACATATCTTTTGACACCCTAATCAACGCTATCATTTTACCATACCTTGTGCATTTTTGTCTCACTAGAAATTGATCGCTCCTACTCAAAAGAATACCCATTTATTTAGATTTGCGTAAACAAAAGCGAGCCCCCTTCTCGTTAGGGCCCGCCCAATCTTATGATTCTTTTATAATCTTTATCGAACTGTTTGTT
>SVFO01000035.1:0-21431 GCA_015056795.1 Lachnospiraceae bacterium
CACCTTTTATGATGTGGAAGTAAGCAAGAAAAACAAGCGACGCTGAAGGCGGCATTTGTTTTTCTGCGACCTTCCAACGAGAAAGCTATGCGCGGAGCGCATGAATCACCGCGATAGCGGTAGCTTTCGAGTTTGGGTTAACAAGAAATGTAGCTTTTAGTAGCATATACAAGGAGGAAAACCAAATGAAGATTATTGTAACTGGAGGCGCAGGATTTATCGGCAGCAATTTTATTTTTCACATGTTAAAGAAGTATCCTGATTATCGCATCATCTGTCTGGATTGCCTGACCTATGCGGGAAATCTTTCCACGCTGGCACCGATCATGGACAACCCGAACTTCCGCTTTGTGAAGGAGAGCATTACGGACAGAGAGGCAGTTTACAAGCTTTTCGAGGAGGAGCATCCTGACATCGTCGTGAACTTTGCGGCAGAGAGTCATGTTGACCGTTCCATCGAGAATCCTGAAGTATTCCTGGACACCAACATCAAGGGTACCGCAGTTCTTATGGATGCCTGCAGAAAGTATGGTATTACTCGTTATCATCAGGTTTCTACGGATGAGGTATATGGCGACCTTCCTTTGGATCGTCCTGACCTTTTCTTTACCGAGGAGACTCCCATTCATACGAGCAGCCCTTACAGCTCTTCCAAGGCTGGCGCGGACCTGTTGGTATTGGCATATCACAGAACCTACGGCCTGCCTGTAACCATCAGCCGTTGCTCCAACAACTATGGTCCTTATCACTTTCCTGAGAAGCTGATTCCTCTGATGATTGCAAACGCATTGAATGACAAGCCCCTTCCCGTATATGGCGAGGGCCTGAACGTGCGTGACTGGTTATATGTTGAGGATCACTGCAAGGCAATCGATCTGATCATTCACAAGGGTCGTGTTGGTGAGGTTTATAACATCGGCGGACACAACGAGATGAAGAACATCGACATCGTAAAGCTGATCTGCAAGGAGCTTGGAAAGCCCGAAAGTCTGATTACACATGTAACTGACAGAAAGGGTCATGACATGCGTTATGCCATCGATCCTACCAAGATCCACAATGAGCTTGGTTGGTTGCCGGAGACGAAGTTCGCAGACGGCATCAAGAAGACAATCAAGTGGTATCTTGAAAACCGCGAGTGGTGGGAGACCATCATCTCCGGCGAGTACCAGAACTATTATGAAAAAATGTACGGCAGTCGCAAGATTATGAAATAATCTTGCGATCCCGAGCGAAGCGAGGGACGTGACGCAGGTCACGCAGTCGGGAGATTACGCAGTAATCTCCCGATCCCGAGCGAAGCGAAGAATGTGACGAAGGTCACGTCAGCACCTACTTTAGTGATACTAGAGTAGGTGCTTTTTTATGCTTGAAATATATCTGGTGTAGCATCTTTTATGCTACTGGTTCAATGACAAAATTTATGATGGAGGTTACAATAGAAAAGATAAAGGAAAAGAACCAAATACGAGGAGCAAAGCTATGATTTATATTACGGGTGATTGTCATCAGAATTTTGACAGGCTTTATGCTTATCCTGTCGAGGAGTGGCATGGAGGAAAGGCGCATAAGATTCGACCATCTGTGATCCATTTGATGAGAGGCCAAGTATTTACGATTGATGGCAAAAGCATCTTTACCTTTGGCGGTGCTTCCAGCCATGATATTGATGGCGGCATCTTGGAACCGGATGACCCAGATTTTCAGAAGAAAAGGAAGCAATTGAGTCAGGGGTATTTACCATATAGGATCAATCATGTCAGTTGGTGGGAGCGAGAGCTTCCAACAGATGCTGAGATGGAGGAGGGCATTAAAAATCTTGCGGCGCATGATAACACCGTAGATTTTATTGTGTCGCATTGCTGCGCATCAAGTACGCAGGTGCTCCTTAGCGGAGGCTTCCATAAACCAGATATACTGACTCAGTATCTGGAAAAGATTAGACAGACGGTGAGATTCAAGAAATGGTTTTTTGGACATTATCATGACAATAAAAATGTGAATGTCGAGGAGATTTTACTCTATGAGCAAATTATTAGAATCGCATAAAATCTAGGCACAAACCTCTTGAAAATACATCGGCGAACCGATATAATAATCAGAAAGGAGGTCTTTGACATGTTGATAAAAGAAAAGCTACAAGAAATGAATATGACGATGTATCGTCTGAGCAAAGAAAGCGGCGTGCCGCAGGCAACCATCAATGATATTTGTAGCGGAAAAGCAGAAACAGAGAAGTGTGCTGCTGGGACGCTATATCGCATTGGCAAGGTACTAAACATTTCAATAGAAGATATCTTGGAGTCTGCGAGAGAGGAATACCGTAGTTCATTTGAGACTTTTAAGAGTAATATTTGTCATCATGTAAAGGATGTTGGTGACATTGATTTTATGATCAATGTACTGGAATCAGATGAGATCAGATCCCTTTATGATAAACGCTGGTATCCAGAAGCGTTTTATCTACTGGCAATGTTAGACTACCTTTCGCGCGTAAATGATGTTCCCATCTGTACAAAGTATAATGATATTCGGTCCCATAAATTAAAAAAACCAATATATCCAGTTGGTGTTCTTTTGAAAAGTGAGGTCATGAAATCTGAGGAAATAAAGAAACAAGCAGAGATAAAGGCAATTCCTGAGTTCAAAAGATTCAACATTATTGAGAGTGAGGTAAGAAATGTTGTCTGATAAACCATTTACAAAAGAAAACCTTGATCAATATTTGAAAGAATTAGCAAAGGAATACAGAAAACGCAGCGGAAAAAATGCACCAGCAGAGATTATCCTAATAGGTGGAGCTTCGGTTCTGATCAATTATGGTTTCCGTGAAATGACATATGATGCAGATGCAATTATCAATGCATCATCTTACATGAAAGATGCAATTCATGCCGTGGGGGATAGATTTCATCTCCCAAACGGGTGGATGAATGATGATTTTAAGAAGACGGATTCTTTTGTGCCAGAAATCTCGCAGTATTCCAAGTATTATAAAACCTATTCCAACATAGTAACCTTTAGAACTGTTTCTGAGGAATACCTTGTAGCAATGAAGTTAAAGTCAGGTCGACAGTATAAATATGATATGTCAGATATCATAGGTATCCTATGGGATCAAGAAAAGAAAGGTGATCCCCTGACGCTTGATAGAATCAAGAAAGCAGTCTGCGATCTATATCATTCTTATGAATCTATATCTGATGAAATCAGACATTATCTAGAAAATGTCATTGCGGATGGAAATTATGCGGAATTGTATGCCCATGCTCGTCAATACGAGGCGGCGAATAAGGATATTCTCCTTGAGTATCAGGAGGAGAAACCTGCAGTGATCAGTGGAGACAATGTGAACGACATCCTTAAGGCACTTAGACGAAAGAAAGAATATAAAGAATTATAACAATTATGAAATCCGCCATTTCTGATCATTCAGAGATGGCGGATTTTTGTGGGTTGTATAATAGTTTTTTATTCCTTTTCTTCAAATAGTTCAGCGTATTTTGGATCCTTACGGACTTGCTTTTTTAGCTTCGCGGGGTAGGTGTCGATAATGCGTGTCAAATATTCAGATTTGCATAATACGAAACCTGCCAGTATACCTTTCGCTTCGGAGAGCAGTGGGGATTCAAAATGAGGCTCCTGAGGGATGCCCTGCATGGAAACGTCCATGATCTTCATATACTCTTTGTAATGTGTAAAGGCGCGGTCAAATGCAGCGTAGGAAAGGTCATATTCCTTCAGCTTGGCATAGTTACCAGCGCAGCTTAGGTTTAACATACAAAGGTCACTGTGAAATATACCATAGCTTTTCCCATCAAAAATCTTTTCATACAAAGTGTATATGGCTTCTAGAATTTCATTCGCTTCGCGTGAGCTTTTCAATTTATCATTCCACAAAATGGCCTGTTCCGTGATCCGTTCTAAAGTATGGAGTAGTGAAAGGATTGCTTCACCGCGGTACCTGGCAGCATTCTTGAATTCGGAATGGGATGCGAGCAGAACTTCTCTGCTGTGTTCCACCAGAGGCTGGGCGTTCGCCTTCTTCTCCGCTTTCTCTAGTTCGCCCATGTGGGCATAGACATGTAAAAGAGATCCTACTACGCCAGGATCATTCTTCGAAAGATCCTCATAGATCGCAGAGGCTTCCTCGAGATAGGGATTGTTTGGAGTGGTCTCCTGAAAGCCTTTGCTTGCAAGGGCACTTGCCAAATGACTTAGAAGCTTTGCCTCTCCAGGAAATTCCTCTAAGCATTTTCGAAGAAATTGAATGGTTTCAGTTATGTCTTGCCCTTCAAACATGCGTCGGAGAGCTTCCTTTGCATACGCATTTATCTTGCCTTCCCGATCGTTTTGATAGCCAAAGAGGGAATCAATGGATACATGGAAGTAATTTGCGATGGCCGGGATGAGATTCATGTCTGGATAGCAAGTGCCTGCCTCCCATCTTGAAACGGCCTGCGCCGTAACGCCTAGCGCCTTCGCCAGATCCTCCTGCTTTCGCCCGTCTCTTTTTCGTAATTCTTTTATTTTTTCTCCAAGGTTAACTTGCATATTTCATACCTCCTCAATGATTTGCTTCACCGGTGTTGTACTAAGCATATCAGAAGGAGGTGGAAACATCAATTATCAATTGATTGTTTAGAAATAAACAATAGGTTGAATTCCCGCTTGCTATTTCTTGCCATAGGAGATTAGGGTGCCTTTGAAGAAGGTGTATCCAGCGCTTGGGTGTTCCTCAAAGAAGGAGGAGATTTTGAGGTTGCGATCGATGTTAAGCTCTGCCTCCTGGCGAGTCATGCCGTGCGAGGTGAAGAAGAGGATTGTTTTTTCACGCTGCTCTGGCGAAAGACCCGTGTTCCAATCATTATATTTCAAGAAATCCTGCTTCGTCTCTTCATAGTCCGCGCTCTGCGGCGTCACGAAATTCACCTTGTCATTCGCGCGTACGTCAACCTCACGCAGTCCAAGCGCACGCATCAAATGTGCCGTGCGGATCGCGACGGCGTAATCGCGTCCTTGTTGTTCTAACTCGGTTCGCCAATGCTTTTCCATTCCATCATGGCGGCAGAGCTCAAAGTAATCCATGCCATCGACATAAAGACCGTCACATTCAAACTCTCGGTTGGAATCAATGCAGACAATGTAAGAATCCTTTTTCGCAAATTCTATGATCTTTGCCAGAAAAGCCTTAGGGTCATCTAAATGCCGAAGTACGGCCTTGCACAGCACGAGGTTATATTGTTCCTTCGCATGATATTCCATAACGTTTTTTGTAATGAATTTCACGGGATAATCTGCATCCGCGAAGAAATGTTCGCCGACCTCGGTCAGTTTCTCCGTAATGTCAATTCCAGTATAGGAACTGCCCTTAGGCAGATAGGGCATGAATAGCTTTCCAAGGAAGCCAAGGCCGCATCCACAATCCAATACCTTTACGGGCCTGTCAATTTTCCAGACCTGTTCGATTAAAAATTTCGCATAATCATCATTCCAGGAATTCTTTCTCGAACGGATCAGATATTCGAGCTTCTCTGCCCAGAATTTCGAGGAGTCCGTTCCAGCGGGCACGTAGGTTTCATCGGAGAAGGGCACCAGCCCCATCAACTGGTCCACGGAGACCTCAAAGTATTCTGCAAGCGTGGGAAGAAAAGTGATGTCTGGCATGGCAGTGCCATTTTCCCATTTGCTGATTGTTTGGAAAGTAACGCCGACGATGTCGGCAAGCTGTTGCTGCGTGAGATGTTTTCTGCGGCGCAGCTCCGCGATTCTTAATTTTACTTCCGCCATATTTCCCCTCCTGTGAATCTCTTCAAATGCAAATTCCTATTGGCCTCGTTGAAAGACAGGTGCTCAAAATGGGCTGACTTTGCCTTGTTGGAATTGCAATTGGCTTAATGCTTCATTGCTTCCTGGATATATCGGAATTGTGCGTTCAGCATTTCGAAATCCACAATACCTTGTGCGTCAAAGGCAGTTGATTCCACCGTGAAAGTATCGTTGTAGTCAATCTTATGAATGAAAGTAAAGAATGACTGGAAGTCCACGTGGCCTTTACCAATCGGCAGAGTCTTTAGCTTTGCCCATTCCTTCAGAGCTCCGCCATAATCATTGACGTGATAATGGCAGATATGCCCGTCCTTCCAAAGCCAGTCATTTTCGGGAGCATAGAGAAGCTGCGTCTGCCCATGGAATTCTGCCATCTTCGTATCGAAAACGAAGTGAATGTCACAATAAGCGTCGGTGAGTTGTTTCCACCGGGACATGGGATCTTGGTGCGTGCAAACGATATTTTCCACAAGCAGGTTGATTCCATTGGCATCCGTCAGCTCACGAAGCTTTGCGTAGGCTTCAAGATTCTTGTCAAAGTTGGAATCAGAGGTCATGCCGTCCCACAAATGGATGACAAGCTTTTTCGCACCGAGTTCTCCCGCAAGATAGACATTCTTTTCAAAAAGCTCATAGGCAGTGGCAAGGTCTCCCTTGCTGATGGATTCTCCGATGTGCTTTTCGCAATGCATGACGGGAATGTTCAACTTCATGGAGCGAATGGCTTTGAGCATGGGATACATCTCCTCATACCAACTGGAGTACATCATAAATTCAAAGCCGTCACAGCTGAGCTGTTCGGAGAAAGGCTTTAACAGGTTGTAGTCGCGTCCGTTTGGCAAGCCGATGATGGCGCCCGTGGAACATAAGATCTCACACATGATTCGCACTCCTTTAATGACTGTTTTCTGAAAACGGGTCATGTTCGCTTGGAACTATTTTAGTATAACGCAGAAAAATGACGTTGTCTTGCGACTTGCCTGAGAGTTTTTTCAACTGAGAGGCGAATTGTTACTCAAAAGAATAGGTGATGGTGATAGAATTCCCTTTTGCGTGAACGGTTCCAATTGCGCCACAGATGATGGGCATCTGAGGAGGAAGGTGGCCGATGTCGAGGTCAAAGAAGATCGGTACGCCCATGTCACCGAGCACGTGGAGTATGGCCTGACGGCAATCCAATCCCATAATGGATTCCTTGATATGTAGGGGGCGTCCAAAGAGGAAGGCTTTGGTATTTCTAAACCACCCAGCATTCTTTAACTGCCAGAGTCCGCGCAAAATTGCTAATGGATTTAGGTCACAGGACTCTAAAAAGAAGATCGTTCCATCAGCATCATATTTTTCCAAAAATTCTTTGGTATGATCAAACCTTGTTCCACAGAGGATGGTGAGGATGTCAAGGCAGCCGCCCAGCATCCGGCCACTTACGGAAAGATTTAGGGACACGATGTCGTCACTTCTTTTGCAAAGCGAGTTATTAGTTGGCAGAAAATCTGCGGTGTAAGTTTCATATAATGTTCCCCGAATATATGCAGACATTTGGAACGGCTCAGTACAGTTCAGCGTCGCCGTGGGATTTTCAGGGGAAGCAAGGCTTTCAATTTCCCAGGAATCATATTGATGCGCAGTGAGCGATTTTCCTTCTAAAAGTGCCATGGTATCTGTTAGGTAGGGATGCAAGGGCCTCATGCCAAAGGAGGAGGCATTGGGACCATAAATGGATGCGATGTCGCAGATGGTGGCCAGCGTGTAGATGAGGTTGGTGTTGTCAGAATAGCCCATGAACCACTTTGGCTTTGCATTGGCAATTCCCTCGAAATCCACGAACTCCAGATCCTCACACATGGTCTCGCCGCCGCCAACGGAAAGGACGGCATCACAGTTGTCCGTCAGAAAGAATTCATTGATCTCCGCGCCGCAGTTTTCAGCCGTGGTGCTTTTTCCAATGCCATCCTCACGATAGACATTGGAGCCGATGGTGGTGGCGTAGCCCATGTTCTCAAAGTACTTTACGGCTTCTTGAAATCGTGTATGGTAGGGCTCTAGGGAAGCACAGCCAAAGGATGGCGCGATAAACCCAAGACGATCGTTTTTCTGGAGAAATGCAGGATATTTCATGGAAACTTACCTCCTCTATATGGATGACGACATGGAAAGCGATGATAAGCCTTGAACCTAGAAGTATGAGGCGTTCAAACGCTTGGTATTATGGTAACATAAGCCATCGTCATGTGTCAAAAAGAAACTCCCAGGAACCATCATGGATTGACGGGGTAGCGTAAGTGGTTTATAATATTATTCGTTGTGAACTTGCATGATAAACGAGTAAGAAAGGCAAGCAGTTATGAAGGTAATCATTGTAGGTGCCAGTAAGGTTGGATATGCGCTGGCGAGACATATTTGTGAAGAGGGATATGATCTTGTTGTAATTGACAGGGATGCGGCCTGTATCGATGCCATCACGGATGCATTTGACTGTAATGGATTTGTTGGCAACGGAAGCAGCCCTGAGCTCTTAAAGAAGGCGGGAATTGCGTCCGCAACGGTGTTAGTTGCCGTGACAAAGGACGATGCGACAAATATCCTGTGCTGCGGCGTGGCAAAGCAGCTAGGCGTTAAGCGTACCATCGCAGCCGTGCGTGGCCCTGAGTATGCGGAGGACAAGGATTTCTTTGGGCAGAAGATGGGCGTGGACATGCTGATCAATCCTGACAGGGCAGCAGCCAATGAAGGCAACAAGATGATCCGCTACGCTGAGACGGTAGAGCTGGAGAAATTTGGTGACGGAAACGTTCACGTGGCAACTGTTGAAATTACGAAGGACAGCATTCTTGCGGGCGTATCGATGCCACAGGTACATGCAAGGCTTGGCGCACAGATCCTGATCTGTGCGATCGACCGCGGTGGAAAAATCTTTACGCCGAAGGGCCAGCATGACGTGCGCTCGGGCGACAAGATCACCTTCGCAGCCATCGGAGAAGAGATGGACAAGGCATTGGTGCAGTTAAATATCATCGAGAAGATTCTGAAGAAGGCCGTGATTGTCGGCGGCGGTAAGGTCGGATTCTATCTGGTCGGGGTGCTGCTGAGACAGGGTGTTGCCGTTACATTGATTGACATGGATGCGGATCACTGTAGGAGAATGCTGGAGCATTATCCGAAGGCAAATGTCATTCAGGGTGACGGAACGGATTCCGTGTTGATGGAGAAGGAGCTAAAGGACGCAGATGCATGCGTGGCTTGTACGGGAAATGATGAAGGAAACCTGATTATTTCCATGTTTGCGAAGTCCTTTGGACTGGATCGAATTGCAGCCGTCATTGATAATTATAATTATGAGGTCATGCTGAAGAAGAGTGGAATTAACCACATTTTCTCCACGCAGGACGTGGCATTGATTGACGTCATCAAGGATACGAGACTTCTTGCCACAGCTGGCAAGAATGAAAATGACAAGAACGTCATGAAGTGGCTCTATACCTTGAATAACGGTAAAATTGAAGCGGCGGAATTTGAAATTAGTGAGGATTTTGCCTATCTTGGCATGCCCTTTAAGGAGAAACAGTTCCAGCTGAAGTCGGGCATTCTGATTGCGGTAATTATGCGCGGGCAGGAAGTGATTGTCCCTGACGGAAATTCCTGCATCAAGGTCGGGGATCATGTCATTGTGGTTTCCGCGGAGCATAAAATTGCGAGACTTTCGGATATTTTTGTAAAAGGCATAAAGGAGAATTGACCATGGAGCACATGTTAGTCAGTTTGTTATTGATCCTGTTCCTGGTGGTTTTCATCTCCATCCTGAACGAAAGGACCATTAAAATATCGAATGACGTGGCGCTGGTTCTGTTTTCCTTCCTGATTGCCGCGGTGTTAAAAATCCTTGCCGTGACGGGGCTGGTGAATTTTGACGGCACGGTCATCGGCAACATCGAAAACATGAATTTCCAAGAGTTCTTGATGGATGGGATTCTTTGCTTTATGTTGTTCTCCGGCGCGAGTGGCGTAAACTTTAACAGATTCGTCAAGAACATTAAGTCGATCAGCCTGCTGGCGCTTTTGGCCACGGTGCTTTCCTCCTTTATTTACGGCGGCATCTTCTATCTGCTGAATCTGGCGCTGGGGCTGGGCTTTGACATTTGGCTTTGCATCCTTTTGGGATGTATTGTCTCTCCGACGGACCCGATTGCGGCAACCAGTATCTTGAAAAAAGCGGGACTGTCAAAGAACGTCTCCACGGTCATTGAGGGAGAGTCCCTGTTTAATGACGGAACGGGCGTTGCCGTGTTTGTGGCGGTTAAGAATATTGTAAATGACGTATCGGATCTAAGCTTTCCGGTATTGATGGCAAAGGAGCTTCTCGGGGCCATTGGCATTGCGCTGGTCCTTTCGTTCCTGATGTTTAAGCTCCTGCGCGCCACCAACAACCCCATGCTTCACATCCTGATCAGCCTGCTGGATGTAGTGGCGGCGTACGTGATCTGTGAAGAGCTGGGATGCTCCGGCGTCATTGCTTCCGTTGTCTGCGGCATCTACTTCTCAAGAATGATGGCCAAGCACGAGGCATGGCACAAGGTCGTGGATCCTAAGGATTGGTATGAGGATTTCTGGCACATCGCGGATACGCTGTTTAACAGCATTCTCTTTATTCTGATTGGGTTCGCGGTGATGAATATGCCGCACCATGAGTTTATCGTGATTTTGGTGCTTGCGGCGATTGTGATCAACGCCATTGCCCGTTTCCTGGGCGTCGGCATTTCTGCGCTGATCATCGGGAAGAAAAGGATTCCAAACAGATACAACACGAGGGAATTTACGACGCTGATGACATGGAGCGCATTGAAGGGAGGACTTTCCCTGGCGCTGGCGCTGGGCACAAAGGAATTTCTGCCGGAGAGCAGCTACCACGTGGTGCTGATTATGACGAGCGTTACCATGTATTTCACCATTGTTGTTCAGGGACTTACGACAAAGAAGATATTTGCCATGGTGGAACGCTGGAAGGCAAAGAGAATCGCCTAGACATTTACCGAAGTTGTAAAAAGATTTGTAAAAAAACCGTAAAAAACAAAAAAATACGTGGAATGGGACTTGCAAAGCTTTTCATTTTGTGATATTATATCAATCCGTGATACACTAATTTCCTTGCTCACCGGGAGGTGGGCCAGAGACCAAAAGGAGGTAACTAATATGAACAAGTACGAATTGTGCGTTGTGGTTAGCGCTATGATCGAAGATGACGCAAGAGAAGCAGTTGTCAACAAGTGCAAGGCTTACGTTGAGAGATTTGGCGGTACCATCACCGAAGTGGATGATTGGGGCAAGAAGAAGCTTGCTTACGAGATCCAGAAGATGAAGGAGGCTTTCTACTACTTCATCAGATTCGATGCACCCGCTACTGCTCCCGCTGAAATCGAGAGCCGCGTTCGCATCATGGACGGCGTCATCAGATACTTAGTCGTTAGACAGGATGAGGCATAATTAGAAAGCGAGAAGAAATATGAATAAAGTAATTCTTATGGGTAGACTTACAAGGGATCCTGAGGTGAGATATTCTCAGGGTGCAACTCCCACTGCCGTAGCACGTTTTTCCGTGGCCGTAGACAGAAGATTTAAGCGTGATGGTGAGCCCGATGCGGATTTCTTCAACTGCACTTGCTTTGGTAAGCAGGGCGAGTTCGTTGAAAAGTATCTTCGCAAGGGAACCAAGGTTGTTCTGAGCGGAAGAATTCAGAATGACAATTATACCAACAAGGACGGTCAGCAGGTTTACAGCGTTCGCATCATGGTAGATGAGATTGAGTTTGCAGAGAGCAAAAATGCTGCCGGAAACGGGGATGGCGGTTACAGCAATAACGGCAGCAACTATGGTAACAACAATTATGGCGGCAATCGCAGCCAGGCAGCTCCCAGCGGAGCAGGCGATGGCTTCATGAACATTCCTGACGGAATTGATGAGGAGTTGCCGTTCAACTAACATTTGACGATTATTTTCAGAAGGAGGCATTACGATGGCTTTTACTAAGACAACTGAGAAGTCCGATTCTCCCATGAGAAGAAAGGGCGGAATCCGTAGAAGAAAAAAGGTTTGTGTATTCTGTGGTAAGGATAACACGATTGATTACAAGGACGCTAATAAGCTGAAGAGATATGTATCCGAGAGAGGTAAGATCCTTCCTCGTCGCATCACCGGCAACTGCGCTAAGCATCAGAGAGCTCTGACCGTTGCTATTAAGAGAGCACGTCACGTTGCAATCATGCCCTACGTACAGGACTAATTCCTAGTAAAAAATGACACCTCCTGAATTTGCTTTCAGGAGGTGTTTTTTTGCTTTCCGTTCAATTTATAGTGCGTTTTTTATTTGAGTAAGCAGTTCGTCGTACTCATCAAGCACATCTTTATGATTGGCTCGGATATAGTCGTAATCCTTCGCTTTTGCGGCAAATTCGAGAGCCTTCGCGTGCTCAGAGAGTGTGGTCGCTCCGATGTTGAGCGAGGTGCTCTTTAACGCGTGAACATAAGTTTCGTAATCCTTCCAATTCTCTGTTTCATAGGTTTCAGCGATCAAATCTCGCTTATTGCCTTCCAAATAGGTCTCCAGCATTTCCACATAGAACTCTTCATCATCCATACAATAGAGCATTCCGCACTTGGTATCCAGCAGGGGGAAGCGTTCTGCCAAGCTGGTCTTTTTGTTTGTTGCAGCGGCAGGAGCAGTATTTTGGGGCTGATCCGTCGGTGCTTTCGTCGTAGTGGCAGAAGCCTGATTTTGTAAATTACTGGGAAGATATTTGCGCAGCATGGCGATCAGCTCATTACGGCGAATCGGTTTTGACAGATAATCAGTAAAGCCCTTTTCAAGATACATTTCCTTGGCACCGACAACGGCATTGGCGGTAAGGATGATTACGGGAGTGTCAACATTCTTGTGATCCTTGTTTTCCTGCATGTGCTCGAAGGTCTCAATGCCATCCATTTCCGGCATCATATGGTCAAGCAGGATCAGGTCATAGTGCTTTGTACGAATCATTTCAAGGCATTCGGCACCGCTGAGGGCAGTATCAATGGTGGCATGTGTACGCTTAAGCATTCCCTTAACAACCTGAATGTTCATGTCGACGTCATCGACTACGAGAATGTTGGCGTTGGGAATGTCAATCTGTAGTTCATTTCCCTTTTTCTGATTGGCGAAGGCGGCATACTTCTCAGCAAAGTTACCGATCGGTGCATCATTTACGATCTTTTGGGGAAGAATGACGCTGAACACGGAACCCTTTCCATATTCGCTCGTTACGTTGATTTCTCCGCCCATCAGCCTTACCAGCTTTTCCGTCAAGGAAAGTCCAAGGCCTGTGCCCTCGATGTTGCGGTTCTTTTTCTCATCAAGCCTTGTGAAATTCTTGAACAGCTTGTCAATATCTTTTTCCTTGATGCCGATGCCCGTATCAGACACTTCAACCATCAAGTTGATCCGATCCTCAGTTCTTGAATGCTCGCGGATGCGCAGGGTGATGGTTCCGCGGTCCGTATATTTTACGGCATTGGAGAGGAAGTTGTTAATGATCTGTCGGAAGTGGACCTCGTCGCCATAAAGAACGGAGGGGAGGTTGCTGTCGATGTCCATGACAAAGTTTAAGCCCTTTTTCTCCGCGCGCGTCAGTGTCATGTTATAGCAATCATTCAGTACGGAAAAGATTTCGTATTTCACGGAAATCAGCTCCATTTTTCCCGACTCAATCTTGGAAATGTCGAGGATGTCGTTGATGATCGACAGAAGCGTCTGGCTGGCACTGCCAATATTCATGGCATTGTGGCGAACCTCCTCAAGATTGCCTTCGTCCAGCTCATCCAGGAGGATGGTGTTCATTCCCATGATGCCATTGATGGGTGTTCGGATCTCATGCGACATGTTCGCAAGGAACTGGCTCTTTGCCTGGCTGGCAATGGCATACTTATCGGCCAGCTCGATTTCCTCCGTAACGTCCGTGAAGACCATCAGAATACAATAGGGCTCTCCGTAGGTATCCTTAACGGAATTCAGCTTGACGGAATAGGCCTTTTTTAAGCTCTTGTCCCAAAGGCGGGTCGAGTAGATCTCGTTCAAGCCCTTTTCAAACATGACGTCAATGTCTGATTCCTGAATGTCGAAGAGGTCCTGAAGAGTTTGGTTTCCCTTCGCGTCCAGGCTTGCTTTGGCATAGGCATTCATGATGGTGATTTGGCGGTTCGTGTCAAATACGATCACGCCTGCTTCGATAAAATCAAACAATCTGTCCGTGATGTTGCCAAAGCTTGCATCAAAGGAATTGAACACGATGGCACCATACCACATGACGATGGTGCAGACGGCGCCGCCGATTCCTGAGGTTGCGATGCCTGGCAATCCGATGGAGGGGAAGATCGAATCTGGGATCGTGAAAAACAGAATGGAGAAATTAGCCACGATCAAAATCGAAAGAAATTTCCGCGAGCGCTTTAGCCGCGTTTTTTTGTACCAGATCAGGGCCATCGTAAAAAGCAATAGGAAAATAAAAATCTCGTAGATGGCATGCACGCTGCGGTTAAAGCCCATGCTGGGATTGGCGTACCATCTGGTATATCCATCTCCGCGAACAAAAATATCAAGGTTCGTGTTGGAGTAGAAGTACAGAGTGATGACGGACAGGATGCAGGAGACGACGCGAATGATGGCCGTAGGGCGCTTTGGCAGTCCCACCATCCTCGTCACCAAAAATACTTCATTCACTAAAAAGGCGTAGATTGCAAAAAGTCCTGGAATTCTGATGTAGGGACAAAGCGCCAGGTTGGTCGTTACGCCGAGCACGGCATAGCTCAGACACCATATTGCAGAAAAGATGCCGTAAAAGAGCATGTAATATCGGATATGTCCAGTGGAATCCTTGGTTCGCATGTAGAAACTGATTCCCATGATTGCAGCGATCGTGCCCAACACAAGCAAGGCACAGTTATTTATAATCCATATCATGATTGTTAGAACTCCTTATCTCTTAAAAGACCCAAAATATTATATAGTATATGTAGAGAAATAGCAATATTTTTTGACCGTAGGTTTTCAGACCTCAGGCAGTATGGACTATGGGCCTTTGCAGTTGCATTCTTGAGTGGGTTACAGTATAATAAAGATGATAATGATGGGTGAATTTGGATCCGTAAGTGCGAGTTTCATGGTGGGGCAGGTGAGTCACTTGCCCCGTTTTCTTTCAGATTTCGATGATTGATCGGGAGGAAGGAACATTGGCATTTCGAAGAAATCATGTTTGGAGATATTTTGCTTTAGGATCGCTGTTACTACTGACGGCATGTGAGCCAACCAAGGGGGAGGCGGAGGTATGTAGTTCCCTGGAAGAGAGCTTGGAGAGCGAGGCTGTAACCATGTCAGTGGAGGCAGCGACCGCGGTGCAGGATGTGTCTAAGGAGCAGCTGACAGTTCAAGAGGTTATGCCGATAATCAGTTATCAGGAAGAGGATCTGAGCAAATCGACGGCGCAGTGGCAGGGGAAGGCGGTATTTCCTGATTGGAAGGGATATACGGACGATACGCTAGCCATGAACTGTTCCTACAGCTTCTTTGGGTATCATGGTCAGGGAACGCTGCATCTGACGCTGAAGGAGGAGGTTACGTATTTCCAGCTCTATGTCAATGGGATTTTGGTCGACACCTCTGAAATGAAGGGTGGTAAGTCCTATGCGGTAGATATTTCTGAACTGACAAGGAACGGAGAGAACACGATTCAGGTTTCGAACATAATGCCGTATGACCTAAAGGATGCCATAACAGTATGCGTTCCTTACCCTGAGGTAATTGCAGGGACGCCTGCGGAGGAAGGAATTTCCGAGCAGGCCTTGGACATGCTTTCTGAGATTATTACACATGATATTGAAAATGGATTCACTAGCGCGCAGCTTGCTGTCGTTCGTCACGGAAGGCTGGTTTATGAGAACGCTTGGGGAAAGACAAATAGTTATTTGCCAGACGGCACGCCGAACGTGGAGAGTCCTGCCGTGACGACGGAGACGCTGTACGACCTGGCCTCCGTCTCGAAGATGTTTTCGGTCAATTATGGCCTGCAAAAGCTCGTGACGGACGGAAAGCTGAGCTTGGATGCCAAGATCGTGGATTTTCTTGGCGAGGAATTTTCTACGAAAACGAAGCTGTATTCCGACTCGGAAGGTCTGGATCTGGAGACCGTCAAAAAATGGAAGGCCGAGCTGACGATCAAGGATTTGCTTCGGCATCAAGGCGGATTTACTGCCTCTCCGAAGTATTCTACGCCCTATCTCTACATGAAAAATGTGGCGCCGGGAAAGTATCCCAAGAACCCTATGTTTGTGGGAAATGGCGCGGATGCAGAGACGAAAAAGGCAACCATAGAGATGATTCATAAAACGCCCTTGGATTATGAGCCGGGAACGAAGACGCTGTATTCTGATTTGGATTACATGATTTTGGGCCTGGTCATTGAGAAGGTGACGGGAAAGGATTTGGACATGTGGCTGAAGGAGACCTTTTGGGATCCGATGGGGCTCACGCATATCACCTATAATCCTTTGCAAAATGGCTTTACGCCAGACGATTGTGCCGCGACGGAGCTCAATGGAAATACCAGGGACGGACTTTTGGAGTTCCCAGGTTTCCGTACCTATACCCTTCAGGGCGAGGCACATGATGAAATGGCGTATTACAGCATGCAGGGTGTTTCCGGGCATGCGGGACTGTTTGCAAGCGCAACGGATCTTGCGAAGCTGGCATCTGTGATGCTGAGCGGCGGCTATGGGGAGCATCGGTATTTCTCTCATAACGTCATGGATCTCTTTACGGCGCCCAAGGCGGAGAATGCGGGGAACTGGGGCCTTGGATGGTGGCGTCAGGGCGACGGACAGAGAATTTGGTATTTTGGAACGCAGGCGGATTCGGAGACCGTTGGTCATCAGGGCTGGACGGGTACATTGTTCCTAATTGACCCTGACCGTGATCTGATTATCGTTTATTTGACCAATAAGATTAATTCGCGCGTGACGGACGTTCAGGTCAATCCGGACAAGTTTAACGGCGGCTGGTATACGGCTTCCACATTGGGATTTGTACCGCAGATTCTTTCCATGGGCATGGACTCGCAGCAGGATATTGGCAGGCAGCTTTTGGATCTGTCCGCGGACATGGTCGTAGAGAGCCTGAAGCTGATTCCTGCGGATGGGGTTGCGGAGGATCATCCAATCCTGAAAAACTTCCAGAGCAAGGTGAAGGTCTTTGAACGCATGGTGGAGAAATATGCAAAGGATGCGGAGCAGATCAAGCCTTTACTGCAAAGGATTGAGGAGGCAAAAAAAGCGCGCGGCTTAGAATGAGACAATGATCGCGTAAGACGAAGGAAAGATTGACGAAAAGCCCTCTTTCGTGGTAAAGTAGAGAGTGGTAGATTTTTTTCAAAGGAGCGTTATCATGGCTGACAAAAAGATAAAATTTCATTTGCCGGGACTGAGCTTTAACTTCCCGCTCAATATGCTGTTAGTAGATTTATTGAAGCAGAAGCCGGAATTTTTCCACGAGGGCGTGGAGATTGGTTCTTTCTTTGGTGAGTTCCCGACGTCGCTTTGGAATGGCGGGCGCTTTAGCTACGGCGTGCAGTGCCCTGAGGACATGGTGCGCTATGCAGTAAAGAGCATCAATGATCTTGGAATTCCCGTGCGTTATACCTTTACAAATCCGATCATTTTTGAGGAGGATCTCGCAGACCCTTACTGTAATTTCTGCATGAAGGTGGGCGACAATGGCATGAATGAGGTCATGATTTTGTCCCCGATTCTTGAGAAGTACATTCGCGAGACATATCCTAGCTATAAGCACAACAGCTCAACCTGTAAGGAAATCAAGGATATTAACAAGCTGAACGAGGAGCTGAAGAAGGATTATTATCTCGTGGTGCTGGATCAGAATCTGAATCGGAATTTTGAGTTTATTGATCAGATTGAAGACAAGGCAAGGATTGAGCTTTTGGTGAATTCCTGCTGTGGACCAAATTGTGCAAGACGCGCGGAGCATTATCGCTATATCTCCGCACAGCAGAGGGTTGTCATGGCAAATCGCGAGATCATTGGGCATGGCAAGGATCCCAAGGAGGTCTTTGACAAGCTTCCCGATTATGTCAAGGAGAGACTGCCCAAGGAAGCAAAGGCAGGCAAGTTTGCCGTGGATCCCGCAGGCAGAAGGTATATTCCGCTGCCCGAGTGGTTCTGCGAATATGGCGAGTACAACACGCCCTATAGCATTCGCAAAAACATCAATTACATTCCCGCTGAGGACGTATGGGAGAAATATGTTCCCATGGGATTTAGTAACTTTAAGATTGAAGGAAGAACTGGAAATATCTTCTCCGTTGTGGACAATTATGTCAACTATATGTGTACGCCTGAGGGCAGGGACGAGGCGAGATATACGCTTCTTACGCAGCTTAAGGGTCAGAACATCATTGGCGTAAACAGAACCTGGTGGATAAAGCCGTCCGCACCACGGAGATAATCGATGATTTGTGGCCGTGCAGGGTAGATCATGTGCGGTACCATGAATGTTAATCTAGGAGGAATCCTATGAAGAAACGCATCAAATTAAAGGGCAGACTTCAATTTATGGCGCATTTCAACTTCTATCTGGGAGCATTGCTCCTGGCGGTAGATCTTGCCATTTTTATGATGGACGTGCGTGCGGGACTGCTTCTTTTGGGCTTTGCGATCTTTTATTTTGGCGTGACCATGACGCTGTATTTCTATAACAAGCCAGTCATTGTCAATGAGCTGGTCAGCTTTGCTACAGAGTATGGTCAGATCCAGAGAAAGCTCCTTCGGGAGCTGGACATTCCCTATGCGCTGCTGGATGACGGGGGTAGGGTGATCTGGACGAATGCCGCTTTTGAAAATGTCGTGCATCAGCCTAAGGGCTATAATAAGTCCATCACGGCGCTGTTCCCGACGATCACGAGGGACAAGCTGCCTGATGATTCTGGGCTGGATGAAGCGCAATATGAGCTGAGCTATGAGGAGTGTGAGTATCTCGCGAAGTTCCGTAAGATCTCTCTGCGCGACATGGCGGAGCACAGCGAAATCGTTGACATCGAGGGCTATGACGGGTATCTGATTGCCGTGTATCTGTTTGATGAGACGGCGCTTAGGATCGCGTTGCAGGAGTTGGATGATCAGAGTCTGGCGGCAGGCATGATTTATCTGGATAACTACGAGGAAGCCCTAGAGAGCGTCGAGGAGGTTAGAAGATCCCTGCTTACGGCGCTGATCGACCGAAAGATTAATAAGTACATTGCTTCCCTGGACGGTATCAGTAAGAAGCTGGAGAAGGACAAGTACTTGATTATTTTGCGTAAGAAGGCCATTACGCAGCTTCAGGAGTCGAGATTTGATTTGCTTGAGGAGGTCAAGACCGTTAATATCGGTAATGAGATGGCGGTGACGATCAGTATCGGTATTGGCTTAAATGGTCTTTCCTATGCGCAGAACTATGAGTTCAGCCGAAATGCCATTGACCTTGCGCTTGGACGCGGCGGTGATCAGGCAGTCATTAAGACGCCCGACAGCATCACCTATTATGGCGGCAAGAGCCAGCAGGTGGAGAAGAATACCCGTGTAAAGGCGAGGGTAAAGGCACATGCGCTTCGCGAAATTATTACGGCGAAGGATCGTGTTTTGGTTATGGGCCATCGCATGCCCGATGTGGACAGCTTCGGTTCGGCGGTGGGTATTTATCGAATTGCCCGTGCCTTGGACAGGAAGGCTCACATTGTCCTGACGGAGTCTACCAGCGCCATTCAGCCCTTGGTGGATCTCTTTAGAAATAGTCCGGAATATGATGAGGACATGATTATTACGGGTTCGCAGGCGCTAGAGCTTGCGGAGGCAAATACGGTTTTGGTTGTTGTTGACGTGAACAAGCCTTCCATCACGGAGTGTCCTGAGCTGCTTCGGTATTGTAAGTCCGTCGTGGTTTTGGATCACCACAGGGCAGGCACGGAGACGATTGAGAACGCGACGCTTTCCTATGTGGAGCCGTATGCATCCTCAGCCTGTGAGATGGTTTCCGAGGTGCTCCAGTATATTTCCGACGGCATTAAGATTCGTCCCGAGGAAGCGGACAGCATGTATTCTGGTATCATGGTGGATACCAACAATTTCGTGACGAAGACGGGCGTTCGTACCTTTGAGGCTGCGGCTTATTTGAGAAGGAGCGGCGCGGACGTAACACGCGTGCGCAAGCTCTTTAGAGAGGATGCGCTGGAATACAAGGCGCGTGCAGATGCCGTGAGTCAGGCGGAGATTTATCGTCAGGCCTTTGCCATTTCCGTTTGTACGGCTGAGGATTGCCCGAGTCCTACGGTCATCGGTGCGCAGGCAGCGAATGAGCTCCTGAACATCAAGGGCATTAAGGCAAGCTTTGTGCTCACGGATTATCAGGGGAAGATCTATGTCAGTGCCAGATCCATTGATGAGGTCAACGTACAGATCATCATGGAGAGAATGGGCGGCGGCGGTCACATGAACGTTGCGGCCTGTCAGCTTGAGGGAACCGGACTGGTTGAGGCCATCGGCATCCTTAAGGGAACGCTGGATGACATGCTCGACGGTGGAGAGCTGTAAGGGGGCCCCTCATCAGTCAGCCTGACGGCTGACAGCTTCCCCCAAGGGGGAAGCCTTAATAAAGTGCAGCGTATGGTTTGGAGGGTAGGCGTACGGAAAAGTATAGATACAGGAAGGTTGGAAGAGAGGATAGAGGAAGATGAAGATTATTTTATTACAGGATGAGAAGAAGCTTGGTAAGAAGGGGGACATCATTGAGGCGAGCGAGGGCTATGCGCGGAATTATATCCTTCCGAAGAAGATTGGCGTTGAGGCCACCCCTAAGAACTTAAATGAATTGAAGCTTCATAAGGCAAATGAGGAAAAGAAGGCGAAGGAGCTTTTAGAGCAGGCACAGGCCTTGTCGAAGGACTTGGAGCAGAAGCAGGTTATCGTTAAGATCAAGGCTGGCGAGGGCGGTAAGACCTTTGGCTCCATCTCAACGAAGGAAATTGCGGCTGGCTTGAAGGAGCAGCACGGAATTGAAGTAGACAAGAAAAAGATCCAGCTTGCTGAGAACCTGAAGAATTTTGGTACCTATGAGGTGGTAATCAAGCTTCATCCCCAGGTTGCTGCAAAGCTGAGCGTTAAGGTAGTTGAGGAGTAAGCTGACAAGGGTTTGAAAGGAGCCTGTCATGGATGAGAACGTGATTAAAAGAATCATGCCCAACGATCTTGCAGCGGAGCAGAGTGTCATCGGTGCGATGCTGCTGGATGCCAACGCCATTACGGCAGCGGCAGATATCCTGACGGGGGATGATTTTTATAATAAACAGTATGGTGTCTTATTTGAGACCATGCTGGAGCTTCAGGGCGCAGGTGCACCAGTCGATCCCGTGACGCTTCAGGCGAAGCTCAAGGAGAAGGACGTACCGCCTGAGGTGAGCAATCTGGAGTTTTTGATTGACATGCGGGATGATGCCATTACGCCCGTACATATCAAGCAGTATGCGACAATTGTATATGA
>SVFO01000035.1:21531-43492 GCA_015056795.1 Lachnospiraceae bacterium
GCGATATTCAGTCTGGAAATGAGCAAGGAGCAGCTGGTAAACCGTATGTTTTCGCTAGAGTCCAACGTGGACGCACAAAAGCTCCGTACGGGACAGCTGGCGGACAATGAATGGGAGCGACTTATCGAGAGCGCGGCAGAGATTGGAAAGTCAAAGCTGATCATCGATGATACGCCGAGTATTTCGGTTTCTGAGCTTCGTTCCAAATGTCGTAAGTTTAAGATGGAGCATGATCTTTCCATGATCATCATCGACTACCTGCAGCTGATGTCAGGAAGTGGAAAGAATGAGTCGCACCAGTTGGAGATCGCGGAGATTTCTCGAAACCTGAAGGCAGTTGCCAGAGAGCTGAATGTGCCCGTGTTGGCGCTGTCACAGCTGTCCCGAGGCGTAGAGGGTCGTCCCGATCACAGACCGATGCTTTCTGACTTGCGTGACTCGGGTGCCATCGAGCAGGATGCTGACGTCGTAATGTTTATCTACCGTGATGATTATTATCATCCAGATACGGAGAAGAAGGGTATTTCGGAAATCATTGTTGCCAAGCAAAGAAACGGCCCCATTGGAACCGTGGAGCTCGTATGGCTGCCCGAATATACCAAATTTGCAAACCTGGACAGAAGAAAATCTGGAAATCAAGAATAACCAGAATCAAACTACGAATGAGAAGAGAACAGACATGGTGCTGTTCTCTTTCGTATTTTAAAAGTAGGAGGGATGTCATGGACGACAAATACTTGATTTCAGATGCGGCAAAGATGGTGCAGGTGGAGAGTCACGTGCTGAGGTACTGGGAAGAGGAGTTAGGATTACCGATTCAAAGGAATGAGCTGGGACATCGGTTTTATACGCAGGAGGACGTCGATCGCTTTCGGAAGATTAAGAATCTTAAGGAGCGTGGATTGCAGCTTCGGGCCATCAAGATGATTTTGAAGGATGGCAAGCTTGATGATATGGGGGAGGGGACCTTCATTTCCCATCTAATGTTTCATGGGCAGGAAGAAAACGCATTCGAAGTGGTTGGTAGTTCGAAAGAAAAAGTTTCTGAGGCGACGGATGGTAGTCAGGAAGATCATCATCTAGGAGCGATGGCAGGGAGTTTGGTAGATCAGAGTTCTAAGATGGTGATGGAGTCTCGAGGAGAGGATGCTTATCGGGTAATGAATGAGAGGCGAGAAGATGGCTTAGAGACTAAATGCGAGGAAAGTGTTGGTTATACTGGGGGGATGGCAATCGAGATTCTTGAGGTTCGGGACTTAGAGAAGGAGTGGGCAGAGGAGCACAGGGGAGAGGAGTATTTTAAGAAGCTGGATCAAATACTGCGGGATAAGTGTACGACAGACAAAAAGAAAAGGCATTTCATTTTCTGAAATGCCTTTGATTGCGTATGTGTGATTTGGAATTATTCCTCTTCGATCGTGCCTACGGGACACTGACCTGCACAAGCACCACAGCTAATGCACTTATCAGGATCGATTTCGAACTTGCCATCTCCCATGCTGATTGCGCCAACAGGGCACTGAGCTTCGCAAGCACCACAAGCTACGCAGCTGTCACCAATTTTGAATGCCATTTTTCATTACCTCCTTATCTACTCATGCCACAAGCAAATGCTCGTCTATTGCTAGTTTAGTATATCTGATAAGAAATTTCAATAGGCAATTGAGAAAAATTATTACCGGTCATCAATCTTAGGTATCGTGATGGGTCATTCCAAGCTCCTCACGACGCTTTTTGATGCCTCGGATAATGGCGGCCTTTTTATCGAGTAGCTTGTCCTTATCCATTGCAGGAACGCCCTTAAGACGATATTCAATCCCAAGCTTTTCGTACTTAGTCTCACCCATGGTGTGATAGGGGAGGACGTCCAGTGCCTTCAGGTTATGGAACTGACCAATGAAATAACCGAGCTTTTCGAGGTAAACCTCATCATCCGTAAGGCCGGGAACTACGACATGACGGATCCACATGTCAACACCCTTCTCGTCAAGATAAGCAGCAAATTTGAGGATGTTTTCATTGGGCTGCAGGCAGAGCTCCTTGTGCTTTACTGGGTCGATGTGCTTAATGTCAAGCATGACAAGGTCTGTCAGGGGCATCAGCTTGTCAAATTTCTCCATCAAAGGCGCATTGTTTGGATTAAATGCAATGCCGGAGGTATCGAGGCAGGTATGGATGCCCTTGGACTTCGCAAGCGCAAAGAGCTCGATCAGAAAATCAATCTGCATCAAGGGTTCGCCGCCCGTACAAGTGATGCCGCCGCCATTTTGATAAAAAGGAGCGTTACGCTCGTATTGTTCAATGATATAGGAGGCTTCCATGGGCGTCCCGGCATTTAATTCCCAGGTATCTGGATTATGGCAGTAAGCGCAGCGCATGGGACAGCCCTGAAAGAATACGACAAAACGAGTACCGGGACCGTCAACCGTTCCAAAGCTTTCCAAAGAATGGATTTTTCCTAGCATAATAACCTCTTTCTAAAAAAGAGGAATCCAAACAATCTGTTGAATTCCTCTTCTTATGTTTCATTTTATTATCCGCGCAGAGTCCTGCGCGTCATCCGTTCAAAGTCCCGCGCCATGAAATGATGGCGGGTTACCGTCCAAAGCCTCAATTAAATGGACTCATGGAAGGTACGGGAGATAACGTCTGCCTGCTGCTCGGGAGTCAGCTTGATGAAGTTTACAGCGTATCCGGAAACACGGATCGTAAGCTGAGGATACTTCTCAGGATTCTTCTGAGCGTCAAGAAGGGTCTCTCTGTTCAGAACGTTTACGTTCAGATGATGGCCGCCCTTAGTAGCGTAACCATCCAATAAGTTAACCAGGTTGTCAACCTGTGCTTTAGATGCTGCCATGATTTTATTCCTCCTGTTTCTTTTTGATTTTCGCGGCGCTGCGAGGGCAGCCGCGAAAGGCTATTATTTGTAATCGTCTAATCCTTGGTGAAGAGTCGGAACACTGCATGCCAGGGGAGTTCTGGAACAATCCGTACATCCCATGGTTTGAACGGTTTTGGATTCGTCAGCCTGCGTATCGTCCGTATCCACGTTTACGTGGCCAACGCCCTTTGCAAAGCCTTCGTCCAACATTTTCACAAGATCATCAATCTGCTTATTGTCGTCCATTGGTTTCACCTCCTACCGATTTCGGCACCTCATTCGTGAGGTGTCAGACACCTCATCCGTCAGGCCTTCGCCTGACACCTTCCCCTGAAGGGGAAGGCTTTCAAGGCGTGAGTTAAATTACTTGTTTAAGTCAAGCTCGATGTCGCCAGCGAATACCTTATCCTCTTTACCAAGAGCGCCAGGGATGATGGTGAAGGTATTGGAGATACCATCCTGTGCATCATTGAAGGGCAGCTTGGATACGGAAGACAGGGATGCAACTGCACCGTGGCTGTCACGGCCGTGCATAGGGTTAGCACCAGGAGCGAAAGGCTGGCCCTTACGACGTCCATCAGGGGTATTACCGGTAGCCTTACCATAGGTAACGTTAGAGGTAATGGTAAGAATGGAAGTGGTAGGGAAGCCATCTCTGTAGGTGTGATGTCTTCTGATGGCGGTCATGAACTTGTGAACGATATCCTGAGCGATCTCGTCTACGCGGTCATCGTCATTACCATACTTAGGGAAGTCGCCGGTGGTCTTGAAGTCAACGATGATGCCGTCCTCGTCACGGATCACTTCAACCTTAGCGTACTTGATTGCGGACAGGGAGTCTGCAACGATGGACAGACCAGCGATACCAGTTGCGAAGTATCTGCGAACGTCTCTGTCATGAAGAGCCATCTCTGCTCTCTCGTAGCAGTACTTGTCATGCATGTAGTGGATGATGTTCAGGGTGTTAACGTAAATGTCAGCCTGCCACTCGATCATGTCCATGAACTTGTCATAAACATCCTGATACTCAAGAACGTCGCCGGTAACGGGACGATACTTAGGACCAACCTGCTTCTTGGTAACTTCATCGATACCACCGTTCAGAGCGTACAGTAAGCACTTAGCCAGGTTAGCACGAGCGCCGAAGAACTGCATTTCCTTACCGATTCTCATGGAGGATACGCAGCAAGCGATGCCGTAGTCATCACCGTGGGTTACTCTCATCAGGTCATCGTTCTCGTACTGGATGGAAGAAGTCTGGATGGACATCTTTGCACAGAATCTCTTCCAGCCTTCAGGAAGTCTGGTGGACCAAAGAACGGTCAGGTTAGGCTCGGGTGAAGGGCCCAGGTTGTTCAGGGTGTTCAGGTAACGGAAGCTCATCTTGGTTACCATGTGACGACCGTCAACGCCAACGCCGCCCAGGGACTCGGTTACCCATACGGGGTCGCCTGCGAAGATCTGGTTGTACTCGGGAGTACGAGCGAACTTCACGCAACGAAGCTTCATGATGAAGTGGTCAACGAACTCCTGGATCTGCTCCTCGGTGAAGGTGCCGTTAGCCAGGTCACGCTCAGCATAAATGTCAAGGAAGGTGGAGGTACGTCCAAGGGACATTGCAGCACCGTTCTGCTCCTTAACTGCACACAGATATCCGAAGTATACTGCCTGGATTGCTTCCTGAACGTTGGTAGCGGGATTGGAGATGTCGCAGCCATAGGATGCAGCCATTTCCTTCATCATCTTCAGAGCTACCATCTGCTCGGAAAGCTCCTCACGAAGACGGATTACGTCATCGGTCATTACGCGGCCGGTGGAATCCTTCTGTGCCTGCTTGTCCTCGATCAGTCTGTCGATACCATACAGAGCAACACGTCTGTAGTCGCCAATGATACGGCCACGGCCATATGCATCAGGAAGACCGGTAATGATGTGGGAAGAACGGCAAGCTCTCATCTCCTGATTGTAAGCATCGAAACAACCAGCATTGTGAGTCTTTCTGTGAACGGAGAAGAACTCGGAGATCTCAGGATCTACCTCGTAGCCGTTGTCAGAGCAAGCCTTCTCTGCCATACGGATACCACCATAAGGCTGAAGGGAACGCTTGAAGGGCTTGTCAGTCTGGAAACCTACGATGGTCTCCTTGCTCTTGTCAAGATAGCCAGGGCCATGGGAAGTGATGGTCGAGATAACCTTGGTGTCCATGTCAAGAACGCCGCCAGCTTCTCTTTCCTTCTTCTGAAGGTCGAGCACCATTGCCCAAAGGTCCTTGGTGTTCTGAGTAGGACCAGCCAGGAAGGACTCATCACCGTCATAGGGATGATAGTTTCTCTGGATGAAGTCACGAACGTTAACTTCCTTGTCCCACTTGCCACGTACAAAATCTGTTTCAATTGGTTTCATTTTGAAATGCCTCCTCTTAATATTATTTGAATGAAAGAATGGTTAAAATTGTCAGATTTTATCGACAATTTAGCACTTCTATTTCTACTGACATTATATTGAAATTAAAGGTTTCAGTCAAGGTCGGGGAATGTACTTTTTAAAGAACATTATGGTACTCGTCGGGGAGGATAGTCACAAGTCGGGGAATGATTTGCCGAGCTCGCTCGGGCAAATCATTTCACGGGTTGGGACGAGGCCTGCGAAGCAGGACCTTCAACGATATGAGCCAAACGAAAAGCGCCGCAGGCGCGGGTTTGGCGAATGCCGTTGAAGCCTCCCCGTGGCATGGGTGAAAACCGACGATGCAAAACCTTTAACAATATGAGCAGATCAGCCTGCGTAAGCAGGCGTAGAGTGCCGCAGGCACGAGATCTGCGAATAAGGTTGAAGCCTCCCCCAAAGAAAAATTTCTGATCGAAGTGAAGGGAATATAAACCTTGCAAACATATGAAAATCATGCTATGATAGCTTACGCAAGTATATTGATTTTATGAAAGATAATTGAAAGGAGAAATAAATCATGAGTGGTATCACGAAAGAGATGACGATCGGCGAGATCCTTCGCAAGAGCCCTGAAGTGGCTCCCGTTTTATTAGAAGCAGGCATGCATTGCCTTGGATGTCCTTCCGCACAGGGCGAATCCCTTGAGGAGGCAGCCATGGTGCATGGCATTGACATTGACGAGCTGATGGCAGCCATCGAGCAGCTTTAATCTGCTCCGGCGACCTGCACAAAACAAGTACAAAAAGAAACAAGCCCTGGATGCCGGAGCATTCAGGGCTTTTCTTTTGTTATTGTGTTTTTTAGTTTGCCAGATTTTCGGCATTATTCATATCATGAACGAGCAAATTGACTGGTAAGCCGTGACTTTCTGGAAACTTATATATATAAGATTGACTTTTAGCGGCTCATCTTTTACAATTATTTATACAAAAATTGCAATTGAGGAAGGAAACTATTATGAAAAGAATGCTAAGGGGGATTCTTGCGATCGTACTTTCCGTTGTGCTGTCGCTGACGGTGCTCGGAGATTCCGTCCTCGCTTCTGGCTGGTATTTAAACAGGAATGAAACGACGGGGGAAACATGCGTTTATGATGGCGAGGGAGTTGTAGTAACCTTTTGCGTTAACGGAAAATGGAACGGCGGATACAACGCGCAGATAAAAATCAGTAATGCTGCTTCTGAACGCATTGACGACTGGTGCCTGGAGTTGAAGACGGCCGACGAGATTACTAACCTATGGAATGCCAAAGTGATTAAGAAGGACGGAAACGGAATCGTCATAGGGAATGACGGCTGGAATCAGGACATTGAGCCCAACCGATCGGTCGAATTTGGCTATACTTCCTGCAGCAACTTCTCCGGTTTTCCAGATGTAAGGATGATGCCGGTGGCTGAAAGTGAAGTAAACGAGGATGGATATTCGTTTCACTACTCCGTGACGGATGACTGGAATACGGGCTTTAACGGACGCATTGAAATCAGTAATCGTTCGGATGAAACAATCAGGGAGTGGCAACTGTCGTTTGAGCTGAAAAATGAGATTCAGAACATATGGAATGCCGATATTACCGATCACGTAGGTGATGTCTATGTTGTAAGGGGAAAGGATTACAATCAGAACATAAATATCGGTGAAAAAACGGAGATAGGTTTTACCGTGGCAGGCGGATCTTCGAAAAATGAGGCGAAATGCATATCGCTGTCGGGGAAAAAAGTAAGCACTTATGACTTCAGCAAAATCCCTTTCCCCAAAGATGATTATTATAAGGACAATGACGGGGATGGGGTGCCGAACATTCTTGAATACTTCTTTGGCCTTGATTATGAAGATGAGGATTCGAACGACAACGGCAGCAGTGACTATGACGCGCTCATTGCATTCATGAGATGTGCGCTGGCCGACGACGGGGACGGCGACGGGATTTCAGATTTTTCGGAGTACTATTACGGGCTTGATCCCAGCAAACCATGCTCCTTTGATGACGGAGTAAACGATGCGGACAGACGAATGTCCGTTACGATGCATGGGGCGGAGTCTGATGAAAACGGAATCAGACCATATGTGACGCTGACTACTGAAGGAAGACATCTAGACAGTTTTCAGGTCTCAAAGCTGGAAGACAGTCCGTTATTCAACGAGACGATTCCCGGCTATTTTTGCAATGCATATGAGCTCTCGATTGACGGTGGGTTTGATCAGGCAGTGCTGGCCTTTGACGTGCCGGAGTCCGTCATGGCACGGCTGGATTTTGTTCCTTCAATTTATTATTTCAACGAGGGAACGGGGGAATTGGAAGAAGTCGACGGTCAGTATCTCGACGGAAACAGGATTTGTGCTCGTCTGACGCATTTTTCAAAATACCTGCTGATCAACAAAAGGATGCTAGAAAGCAATCTTTATCCGATCGAGATTGTCGCCCCTGCTGACAACGTGTATGCGAACACTGCGCTCGGACTTGTTTTTTCGTTGGACGAGTCTGGAAGCCTGTCCTCTTCGGACTATGGCAAGATGAAGAATGCCGCGATATCATTGGTTGACGAGTTGGGAGAAGACGACAGTGTTTCAGTGTACACCTTTGATGACAAGATAAGAAAGCACTGTTCCTTTGCTGACAAGGACAATGCCGCTCAGGTGATAAGCAATCTGACTCAACACGGCGGAATGACTGCCATCAAGGATGCCACCCTGGCTGCCATTGACGAGTTTGTCACCAACGGCCCTGAAGATGTCACGAAAATCATCATTCTCTTGACGGACGGTTACAGCAACCGCGACAATACGAGCCTTAGTTATCAGCAGATTGCGAAGAAGGCATCTGATAATGGCATCATTATCTATACGATAGGAGTTGGAAGCGTCAGCAGGGACGCACTGGTGACACTTGCCGAGAATACTGAGGGACAGTATTATGGAATTGCCGACTTTGGCAAGTTGAACCAGATATTTCAGCAGGTTCTGATCGACGCTGAGGTCTTCTTTGATTCAGATTATGACGGCATAAGTGATTACCATGAAAAGAAGATCGCACAGAACCAGATGCGGTTGTCAACTGGCGCGGAGATCCCTGGCTATGCCCTTATGGATTACCTAAACCCTGACAGTGACGGTGACCAGCTTGAAGATGGTCAGGAGATGGAAATCGTGCAAAATGAGCGGGGAGTGTTTGTGCGATTCCATTCCTCTCCGTTCCTTCCTGACACGGATGACGACGGATTTGATGATTACGCAGAGGATCTGATGGGCACCTCGCCTGTTGACGAATTTGATCCATATGTTTCTGGAGGTGACGTGCAGGCCTTGTCGATTGCGGCAATGGGCAGAAGCGGATCATACCTTCCAGGAGGAGGCAGCGGAGGCGGCAAGTATGGTTATAAAGGAGTTGGAACGGTAATCTCCAATGATCCATCCTTGTTGGCGAAAGTGTCTAACGTTACATGGTTCGAGATGGCATTTGATGAGTATTTCTGGGGTTACATTCACAGACAGGTGCAAGAGCATATCCATGATAATAATGAAGGATTGGAAATAGAGCAGGAACTGCTAAACAATAAAAGATGTGACGTCATAGATTATACAAATGAAATGATTTGGGAAGTAAAACCTGTCACATATTATCTGAATCCCATTAAGCAACAGATTGGGAAAAATCAGTTAAATGGATATCTGAATTTGGCGGGTGTTGGATTTATCCATGGTGATCAGTCGATAAGGAGTTATAAGTTTATAACTAAAAATGATGACTACATTGTGGAATATGCGAATGCAGGAGATGGAATGATTTATTACTCCTTTGAGAGGAACAAGCAAAAGCCAGATCGACCAGGCGTAGCGATAGGAATTGATGACGCAGATGACAATTCTGATGACAAGGGTTCTCCGGCAGACGGCACACTTAGATATCATCCGACTAGACGAGAATGGGAAGACATCGCTGCCATGAAGCGAGGTATGGGTGGGCTTGAACCTCATGTAATTGTTGTAGAAAAACCATCCGCGGACATCATCATTGACATAGGTCTTCTTCTTTTGCTGTGTTCGGATGATTTTATTCCTGGACTTGGACAGATTGATGGTGCATTGGCGGCAAAAAAACTGTTTGATGTCCTGAGAAAAGGGGCAGCGTTGCTTGAATTCTTACCATAAGGGGAAAATATGGAAAAAGGTAATGTTTCAATCAAAAAAATCTATAGAAGTGTTTTTGGCGAGCCGTTGTTTCAAAAAGGGTTTGTCATAGATAAGAAATACGGTTGGTTTATGAAGGTGGTTGGGGAAGACATCCTTCAGTTTTTTAGACTGGTAAATGACCAGGCAGACATGAAGGGCAAAAAGGCGTTTTATGTCCAAATGGGGATTGTGTCTCTGTACATCAAAAGTTTAGACAAGGATGAACTCATTCGAAATGCAAAAAGAACAAATGTATTCAATCAAGATCAGAATGCCAAGGATCATTTTCGTTTTGAGTATAATCCAATCGATGATGACGATGTGTTGCAGCAAATGAGAATTGCCTTGGGGGAGGCTGAAGCCTTTTTCTTTCCTTTGGTGGATAAGATTACTAATCTTGATGCCTACATTGAGTATTGCAAAGTCTTTAAGATAGAAGCACTTAGATATGCTAGCGTATTTCAAAATGACGCATTATCGCTTGTCGTCGCAGAGAATCATGACGATTTTAAGAAGGTGTTTCAAAACAAACTAGATGCTGATAAAGAGAGGTATCTTCAAAGTGAAGCATATGAACGACTTAGGTTTTGCATTATTGATGCAATTGCAGGCGAGAGAGACAAGGTGTATGCCGACAAGAAGCTTTTTTCTGCCGCGTTAGAGGAAGCAAAACGTCGAAAAGAAGCAAATCTGGAGATGTTAAGGGAGATGGAAGTGATAAGCTGATTTAGAGGCTCATCCTGAAAAACAAACACAAAAGAAACAAGCCCTGGATGCCGGAGCATTCAGGGCTTTTCTTTTGTGTTTGAGTTTTTTAGTTTGCCAGATTTTCGGCATTATTCATATCATGAACGAGCAAATTGACTGGTAAGCCGTGGCTTTCTGGAAACTAATGTATATAAGATTGACTTTTAGCGGCTCATCTTTTACAATTATTTATACAAAAATTGCAATTGGGGGAGGAAACTATTATGTAAAGAATGCTAAGGGGGATTCTTGCGATCGCACTTTCCGTTGTGCTGTCGCTGATGGTGCTCGGAGATTCCGTCCTCGCTTCTGGCTGGTATTTAAATGTCCTGAGAAAAGGGGCAGCGTTACTGGAATTATTACCATAAGGGGAAAAATATGGAAAAAGGTAATGTTTCAATCAAAAAAATCTACAAAAGTGTTTTTGGCGAGCCGTTGTTTCAAAAAGGGTTTGTCATAGATAAGAAATACGGTTGGTTTATGAAGGTGGTTGGGGAAGACGTTTTACAGTATTTCAGACTGAAAAGTGATCAGGCGGATAGCAGGGGAAAGAAAGCTTTTTTCGTAGAAATGGGAATGGTATCGATGTATATCAAAGCAATTGATAAAGATACATTGGTATATAATGCGAAAAGAGCATATACCTTGATGACTCCAAAAGAAGGATCGACTTCGTATAGGTTCGAGTATGACTCGGGAAACATATCTGATGCGACGGCTCGAATGAAAGAAGCTTTAGGCGAAGCTGAAAATGTTTTCTTTCCGTGCACGGATGCTGTGACGGATTTAAATAGTTATTTGGAATACTGCAAAGCATACAAGAACTATGCCCTTAGTTATGCGACAAGATTTGTCGATGACTCATTGATACTTATTGTTTCTAGCAATCATGATGATTTTGAGGATGTATTTGAGAGGGAATTGAATGTTAGAAGAGAGAGCTATTTTGAGAATGGGATTATAGATGAAAATAGCGAGGAATACAAAAGATTGCGTTACTGTGTTATTGATTTAATTGCAGGCGAGAGAGACAAGGTGTATGCTGACAAGGAGCTTTATTCTGCCGCGTTAGAGGAAGCAAAACGTCGAAAAGAAGCAAATCTGGAGATGTTAAGGGAGATGGAAGTGATAAGCTGATTTAGAGGCTCATCCTGAAAAACAAACACAAAAGAAACAAGCCCTGGATGCCGGAGCATTCAGGGCTTTTCTTTTGTTATTGAGTTTTTTAGTTTGCCAGATTCTGTATGCAGTTGGAAGCCATGATGGTTTCACAATGCTCCTTGAGGAAGATCTCGCTGATGCCGCCGCGCACCACCTTGCCGTACTCGGAGAGCACGTTGCAAAGCCTGCCGTAATCCTCCGGCGTGGCCTCGCCCTTACTGATGGTGAGCAAATACTGATCCTTTTTTGTGTCCTTGTAAAGTGCGGTAGGGCATGGGCAGGCATTCCCGATCTGGGATGCCGCGTCCATAACTCCGGAAATCGAAGAAAAGACAAAGATGCGGGTGGGGCGCGCCGAATCGTCCGGCACGGGCTCCTCCTTTAATTGCTCGGCGAAGGGACGCAGGCGATCCTGCAATTCCTCGTCATAGCCTTCAAAGTCATCCCCTTCCTCGTAGGAGTCATTGCTTGGTGAGAACCGCGCAAACCGCGTATCCAGCTCCTCGGGATCCTCCACCTTCGTGATCAAGAGTACGACACATTCCGCATTCATCGGAATGGCTTCTATCATCAGGGGAATGTCCTCCGCCTCAAAACCGAATTCAAAGTTTGCCTGCTGCATCATCTCCCGAAAAAGGCGCTTTGCCTTCTCCGTGCCATATGCTAGCTCGCTCAGCTTGAGCTGGCGGCTGGCCAGATCTTCCTTTGTCAAGGTGCAGCGAATTTGATTTTCATTAATCTTTTCTATTTTCATAAGCATCGCCTTCCTTTTCTTTATCTTATACTTTTGACCTATTTTCGTCAATACTGCCCCTTCGAGTTTAAAAAAATTTAAGAAAAGGCTTCTTGCATTCTTGGCCTGCGTCCATTATAATCAAAACATCAGATGTCTCCGGTACGTTATGTGCGGAGAGGAGGCTGGCTGCTTAGGTATTTCTAGGAACGTCGAAATGATTTCCGGGCGAATCGCCCAAAGTTTCACAAAATGACGAAATAGATGGGGTAAGGTTATATTATTATGGGGTAATGATATTTTTTCACCATCAAAAAAATGATCGTCTTACAAGTCTGTCATAATCGAGTTTCGTAAAGTACCATCTTTAGTTTTCACAATTATAATTCAAATTAATCACAATGCACTGCCGGAAACGTCTGTAATTTTAGGAAAGGAGAGGCGATTTTAGGAAATAAGCGTATCACGAAAGCCTTTTGGACTCTGATCGCCAAACTGAAAGCATGTGTGATCAAGCGGAAAAGCCGATTTATGAAGAACTGCTGCGGGAACGCGACGTGATGTTTTTCGTAGATGGAGAAAGCGCTACTCCAAGTCTGGTATTGGAGGTGGCGGAACAAAACAACTACATGGCTGATTACGTAATCGGAAAGGAGGGAAAGATTTCGGAGGTCCATTTTGATCGGATCGACCAGACCTAGGAGGACGTACGTTTTGTCGAAATAAAAGTCGTCCGCATGAAATAAAAATCGTCAAATTGTTTCAAAATTAGTAATGACGCGAAAGCGTTTCTGTGGTACACTATAATAGGAGCGCAGGGAAGGGACCGACATCTTTGGCGGTTTGCCTTTCTTGCGCCCTTGCCATGAAAAATGGAACCATTAGGATAGGACGGAAGTAAAATGAAAAGAAAGATAATTCCAGTGCTCATTGCACTGATTTTAATAGCCTTGATCGTGGGAGGAGCGATTGCCATGCGGCAAAAGGAGAAGATAGCCTACGGTACGGACGTGATGGATTTAAGAACCTATTTTGACGTGGAAGAAGGGAAGCTTGCCATCTACATGCAGGAGGAGCGGAAGGCGGAGAAGGCTTTGTTGATCGATGGAACCTGTTACCTGAACCTCACCTTCGTAAAGAGCTGCCTCAACGATCAGTTCTATTATGACTGGACGGAGAAGAAGCTGATTTACACGGATGCCTTGGGAAGCTTTGTGGCTACGCCTGGCGAGGACGGATACCTCCAGTATGGTGAGAAGAAAAACGCGGGTTACAAGGCCTGCATCCTAGAAGGGGAGAGCCCCTTCCTCGCACTGCCGTTTGTCGGAATGCTTTCGAATTTGGAATATTACGTAAATGATTATCGCCTGCTCATCAAGACCAGCTGGGAGCCCTATGAATCAGCGCAGGTTACGGTAGACACGAAGATCCGTTATCAGGGCGACGTAAAGAGCGAGATTCTCTGTGATGCAAAGGTAGGGGAAAGCCTGGAAGTGATGGAGAACCTGGCAGCATGGAGCAGAGTCAGAAATGAGGAAGGTATCATCGGCTACGTAGAGAATACGTGCCTTGGAGCGTCCTGGACCGTTACCCCGGAGAAAAAGCCCGTGAAGTCGGATTACGAGGTGCCTGAGTATACCTCAGACAGGCTCTACGAAAAGGTTTGCCTTGGCTGGCATGCCATCGGCGGCGTAGGCGGAAATTCCACGCTGGAGGAAATGGTGGCGAACACGGAAGGCATGAATGTGATTTCACCGACATGGTTCAGCTTAAGCGACAATGAAGGCGGCTTCCGCAGCTTTGGCGAGGCTTCCTACGTGACAAGGGCACATAAGTATGGCTATGAGGTATGGCCTGCCTGGGATGACTTTAACTATCGACTGGAGACGGGAGAAGACATTGACGACACGGCCATTTTCTCCTCCTCTGAGAAGCGAGAGAAGCTGATTCGCAGCATGATCAATACCTCGCTATCCCTCGGGGTTGACGGAATCAATCTGGACTTCGAGAAGATCGGTACGGACTGCTATGAATATTACGGACAGTTCCTGAGAGAGCTTTCCGCGGAATGCAGAAAGAACGCGCTGACGCTCTCCGTGGACAACTACATGCCGAACGAAGGAAATAAGCAGTATCGGTATGACGTTCAGGGACAGGTTGTGGACTATGTGATTTTGATGGGATATGACGAGCATTGGCATGGCAGCAAGAACCCTGGAAGCGTTGCAAGCATCGGATTTATCACGGATGGCATCACAAAGACGCTTGAGAGCGTTCCCGCAGAGAAGCTGATCAATGCCGTTCCGTTCTACACAATCCTTTGGAAGACGGATGGCTCGGAAGTAACGGATGAATATTTAACACTGGTGAATCAGGCAGATTTTATCAAGAGAATGAAGGTAACGCCCGTATGGGATGAAGTGACCTGTCAGAATTACGCAGAATGGTCCTCCAACGGGAAAACCTATAAGGTTTGGCTGGAGGACCTAGATTCCGTAAGTATGAAGTTAAATGTCATGAGCGCCAAAGGACTTGCGGGAGTTGCCGCTTGGAGACTTGGCTACGGTACGCAAGAGATGTGGACACTGCTCAGTGCATTTAAGCAAATGTAACAACAAAAGAATTATCTGGCAATTTTCTTTCTGGTAACAAAAGCACCTGCGAAACAGAAAATAGCACCTGCGAATAACAACATGGCGTAGCTGTTCTCTCCAGTCTTAGGGGAAACGGATGCGCCATTATTTGTTGCAGTACCAGTAGCGGTTCCCGTTGAGGTCTGTGCGGGAGTGGTGGTTCCGGTAGCAGTAGCGGTCGTGGAGTAGTTAGCTGCATTTGTCTTTAACTCACCCTTTTCAACACGCAGGGTATTTGCTGCAAAGTTGTAATAGTCCTTCAAAACCGTGCCATTGTCAACAGTCTGATAATGACCTACCTTACCAACTGCGGAAATGTTCATGGTCATTGCGGATTCCTTGCAAGCCTGTACCAGATCAGCATCCTTAAATACGTTACAGCTGCTGTCGTCATATACGTGAACGTTCTTGCAATAGCCGTCCAGGGTAGCGATACTTCCCTTCAGTACGTAAACGTCCGTTACTTCGGAACCGGTCTCGTAGGTAACGCCATTTGTTACGCCGTAAATGGTTACGTTGGAAATCTTGGCACCAATGCTGAGCTTTAATGCGGGTGAAGAGGAATCGCCTACAACAACGATGATGTCGCCATCCTTTACGTTCGTGTAGAGATAACCAAGATCACCATGTCCCTTTGCTGCATCCCAGCTGCTCAGGGGCTGTACGCGCCACTCAGAGTTCTCAGGAACATACTTTACAGTAAAGGTCGTGGCTGCTGCCTTAGCAGTCAGGGTGTTGGCCTGAGGCACAAATGCCAGTGCGGCAATGGCCAAGGCCGTTAAGAACAAGCGCTTTAACAATTTCATTTTTGTTTCCTCCTTTTGGTATGAAATATGCGTGCATAAAATCTTACCCTAAATTATACGCTTAACGTGCTGGAAAAGCAATCTTTTTTCAGAAAACTTAAGAATTTGTGCGGAATTATGTCTTTGGATAAGCTTTTTCGAATAAAAATGAAGCAGAAGACCATTGGTTGAGGCGTAAAATGACGAAATTGCTTCAAAAAATTGCAATTGTACTACTTCTTATCATGCTGGCAGCAGCCGTCTCCTTGGGGCAAAAGGGACGGGAGCCAGAGGAACAGGGGAAAAAGACGGAAAAGGAACATTCAGGGGAAGAACAATTAGAGGCGAAGCAACTAGAGGAAAAGCAAAAGGAAGAATGGAAGGAACATAGGATTGAAAAAGAGGGTAAGCTGATCAGCGGGTTTGAAAAGAAGCCGCGCATCGTCATTGATCCGGGACACGGAGGCTATGATCCGGGAAAGATTGGCATTAACCAGCTTTTGGAAAAGGACGTGAATCTGGCGATTGCGAAGAAACTGCGAGATGATCTTGAGGCGGCAGGCGCTGAAGTCATCCTGACCCGGGAGGAGGACTGCTCGCTCTGCGGTGAGGGAGAAGAGCAGGCGAAGGTCAGGGACCTAAAGCGCAGAATCCAAATCATGGAGGAGGCAGAGCCGGTTGCCGTCGTCAGCATTCACCAAAACAGCTATCCGGAGGAATACGTTCATGGAGCGCAGGTGTTTTATTACTGCACCAGCAAGGATGGGCAGGCGCTGGCGAGTGCCCTGCAGGAAAGGCTGCGCGAGGTGGATCCCTCCAATGACAGACAGATTAAGGACAATGACAGTTATTTCCTCCTGAAAAAGACCGCCGTGCCCGTGGTGATCGCGGAATGCGGCTTTTTGTCGAACTGGGAGGAAGCGGAGAAATTAGGAAGCGAAGCCTATCAGGAGGAGCTTGCCTGGGCGCTGTATTTAGGGATCGTAGATTTCCTAGAGCAAAAGAGGTAGCAAAATTTTAACCTTTGTGTTATACTATAGGTTGCGAAATTCTGTGAAGGCGTTCTTGGCATACAAAAGAGGGCTTTTCGGAAAAGATTTCAGTGTGAAAAAGAAGGCGTAAAAGAACCACATGAATACAAAAATCGTCAGATTAGGGGAAGGGAATAAGGACCAGGAAGCTCTGAGAGAAGCGGGCGAAATACTCAAGGCTGGCGGGCTTGTGGCATTTCCGACGGAGACCGTGTACGGGCTTGGCGGAGATGCCTTAAATCCCGATTCCTCCCGCAAGATCTATGCAGCGAAGGGAAGACCCTCGGACAATCCCCTGATCGTGCACATTTATCGGACGGAGGATCTCTATCAGGTGGCCAGGAAGGTGCCGAAGGAAGCCCTGCAGCTTGCGGAGGCGTTTTGGCCGGGACCCTTAACCATGATCCTTCCCAAGAGCGATTTGATTCCCTTGGAGACGACAGGCGGGCTGGACACGGTTGCGGTTCGACTCCCGTCCCACCCAGGTGCCAGGAGTATGATTGAATACGCGGGAGGCTTCGTGGCCGCACCCAGCGCGAATTTGTCAGGACGGCCGAGTCCGACCACGGCAAAATATGTTGTGGAGGATATGAACGGCCGGATTGAAATGATCTTGGATGGCGGAGAGGTCGGCATCGGACTGGAATCCACGATTGTGGATCTTACGGTAAATCCTCCGCAGATCCTGCGTCCGGGCTTTATCACGAGTGACATGTTAAAGGAAGTGCTGGGAAGCGTTGAAAATGATGCGACGCTGTTTACGACGGCAAGCGGACAGGCTCCCAGAGCCCCGGGCATGAAGTATCGTCATTATGCGCCGAAGGGCAACCTTGTGATCGTGCAGGGTGAGAATGAGCAAGTGGTTTCTTATGTCAACGAGAAGCTCTTGGAGGCGAAAAGTGCCGGGAAGAAAACTGGTGTCATCGCTGCATCAGATACTGCGGACAGGTACGAGGGCGACGTCATTAAGACGATCGGCGACCGAAGGGATGAGGAGGTCATCGCGAGAAGGCTTTACGGAATCCTGCGGGAATTTGATGATGAAAATGTCGAGCAGATCTATTCAGAGAGCTTTGGCGGCGAGGAGGATGGCCATGGAGGACTTGGACAGGCCATCATGAACAGGCTCCTTAAGGCGGCCGGCCATCAAGTGATTCGAGTGAATTAGCAGGGCTTACGGGTCATGCGGAAAATAATGAAAAACATGGGAGGCGAAAGCAATGATAGCTATCGGAAGTGATCACGGCGGTTATGATTTGAAGGAGCTGATTCAAAAGCACCTTCAGGAGAGAGGATTTGAGGTCAAGGATTTTGGATGCTTCGATAAGTCCAGCGTGGATTATCCTGACTTTGGCGTTGCTGCGGCAAGGGCCGTTGCAGCGGGAGAATGTGAGAGAGGCATCGTGGTATGCACCACGGGAATCGGCATCAGCATTGCGGCGAACAAGGTAAAGGGAATCCGCTGTGCGCTTTGCAGTGACACGCTGTCCGCAAAAATGACGAGACTGCACAATGATGCAAACATGTTGGCGCTCGGCGGCGGAATGCTTGGCCCGAACCTGGCCATGGACATCGTGGATACCTTCCTGGACACGCCTTTTTCAGGCGAGGAAAAGCATGCGAGAAGAATCCGCAAGATCGCGCAGATCGAGGAGTAAGAGTTTCAGGCTCCTTTCATAAATTAGGCGGAATGCTCTAAAAATCATCATAAAAATTGAAAAGATAAAACACTTAGGAGGGTATGAAAAATGGGTAAGGTTGTGATTATGGATCATCCGCTGATTCAGCACAAGATTGGACTTATTAGGAGAATCGACACGGGTACCAAGGATTTCAGACAGACGATCAGTGAGATCGCCATGCTGATCTGCTATGAGGCAACTCGTGATTTGAAGCTGGATGAGGTCGAGATTGAGACGCCCATCTGCAAGACGACGGTAAAGGAGCTGAAGGGAAAGAAGATGGCAATCATCCCCATCCTGCGTGCCGGACTTGGCATGGTGGACGGCATGCTGAGCCTGATTCCTGCGGCTAAGATTGGTCATATCGGACTTTACAGAGATCCTGCAACGCTCGAGCCCGTAGAATATTATTGTAAGCTGCCTGCAGACTGTGCAGAGAGAGAGGTATTTGTCGTTGATCCCATGCTGGCAACGGGCGGATCCTCCGTAGCAGCCATCCAGATGCTGAAGGACAAGGGCTGTAAGAGCATTCACTTCATGTGCATCATCGCTGCTCCCGAGGGCATCAAGAGAATGCAGGAGGCACATCCTGACATAGACCTTTATGTTGGCGCGCTGGACGAGAAGCTCAACGACCACGGATACATCGTACCTGGCCTTGGAGACGCAGGAGACAGGATATTCGGAACAAAATAGCCCAGTCTCCGTGACAACGCAGGCCGACTGCTTGCAGGCGGGCATGCGCTGGCACGAGAGACGCTTAAACCCGATGAGCATAAAAGGGGCGCATTGCGACCCGATATGCGAATTCGGGTTCGGGATTGCGAGAGTGCGAAGCATGTAGCAATCCCGGGGCTATTTTAGTACAATATAGATATGAGATGAAGGGGATAGTATGACGGGAAAGAGGAAGGATTATATTAGTTGGGACGAGTATTTTATGGGGGTGGCGCAGCTTTCGGGCATGCGATCAAAGGATCCCAACACGCAGGTTGGAGCCTGCATCGTCAGCGACCAAAATAAGATTCTGTCCATGGGGTATAATGGATTTCCCTGTGGCTGTTCTGATGAGGAATTCCCTTGGGCGAGAGAGGGAGAGACGCTGGATACGAAGTATGTTTACGTTACGCATGCGGAGCTCAACGCCATCCTGAATTATCGCGGAGGTTCCTTGGAGGGAACGAAGCTGTATGTCAGCCTGTTCCCTTGCAATGAGTGTGCGAAGGCCATCATTCAGGCGGGAATCAAGACGGTCGTTTACGATTGTGATAAGTATAAAGGAATCCCGACAAACATAGCGGCTAAGAAAATGTTTGAAGCGGCAGGAGTTACCTGTGTTCCCTATAGCCGCACGGGGCGTCAGGTACATATGGAGCTTTAGTATGAAAAAGGTCAGATTATTGGTTGCAATTCTCATAGTGGGACTGGTTTTGGGGGCAATGCCCTCCTCTTTTGGCGTGCAAAAAGTTCTGGCAGAGAAGTCAACCAGGGATCAGATCAAGGACAAGGAAAAAGAGAAGAAGGATCTCGAAAACAAGCTGGACGATCAAAAGGACGACATTTCAGGAATGAAGGGCGAGAAGAAAAGCCTTCAGGAAGAGATGGCGGATACCAATGAAAAGATGTTGGCAGCAGTCGAGCGACTGGTAGATCTGGAAGAACAGATCAAGGTGAAGAATCAGGAGATCGAGGACAATCAGGCAGCGCTTGCAGCCGCGATTGCGCGGGAGGAGAAGCAGAAGGAGGACATGGAGATTCGCGTTCGGAAGATGTATGAGCGCAACTCCTCGGATTACTGGGCTTCCCTGTTAAAGGCAAAGAGCATGGGCAGTCTCCTCAATTTGGCAACCTGGTTTGAGCGCGTGGAGACCTATGACAAGGATCAGCTGGAAGAGCTTCAGGAGAATCATGCATTGATGGAGCGCATCGAGGCGGAGCTGGAAGAACAAAAGGTGGAGCTGGACTCTCTGTATGCAGATGCAACCGCTGAGAAGGCAAGGATTTCTGGCATTCTGAATCAGCTGGTTACGAAGATTGATGATTACTCCGATCAGATCAGCGACGCGGAAAAGAAGGCACTGGAGTACGAGGCGGAGCTGAAAAAGAATGAGGAAGACCTGAAGGTTCTGAAGAAAAAGCTTGAGGAAGAGCTTCGTATTTCGAGGGAAGCTGCGCAGGGCAAATGGAGATCCATCTCCGAGGTATCCTTCTCAGAGAGCGACAGAAAGCTTCTTGCCAACATCATTTACTGTGAGGCGGGCGGTGAACCCTATGAAGGAAAGCTTGCCGTGGGAGCGGTTGTCATCAATCGCGTGCTCAGCGGAAAATTCCCTGATACCGTGGCTGGCGTCATCTATCAAAAGAGTCAGTTTTCGCCAGTTGCCAGCGGACGATTTGAGTTAGCGCTTGCCTCGGACAAGGCGACGGCAGCCTGCTACCAGGCAGCAGACGAAGCCATGCTCGGCGTGACCAACGTAGGCGTCTGCGTTTACTTTAGAACCCCGATCAATGGGCTTGTCGGCATCAGCATCGGCGGACACGTATTCTACTAATCCTTTCGGACACAAGCAATAGACAAGATAAAAACAAAAGGGCAATTTCCCTATGACGATATGTCAGGAGAAAATTGCCCTATCTTTTTGCACATTTATATCATTCGATCAAATTTAGTGGCGAGAAGATCCTTATAGCCCTAGCTGCTCAATGGGGCTTTGGAGGCGATCAAATTTGTCGCGGTAGATGACAGCGAGCAGATTGTTGAGGCGGTGAAGGCCTGCGGTTAATTGCTCGGACGTGATCAGGCCCTGTTCCAGCGCGTCTGCCATTTCATCCAAATCAACGACCCTGACTTGTCCGTCTGGGAAAACGACGACGTCCGCCAAAAGGTCCGTGACGGTCAGGGAGTTTTCTGCCTCATTATAATCATAATCCACGATGTCGCAATACCAATACAGCACAGAATTGTCCTGGCGATAGAACTTGCTAACCTTAAAGCCTTGCTTCAGGTAATAGATGGAGCAGCCATGAGAGAAATCCAGCTTGGGATTGATGGTGTTCCAGGTGGTGACAATCACGTCGTCATCAGAGCGAACAATAACATCGTCCTTTAGGTATTTACATTCTTCAGGGATAATTCTTTTCCGATAGAGCTTTAGGCCTTCTGCATTCATGTGGATGTCTCCCTTCCTCTTTTCGTAAATTAAGTCTATTTTACGCCATCCCATGCAAGCCGTCAATGGCATTAGGCGTAAAAACTCATTGACAAACAACAAAGTCCTTGATATGCTAAAGATACATATCAGGGACTTTTCTTTAACCATTTCGGTTGTCTATCCCCGTATGAAAAACACTAATATCGGCGGATGGCAATCCGAACGAGACGTTATTTGTATTCGTTTATTTGCTTCCATAGGATGGTTGGCTTGGTAAAGCATGACGAGGAGGTGGAAATCCGGTATATGAAATTTTGGGAAGAAAGGGAAAAAATTAGAAGAGAAGCCTTAGAGGAAGGCCGCGCAGAAGGCCGCGCAGAAGGCCGCGCAGAAGAACGCGCAGAAACAGAGAGGGAGAGGGCGCGTGCAGACGAAGCGGAAGAAAGGGCTGCTGATGCGGAGAGAAGATGTGCAGAGCTGATGGCTATTATTGAGAGTAGAAAAGAGCAATGAATATGAAAAGAGAGTTGCCAAGTGTGGC
>SVFO01000036.1 GCA_015056795.1 Lachnospiraceae bacterium
AAAGGAGTCTTATTAAAGACTCCTTTGTACATAGTTATTTCATATGCCGTTCCGATGTCAAAATGGCATCTCATAATTTCCTAAAAATCCATACTTCTAATAAATTTCATCTGCGGGCTGTCCTCGCTGATCTGCATCAGCTCGATTTTATTGCCGTCAGGATCATGCGTCCAGCACTGCCAGTTAAAATCTGCGCCCTGCTTCGGTGCGTCATCCTGGGGTGCGCCCGTCTCCAACACCTTTTTCCAGGCCTCCTGAATGTCGTCCACTGCCACGCAAATATGGAAAAAGCCGATATTTTCATCCTTGTAGGGGATCTCCTTTACGCCGCCATAAAACAGCTCAATGAACTGTCCGCCTCCACCGTATACATATACGATCCATGGCTCGCCATTCTCAGGCCGCTGTATTTCAAACGCCTTTTTGAAGCCTAAGGTGTTCTCATAAAAGGCGATCGTTTTTTCCATATCCTTTACGTTAAAGGCGACATGCCCAATTCCTTTTACCATTGCCATACCCTCCCATCAAATTACATGCTCATGCGATAAATGGCCAGCATTGCTTCCTCATTCAGCACCTTTGCAGAGCCCATCTCCCCACCGACGCCAACGGCACACTTTTTCGCCATCAAAATCAGGTCTTCATCCGTTGCAGTTACGCCGAGCTCGCGAAGGTTCGTCGGCATGTTAATGCTTCTGTAGAACTCCTCCATTGCCTCAATGCCGCGAAGGGCGATCTCTTCATCACTTCCCTCGTTCTTCACGTCCATCACGTTAAGCGCAAACCGCTTAAATCTAGGAAGGCAATCCTTGTAAACATATCTTGCCCAGCTTCCCCAGATGGCAGCAAGACCTGCTCCATGCGCCACGTCATACAAGCCGCCAAGCTCATGCTCCAGCTTGTGCGTCATCCAGTCGCCGCCGTCATTTCCGCATCCCGTCAAGCCATTATGTGCAAGGCTTCCTGCCCACATCACCTCAGCGCGGGCATCATAATTCTTCGGATCGTCGCGAAGGATGACCGCATTATGCTTCACCGTGCGAAGCAGCCCCTCCGCCAAGGCATCCGTGATCTCCATGTTCCCGCCATTGGTAAAATACCGCTCCATCGTGTGCATCATAATGTCGGTGCATCCGCATGCCGTCTGATAGTCAGGCAGCGTCATCGTAAGCTCTGGATTCATGATGGCAAATTTCGGGCGGCCATAATCACTGCTGTATCCTCTCTTCACGAGGCCCTCTTCCTTTGTGATTACGGAGGAATCGCTCATTTCACTTCCCGTTGCCGCGATCGTCAGGATTACGCCCAGGGGAAGGCAGCCCTTCGCCTCTCGCTGATAATCATAAAAGTCCCATACGTCACCTTCGTTGGCAATGCCATAGCCAATCGCCTTAGCGGAATCAATGGCGCTTCCTCCGCCAACGGCAAGGAGGAAATTTGGGATGGTCGCACTACTCATAATTTGCCTCGCTCTTCTCTGTTTACATAAAATGTCACGCTTCGTTCGCCCTCTGGAATTCCAACAAATCCCTGGTAAGGGATTTTGCCGACATCAGATCTCCGATCCATGCGATGAGCGTTCCAACCACATAGACCACCAGAACACTTCCTGCCAAAATGAGGAGGAAGCTTGAATCCCACCAATCATCACTCGTACCATATAGTGCCACAAACAGAACTCCCGCCTCAATCAAAATCAGCTGCAGCACCTTTCGAACCAGAAGCTCCTTTACCTTTAGCTCATGCTTGGAATACAGTACGATATTGGGCACCGTTCCCACGAGGGCATAAATTAGCGGCGCCGTAAATGCCTTATAACCAAAGGTCTGATCTGGCATGACTACCTGTCCAACCACGCACATCACGAGCGTAATCAAGGTTACGATCATAAAATAGGTTCTCACAAAATCCATCCAAAAGTCTTTCCCACGCATATTCTCATCCTCTTTCTTGCATCCCTTTAACGATCTGAGGTCTCACCTCGCAGTGCCTTCTTGAGATCCGCCACATATTTTCTCGTGATGATGATCTCCTCCTCGCTCTTTAACACCGCCAGCATTCTTCCGTTCATTGCGGGCTTGATGGAGCCAATTTTCATGAGATTTAGCAGCATGGACTTTGACACGCGCAGGAAATATTTCTCTCTCAAAAGCTCCTCCAGCTCATAGAGCTTTTGCTTTGTCTCATATACCTGCTTTTGCGTATAGAGAAAGACCTTATTGTCAACGGCCTCCACGTAAGCCAGGTCCGTCACGGCAATTTCGAACTGCTTTCCCTCCTGTATACCAGTGAGCTGACCCTGCCTCGTCTTTACGAAGGCAACGATCTCCCGAACCTCCTCCGTCATCTCATGACAGCGAATCCAGGCTTCCTCTGGCTGATCTTTTCCTACCTTAAATATCTTTATCTCCATGTTCTCTCCAAACAGTATCCTTAGAATGCTTCCTTAATAATATTCCTTTATTTGGAAGTCACCCTGACCCTTCAAATAATGATCAAAGAACTGTAAAACGATTCCATTCGTGGTTTCGATGCATTCCTTTGAATCAATGCTTCCCTTTCCCAGCAGGGACGCCAGGAAGGGCGAAAACAACGGGAGATCCGTAAAATCCATGTGCTCACTCCCTTGAAAATAAGTATAGCTTGCCTCCTTAGCATTTGCAAGCACCATGCCATTGACATAGAGCGTTCCGTATTCTTCTATACTTTCTTGATGACTTTGCTTATTGATGGCAAGAAGCGGAATGGGATATGCCTCCTCATAATACTGATACCTGCCATTCTCATAGGCAAGCTCCTCGCCGAGCATCGTGCCATCCAAATCAATGACTGCCTTTATGTCACTGCGCAGGCGCCCTATGGTAACGCTGGTCGCGCCGCCAAGGGAATGCCCCATCATGCCAATCTTGTCCTCGTCAATCCTCGCAAGAAGCTGAAGGAGCAGCTGCGCATCCTCTTTCTTCTTTACATACCATGCCGTTCCAAGCCCATTTTGGGAGTCCGAAGCATTTCCTAAGCTACTCCCTTCCTCTTCGGCCATTCCCTTACTAAGCTGAATCTGCCTCTCCAGTTCATCCAACACGAACGACGCATCCGCAATACGCAGCTCCATCCAAGCCCTCGTCGTCTCAAAGATCTCCTCCTCAGGAACCTCCCCATCCTTTGCATTCCCCAAATACATGGCAGACTGAATAAAATTGGGGTTAACCAAAATGGTTTTCCCTGTGGTATCCTTCGTAAAGAACGAATGATAGGGGTGATCCATGCTGATCACGACATATCCATGGCTCGCCAGTTCCAGATAGGTGGATGAATTACTCTGGTAATATCCGAATGCCCCATGGGAGAACAATATCAGGGGAAATTCGCCCTCTGGAAGCCCTTTGCCCATTCTTTTTGTTTCATTTGAATCCGTTACTTTCTCTGATGCACTCTTCCTTTTCTCTGGATAATACACATAAATCGGCACCTCACGATGGCTCCCGTCCGTTTCAAAGCTCTCGAGCCTCGTCTCATCCGTAAGGATCGCACTCACCATGCCGACCTCATATTCTCCCGTTGTTTCCAACCCGTCATACCCCGTAAAAATAAACGATGGGATCAGAGAAAATGCTATGAGAATGCATCCCATGACTGCTGCCAAGATGGATTTCACCTTTCCACGCAGCGCTTTTTCTCCCTTGTGACGCATCAACAAAAAGCGAATGACATCCATCAAAAGCCGAATGCTCAGGATGAGAAAGCATCCCGCGAACCGAAGGCCCTTATTTCCAACGGGTAACAGAAGAAGCAACACGATTATGCCCCACTGCAATCCGCTCACAATCAGCCGATTTCTCGTCCAAACATCCTTTTCCCTTTGCTTTGCCAGCGTCCAAACGCAAAGTCCAATCTCTAGACCAATGAATAAAAATAACAAAGTCATTCCCATCTTTTTCTCTCCTTTTGACTGCCTGCGAAATCATCCTTTCTATTTCGCTTAAATGCTTCCATTTTATGAAAACCCGTTTGGGTTCTCTCGATAACGTCATTATAGGAAAGCCTTATGACCGCATCAAGATTTCTGATGGTGAGATGCATTTTTTGCATGTATGATGCATGGATCTGTTCATCTCATACTATCTTTCGAGGAAAGAACATGTTAAAATGAATTGATACAGTTATGATGTTTTCGACAAAGAAATGGAGGATCCCATGAAGAAAAAAATTGTTTTCATCCTAAATATACTCATTTTTGCATTCACCATATTGGGGCTCGTGATCATGTTTGCTCCGAAAGGAAATGACGGCAGTCTGCTGAGCTCGACAGGCCTGGAAAACCTAAAATACTTTACCGTATTATCCAATATTTTCTGTGGAGTCGTAGCAGGCATTTTCTTGCTTCAAAAGGGTCGTTGTCCTTCTTGGCTTATGACCTTAAAACTCGCTGCTGCGGCAGCCGTGATGGTAACCTTTCTGGTGGTTGCCTGCTTTTTCGGTCCGATTTACGGCTACCGCGCATTATATCTCGGTTCGAATTTATGGTTTCATCTGATCATTCCCTTGCTTGGCATGATCGAATTCTGTCTCTTGGATGGCGAACTGCCCTTCCGAAAGACCTTCCTGGCCGGAGCACCCGCACTTGTCTATGGATGTGTTTATTTAGGAAATATCCTGATCAACGGCAAGGGTGAATGGCCACATACGAATGACTGGTACGGCTTTTTGAATTGGGGCTATGGACCTGCCATGGTCATTTTCGCGGTCATCATGCTGACGAGCTGGGGTATGGCTTGCCTTTTACGCGCAGTAGGCAAGGCAATTCAATCCATTTCGAGCAAGAACAAGTAATTCCTCAAAATCTTACCATGGTGATTGCCACGGAAATACCTATAATTATGGGAATTCTGCCTATATTTTACGAAAAACTTTTAAGATCGTCGGAGACGTGATAGAATTGTGCCGTATTGCTAAATCGTTTTATATGATTATTTACCAGCAATTGCGACCCCTAATAGAGATTCGTTATTGCTGAAGATAGGATTGGATTACTCATGAAATTGATATTTAAGCATATGAAAAAGCATTGGAAGCTGGTTGCCCTGGCGATCCTAATCAAGTTCCTCGGATCAGTCAGTGAGCTCTCGCTTCCGTATATTTTGGAATATATTATTGACGAAATCGTACCCTCGGGAAACTTGACGAGGGTGCTTCTTTGGGGTTCGCTGATGTTTGTCACGGCGCTCGTGTTCCGTGCGCTGAACGTCATTGCAAACAAAAGGGCCATCGACAACGCCCACAAAATCAGCTACGAAATCCGTCAAGCACTTTTCGAAAAAACCATGAACCTTACGGGAACACAATTTGACGCGCTGACGCTCCCGAGCCTAATCTCGCGCATGACCAGCGACAGCTATAACGTGCAGGCCTTCGTGGCACAGCTCCAGAGCCTTTGCGTGCGCGCTCCCATGATGCTCTTGGGCGGTCTGATCATGACGATGTTCATGGACTTTAAACTCTCCCTCATTCTGCTTCTCATGATGCCTATCCTGATTATGGTCATTTATTTTATCTCCTCCCGCGGTATTCCGATGTATACCAAGGTGCAAAAAAAGCTCGACGTCGTGGTGCGTATCATGCGTGAAAACATCACGGGCATCCGCGTGGTCAAGGCACTGAGCAAGGAGGATTTTGAAAAACGACGCTTTGCAGAGTCCAATCAGGAGCTGACGAAAAGTGACGTTGCGGCCGCGACCGTCATGGCCATGCCTGGCCCCGTCATCCAGTTCCTCTTAAACATTGGTCTTTCCATCGTTGTCTTTGTCGGCGCTTATCGCGTAAATCTAGGAGAAATCAAGCCTGGCGTAATTTTGGCGTTCCTGACCTATTTTAACATGATCACCATGGGTGTCATGGGATTAAGCAGAATTTTTACCACCATGAGTAAGGCCAGTGCCAGTGCGAATCGTATCGCTGAGGTGCTTGCCATGGATACGACCGAAACGCTTGAAAGTCAGGAAAGACTTGCTGCCATTGCGGGCGCGGATCATGATAGTGCTAATGATCCCTTCATCCGCTTTGAGCATGTTTCCTTCAGCTACGGAAAGCTTGACACGGAGGAAGGTGCGATTGCCGCCGTAGCGACTCAGAAAAAGCGCGGCGTCGCACAAGGTGACATGGCACAGACTGTTGCAGACTTCGGCGGTGAGGGACGCGAAAAGGCTCTGTCCGACATTTCCTTTACCATGAAAAGGGGAGAAACGCTTGGCATTATCGGACCTACCGGCTGCGGAAAATCCACCATCGTGAATCTTCTCATGCGCTTCTATGAGGCGGACGAGGGAAGCATTGTCATCGACGGGAAGCCTGTTGCCGCCTACAAGAAGGACGAGCTTCGCAGGAGGTTTGGCACCGTCTTCCAAAATGACATGATCTTCCAAAATACGCTCTATGAAAATATTGATTTTGAGAGAAAGCTCGATCCCACGGACATTCGAAGCGCCGTAGAGGACGCCTGCGCCGCAGAATATGTGGATGGCCTAAAGCAGGGTCTCCAATATGAGGCCACCATCAAGGGTGCAAATCTCTCTGGCGGTCAAAAGCAGCGTATGTTTGTTGCCAGGGCGCTCGCGGGAAATCCTGAGATTTTGATTTTAGACGACAGCTCCTCTGCCTTGGATTACAAGACAGACGCTGCCATGAGAAAAGCCATTTTGGAGCATCATCCAGACTGCACGCTGATTTTGATTGCACAGCGCGTATCCAGCGTCATGAATATGGATAAGATTCTGGTGTTGGACAATGGAAAATGCATTGGTTATGGAACACACGAGGAACTGCTGCTAAGCTGTAAGGACTATCGGGAGACCTATGAGGTTCAGATGGGAGCCATGGCCTAATGCCGTTTCCCCATATAACTCGGGGCTTTGGTATGGATGGTCTTTCCAGTAATCATTTGACCTGAAAAGACCATCCATACCAGCCCTTCGAGGTATTTATTCATAGAACTTATAATATTGTAATCATAAAGGAGACGAAAGTCATGCCGGGACCTGGAGATCGAGGCGGAAAAAAGGAAAAGCCGAAGGACGCGAAGGGTACACTTCTGCGCATCCTAAATTATCTAGAAAAATATAAATGGATTGTTGCACTGCTCTTTGCCTGTGCGATTGTCAGCAATATCGGAAACCTGTTAGGTCCCCGTTTTGCAGGAAAGGCCATTGGTGTTGCCGAGGAAGGCTATAAAAAGGGCGTTGGACAGGTCGACATGGATCTGGTATTCCATTACACGATCCTGATGCTACTCGCCTATGTCTGCTCAAATATTTTGGGCTTTACCGTCAGCGTCTGCATGACGCGCGTTGGTAAGCGCGTGGCACAAAACCTCCGTCAGGACGTGTTCGAAAAGCTCATGAAACTCCCCGTCAGCTACTTTGACAGAAATCAGGCCGGTGACATCATCAGCCGTGTCTCTTACGACATTGACGTGGTCTCCACCTGCCTTTCCACGGATGTCATTCAGATTCTGACGAGTACGATTACCGTTGTCGGAAGCTTTATCATCATGTGCACGATCTCCGTTCCTTTGGTGCTTTGCATGATCTTTACAATTCCACTCTCCATCTGGTATACGAAACGCATGGGCAAAATCACGCGCCCCTTGTATTCCAAACGAAGTGCGGCCTACGGCGTCATGAATGGCTACGCCGAGGAAATGTTCACGGGGCAAAAGACGATCCTTGCGTACGCCTGCGAGGATAAGATGTCGGAGAAATTCAGCGACATCAACCGCAATGCCGCGGAGGCGTATCGCAACGCTGACGGCATGGGCATGAAGATGGGCCCGACAATCGGCATGATTTCCAACCTCGGTCTCGCTGCCATTGGCATGGGCGGTGCCGTGCTCTACATGAAGGCCATCGTAGGTCTGGAGCAAATTTCCAGCTTTATACTTTACAGTCGTAAGTTCTCTGGCCCGATCAACGAGATTTCGAATATTATCAACGAGATTTTCAGTGCCTTGGCCGCAGGAGAAAGAGTCTTCCACCTGTTAGACCAGCCTGAGGAGGCCGCAGACCTCTATGGTGCAACCACCCTTGAGGATTGTCAGGGCGAGGTTGGCGCAAAGCATGTTGCCTTTGGGTATGTTCCGGAAAAGACCATTCTAAAGGACTTAAACTTCGAGGCAAAGCCTGGTCAGACCATCGCCATCGTTGGCCCAACTGGTGCAGGAAAGACTACCATCATCAATCTGCTCATGCGCTTCTATGATGTTAATTCCGGTGAAATTACCGTGGATGACAAGGAATACCGCTCCTATACCATGGAGAGCCTTCGAAAGAATTACGCCATGGTGTTGCAGGACACCTGGCTCTTCCAGGGAACCATCTTTGACAACATTGCCTATGGCAAGGAAAATGCGACCAAGGAAGAGGTCGTGGCTGCTGCCAAGGCTGCAAAGATTCATGATTATGTCCTCCGTCTTCCCAAGGGATATAACACCATCATCTATGAGGATGGCGGTAACATTTCGAAGGGGCAGAAGCAGCTCCTTACCATTGCTCGCGCCATGCTCTACAATACCAATATGCTGATCCTTGACGAAGCGACCAGTAATGTCGACACCAACACGGAGCGACAGGTACAAAAAGCGATCCGAAGCCTGATGAAGGGAAAGACAAGCTTCGTGATCGCCCACAGATTAAGCACGATTCAAAATGCCGACCAAATCCTCGTCGTCAACGCCGGCGACGTCGTAGAGCAGGGCACCCACGACGAACTCATGACCCGCCGCGGCTTCTATTACAAGCTCTATGCAAGTCAGTTTGAATAAACTGAGTCCATGCAGTCAACAAAAAAAGCCAGCCTTCGGAATACTTGCATTCCTGAAGCTGGCTTTTTTGAGTTAACTATATGGCGAAGCCATCTCATGAGCAAAAAATCTGTGAGAAGATTTTTGCGAATGAAGCATGGACTCGTATGTTAGTCCTTAAAGATTCTCGGCAGGAAGTCGTGGATGCATCTTCTCCAGACGCTCCAGTCGTGTCCGCCGGGGAAGGTGGTTCTCGTAATGTTCAGGGGCTTACCCTTCAGCATTTCATCGTCATGCTCAAAGCTTGCGAAATAGTTGTCCTCCGTACCCATGGCACGATAGAATACCTTAAAGCTAGAATTGAATTTCTCCGCATCCTCAAGGATCTCCAGATGAGGCTCCTTCGAACCATCTGGACGAGGGAAGCTCATAAAGCCACTGAATACGCCAACATAGCTGAACAAATCGGGATTTGACATGGTTACCTGGCTCGTCTGGTAGCTGCCCATGCTCAGGCCTGCCATGGCGCGGTGCCACTTGTCCGTATAAACATTGTAGGTGCTCTCGATATAAGGAATCAGATCCTTCAGGATCACCTCGGTGAAGAGACCGAATTTCTTCGCAGGATCGTCGGACTGGGTCATGCCATAGCCCATGACGATCAGCATCTCCTCCATCTTTCCCTCATAAATCAGCTTGTCCGCAATACGTCCTGCATGTCCCTGATAAATCCAGCCTGTCTCGTTCTCGCCATAGCCATGCTGCAGATAAAGCACGGGATATTTCTTAGCAGGATCATAACCCGCAGGCGTGTAAACCAGGCAAATTTCCAGCTTTCCGCTGACAGAGGAAGGGAAATATCTTCTGGTAACTGCTCCGTGAGGAATGCCAGGAAGCTGATCCCAATCCTCCTCGCCAGGAACTGGCACGTCCACAAAGTTCATGGGACGACAGCATCCAAAACCGATGGGCAGATAAGGATTCAATACCTCATTGCCGTCAATTTTCAGAAAGAAATATTTAAAACCTCTTCCGAGATCTACCGCGCCTTCCCATTCCTCATCGGTCACCTTCTCCAGCTTCGTTATTGTTCCAAACTGATCGATGGCAACCTCTTTTGCAAACGGTGCCTTGATGCGGAAGAGCACCTTACCGTCGGGCAGGATCTCATACCCCTGATCTCCGTCACGATTCGGCTCCCCAAAATACGGATCGAACGATAGCGCGATGTCCATTGGCCAATTTTTCTTCATTTTGTACCCCTCCTAAGTTTATTTTTTTAGTTTTTACAAGCTGTCCCTTCCCAACAATTCCTGATAAGAAATGAAAATGCTGATAAATCCAGATGCATAGGGTCCCATATCGTAAGGGCTGTACAGGAACCGAATTCCTTCTTCCTCAAAGAAAACATTACTGGAGTACAGTTTGGCATAATCGTATGCATCTTGATATACCTGCTCTGCCGTCTCCGCGAAGTAAGGCGTACTGCCCTCTTCATAAGACAGAAAATCCTCCTTTGTTTTCTCCGCCACAAGCTTCTTAAAGCTCTCCTCCGATTTATTATAAAAAATACTTAAGTTTACTTCCTCCCCAGTTTTGAGATCAAAGATGCGCTGATATGCGCTGGGCATGCCGTGGACGCCGCCGCCATACCAATATCCGCTATATCCAATCGTAAGATACCGATCACTTAAAATGGCAATGTCTCCCACTTCATTTTCCATGGTCATACCCCATATTGTCGGATTCTCTTGATGGTCCTCACAGGACTCGTCCGTCAGCTCGGTTTTTTCAAACTCTTCCTGATTTCTCTTCACCAAATCATGGAGTTCTCTGGCCAGCTTAGAATTGATGTCATCGGCATATGCGGAATACTTCGCATTCAATTGGAATTCTTCCCCATAATAGGTTTCCAAGGGAATTCCGCAGAAGGGACAATCCAGAACATAGGAATCCGTAACTACAGAGCCATACTTAAATAGGTTCTTCTCTCCCACGACCAGATTCTGATCCTGGAAGGTCACGTCACTCGCATCGGGATCCACCTTCATCCAATGTAATTCCGTTCCCTGCAGCATGACAACATAAATCTTTCCGTCCACCAGCTGGAAGCTCTGGATTCCCGGCTGAACGTCCGTAGCCCCGGGAATGGAGTCCTTTTGATAAAGCATTTTCGACTCGCCACTGTCAAAATCAAACTGATAGATCGTATTCGTTTTAAGAACAAAGGGATTCTCTTTGGAGCTATAATAATACGCCTTTCCATTCACGTAGCCCAAAAGCTCTTTATTAGAACCCTTCTCACCTTTTGCAATCAATAGATTTTCGCCCGTCTTTAGGTTCACGCCATAAAGATCATTTGTCATGGCATCGTTATCAAATTTACTATAAACTACCCCATCCCTGTCATATCCCTGAATATACACGTAATCCGACATCCCGGGAATAACAGAAATGAGACCATCCTTGCCAAGCTTATAATACTGATTATCCAGAGAGCCGATGACATAGCCCGCCTCATCTAAAACGCGGGAGATACTACAGCACCCATAACGATTCCCAAGATTGACGGAGGAAAGCGTGAGATTAAAGTCCTGCATACTCTGAATAAGCTGCATGTTCTGGTTCTGATCAGACGAGAAGGTAAATGCGTTTTTATCCTTCACAAAGATGAGCTCCTTCTTTCCCTCCCCGTCGGAAGCAGTGGTAACATAGACCTTACCCTGATAATAATCAATGCTGTCAAGCCACCAGCCCTCCGGAGACGTCCACAGGGGAACGACCTCAAGCGACTTTGCATTGATGGCATAGACCTGATAACCATAACGCCCATCTAACATCTCATACCGATAAACATAGAAGGTTCCATCTCCCATGGCAGACATCACGGCATCATCAAAATTCATTCCTTGCTGCTTTAGTTCCTTGCAGACATCCTGCCAACGATACTCCGATAGCTTGCTGCCATTCGAATCAATGCCATAATAAACGTCGGCATAATACCCGGGAAAGAGGATGATCTCCCGCCCATCGGATAAAGCAGCCTGACCCTGATCTTTGGAACCGTCATCTACCACCTGCTGCGCAGCTCCCTGACCGTCCGCGCCATCCTTAGCGCCCTGTCCCTCCGTGCTCTGACTCGCAGAAGTCTCCTGACTGCTCTCTTGCGTGCCGTCTGACGTCACGTTACTAGCGTTCGTACAAGCCGTCGTGCCAACGGACAATGCCATCGCTAACAATAAAACAACGATTTTACGTTTCATAAATGAATACCTCTTTCCCAATATCCTACGGCTCCACGGCCCTCAGCACCATCATGACGTCATCAATGTGCTTTTTTTCGCGATAGACATACAAATATACAATCAATCCATTCGTGCCATCTGGCTGGAAGATAAACTCTGCGTGATAATTCTGACCTAAGGCCGTCTTGTAGGCCTCCTGATAATAGTGATAGTCCGCGCCATAGTAGGTCGTCTTCTTTTTCTCTGGCTTTCCAGGATCCGTCTTGATAATATTGTTGACAATCGCCTTTTCAATCGCTTCCGTCTGCGATTTGTCGCTGGTACGCAGCAGCTGCGTGTCACTGTTAAAATAACAAATGAACAGACTCTCGGGCTGAACGGACTCTTGATTGATTTCATTCAACCGATACTGATAACCTTCCATAGTGCCTAATCCAGAATCGATCAGATTCGTCTCCACGGCATTCCATTCCTTCGGAATATAAAAGTGGATCTGATCCTGATTTAGGCTCCGTACCTGCATTTGCTCCGTATCTACGGTCTTTCCGCTGATTACGGAGTAGGCCGTTCTGGAGACCTCCTTCTCCGAGGTCTTTTCAATCTTGTCGATGGACATGCTCCACTTTCCATTCAAAAGACCCTGACTCAGCTTTCCATAAACTCTGACCTCGTCTCCCGTCCGCAGCTGTGCAATCGACTGAATGGTCTCCTCCTTGGTGGCATTACAGGTTAGGGTTTCCTTAGAATAATTGGGCACCATGGCAAGCTTGATCTGTTTATTAGCACTGTCCTTGGAACGAATCTTTCCATACATCATAAAGTATTGATCATGATAATGTTTCTTCGCATAGTCTCGATTGGAATAAATCTGTATCAAGAAATACTCTGCGGACTCATTCTGATAGACAATAACCTTCTCCGTATCCATGGCCGTCTCCACGGGCTTGAATAAACCAGCAGTGAGAAGTGCGCTCATCAGAATCAGACAGGAGAGTATCCTAAATTTTTTCTTCATCCGCATATCGCCTCCTAATCTGCACTATAGATGAATCCCCTCTCGGAATTCAGCTTCTCAAGCATGGAAAGGATCTCTTTATAGAAATGTGCTTCTGCATAGTCATCCTTCAAAATAATGGTATCCCCAGACTTATAATTACTGATCAGTCTCGTATTTAGGGAATCTATCGAGAAAAACCTGTGCTCTTCAAGCCAGACGCCTTCTCCCTTCACTGTTATGGTAATCGTTTTTCCAACGGAATCTGCTGGCTTGTCAGGATCTTCTCCATCCTGATGCGCTTCATTTCCATTCTTGCCAAACTTTGCCTCCTGAATGGCTGCATTTAAATCAATCAGCGGAGGATTTTCATTGAGCAGCTCTACGGTCTTGACCGCCCATCCGGTAAGGAAGGTGAAGCAGACAAAGACCAACAGGAAAAGAAGGATTTTCTTTCGTTTCTTCATTGGTCATCCCCTCCATTATAGATATACATACCACCTTCCGTGATCATTTCCTCTACCTGATGATAGGTCTGGGCAGAGGCAAAATCATCCACCAGATAAAATTTCCGCTTGCCATTTTGCTTTCGCAGCTCTTCCAAGGTTTCAGCGAATTCTTGAATAGTTTGCGCCTTTTCCTCCCGATACTGTATTTTCGTTCCATGGATGATCAAATAGTCATAATGCTCTTCCCCCTGCTCATCCACATAATTCCCCGCTGCATTGATGGCCTCCTTCAGACCCTTTCCAGACTCAGCATCACCGATCCCAGTACCATTCTCCACCTGTTTTGAGAACAAGGAATCTAAGCCCCTCGGGCTAAATTTCAGGAAAAAGCCAAGGGAAAACATTAAGATGCCAACGACGAGTAAAAAGATACAGGAACCGCGAAGGCTCTTTTTATTCTTTTGTAATAACGCCTTGCCAGGCTTCGTCTCGTAGTAGACATAATCATCCTTACGCTTAAAGATGACCATGTACATGGTATGCAAGGGTTCTATCACGAGTGCAAGCAGTCCTAAGAAACCTGCAATGGCAAGAATTGCTCCAATTACCATTAAAAGAATCGCTATCATAGGCCATTCTCCTATTTTAGATAAACATTAGGTAACTCGTTTTTTAACTCCTCAAAAATTTCTTTTATCGCTTTCTCGTCTCGATATAAAATCTTCTCATCCTTTTCATTGAGCGTTAAGATCACGGGAAGGTCATCATTCTTCTCCGCATATTCCTTAACTGCTGTCTTTATTTCATTTAAAGATTTTTGTATATTCTCTCCCTTAAGATCGAATTTAGCGAATGGTTCCGCATCTCCCTTGCGGTAGATCTGCACATGTCTCTCCGTCAGATCTGCCTCGTTATAATACGCGTACACGGAAATCACACAGACATACTGCCCGATCTGCTCGGCCGTGTCAATCTGATCCATGTATAATTCATATTTTGCCTGGGCGTCCTGCGCCATTGCCATGGCTTCCTCCACGGTGCCATTGGCTTCTACCTGCTCCTGCTGCTTTTCTGCCAATGTCATTTGCCGTCCAATAACCACGAGAAGCACAATGAAAATGACGTCCAGCAGGGAGGTCAGGTCAATTAAAATATCAGATTTCGCCCGGTGTCTCTTCTTTTTCATACGAAAGCCTCCAAAAGTAATAACGATATTTTGCCGCTACATGTTACTCCGAAGTAATTTTCCCGAGCTTCACAGAGTTATCAAATTTCTTATCATAGTCATCCAAAACGATCTCCGTATCTTCAATTAGCTTTGCGGAAACCGTAGCAAAAATCTTTAAGAGAATGGTCACGATCAGGCCCCAGAAGGTCGAGGTAAGTGCCACGTCCAGAGACTTAAACATCTCGTCAATGTTCTGCGCCTTCAGCTGCTCTACCAAACCGGAAACCGTTCCCAAAATACCAAGCAGCGGGAACAGCGGGATGAATTGCGTGCAGGCATTGTAGCCAGAAACCACCTCATTAAAGGATTTCTCATAATCACGAATCGTATCCGGCGTCACGGCCTCGGAGATCTCACGCTCCTTGACCTCTCCCGTCGTCGCATCCAGATAGGATTCCTTATTCTTGCGGTTCATGGCATCATGAATAAAGCTCTTTTTATTATAGAGCTTAATATAATTCTTGATCAGAAAAAAGAGTACGATCAGACCGCCAACAATAATAATGACATTCATGTACTTCGCTAAAAACCCAACCATCTCGCCAACCTCCCTTACCTTCTCATCGAAGTTAGAATACAACTAGTATCATTTGCTTTCCATAAACTCGAAAACCCTTCCAAACCACGCCCCGAGTTTTAAACAATACCAAATATATAATATCATAAAACGTTTTTCTTTACAATTCCCCTAAAGGCCGTAAATCATTGACTTTCAAAAATGTCTATGATACCATCATTTCGAATGGAAATGCATTCAAATCATAATTTATATAAGGTGCGTTATGTTATTTAATTCCTATATATTTTTATTATTATTTCTTCCAATAACGATCATAGGATACTTTGGCCTGAACCATTTTGAAAAGCGCCAACTCGCGAAAGCCTTCCTGCTTGGCATGTCTCTTTGGTTTTATGGCTATTTTCGTCCCTCCTATTTGATTATCCTAATCACCAGTATTTTGGTAAACTATGCCCTCTATCGTTTTCTGAAACTCCCTGATCAAAAAAAATCCTTACGAAAAGCAATCATGATTCTTGGAGTGCTATTAAATGTTGGCACGCTGGGATATTTTAAGTATTTAGATTTTATTTTCCGAGAGCTAAATCTCATTTTCCACACCGACATCCCCCTGCTTGGAATCCTTCTTCCTTTGGGTATCAGCTTCTTCACCTTCCAGCAGCTGGGCTTTGTCATCGACTCCTATCGTGGAGAAACAGGAGAATACTCTTTCCTAGACTATGCCCTCTTCGTTTCCTTCTTCCCGCAGCTGGTTGCTGGTCCCATCGTCACGCACGGAGAAATGATTCCACAGTTTCAAGATACTTCCAAGAAGCGCTTCCAAACGGAGAATTTTACAAAGGGCTGCGTATATTTTATTCTTGGCATGTCCAAAAAGCTTCTCCTGGCGGACACCTTTGGCAGGGCCGTCGATTATGCATGGATGACCATCGATTATCTGGCTCCCCTCGACGTCCTCATCGCTTCCTTAAGCTTCTATTTGCAGATCTACTTTGATTTCAGCGGTTACAGCGACATGGCCATCGGTCTTGGGAAAATGTTGAATCTTGAGCTCCCCGTAAACTTTGATTCTCCTTTCAAGGCTATCACCATCGCAGATTATTGGAAGCGCTGGCATATCACGCTCACGCGCTTTTTCACAAAATATGTCTACATTCCCCTTGGCGGAAATCGAAAGGGCGTAGCAAGAACCTATCTCAATACCTTCCTTGTCTTTCTGATCAGTGGCATCTGGCACGGAGCTGGAACTGGTTATATTATTTGGGGCATTTCCGGAGGCATTGGTCTTATCCTTTGCAAGGCCTCCGCAGGTCTCTTGGAGAAAATCAAGAAGAACAAGCTCGGCACGGTACTTCTCTGGCTATTCACCACTGCCTATGTCAGTATTTTCTTCTCCTTCTTCCGTGCGGAGGATGCGGAACTTGGCCTGCAATTCTTTTCCAGACTTCTCCCTTCCGTCTCCACAGGAGATAATGGAATTATAGCGGACATTCCCAAGGTCATGTTTGATTTTAGCGGCTTAGGCTATACCATACAGCGTCTTCAGGCACCACTTTGTGTCCTTTTCTATGCCACGGCACTCTTGATCGCCGTCCGCATGCCGAACGTACGCGAGATTGTCTCCCGCTTCCGTTATACGACCATGCGGGCCATTGGTCTTGCCATTTTGTTTTTGCTTTGCTTTTTGTCTCTGTCAGGGGTTGCAACCTACATCTATTTCAATTTCTAAACAATGAGAGGTATTATGAAAGCATTATCCGAAAAACAAAAAAAACAGGGAAGCGCCTCCAGATTCTTAGCCATACTCTTCGCCTGCATCGGCGTGGTGTTGTTACTTTTGATGGTGCTAGTGATTGCGATTGATCCTTTTTTCCAATATCACGCACCGCTAAACGGCTTTCCTTATGTCATTGACGATCAGCTCTCCCAAAATCCCGGACTTGCGCGAAACACGACCTACAATGCCGTTTCCCTGGGTTCCTCCGTCACGACGGACTATCATATTACCTGGTTTCGGGACCTTTTTGGCGTAGATGCGGTAAAGCTTCCCTACAATGGTGCTTATCCAAAGGATTTGGCAAATGCCATGGAGCAGGTGGACCGAAGCAAAAATCAGCTGAAGGCCGTGTTCATTGGCGTGGATGCCGCTGCGTATTCCGCTGACGTCACGGAGATCAAATATCCCCTCCCGAAGTATTTGTATGACCGCAATCCGTTCAATGACGTCAATTATTGGTTTAATAAGGACGTGCTGACGAAGTATGTCGTAAAACCGCTCGCAAAGGCGCTGCTCCATCCGAATGCGCAGCAGGAGGATCCCTTAGATTATTATAGCAACTACCCAAATCTCATCTATGGGGAGGAGCATGTCAGAAGCGTCTTTCAATTGGGCGAAAAGAGTGAAACAGCAGTTTCTCCCGAGAGCATTCGCGAGCCCTTAGAAAAGAACTGGGAAGCAAACATTAGGCCCATGCTGGAGGCCCATCCTGATGCGACCTTTTATTTCTATTTTCCGCCCAGAAGCATTTTGTATTGGTACCAGCTTTCCTGGCAGGGAACCTTAGATGCCGTTTTATATGAGGAGGAGCTCCTTGTGGAGCACCTCCTTGCCTATGACAACGTGGAGGTTCATTTCCTGCAAAATGACACGGAAACCATCACGGATCTATCCCATTACACGGATGAGACGCACTTTGACCAGAGCATTTCCTACAAGGTTTTGTGCATGATCAAGGATGGCACCTACAGGGCAACCTTCGAGAACTATCAAACCTATATTCAGGAATTAAAAGAGCTCGCAGAAACCTACGAGCCCTAACATTATTTCCTATGCGATTGCTGCCATCAGGTCTTTTGACTAGAGGACGTCATGCGCTTCACTCGCTGATAAAACCTCCAGGCAATGATACAATCCTCCTTGGACAGATTGCCTCCTGAGAAGGCCGCTGCCTTTGCCACTCGCATGTACTCCGCGATTTCTGGCGCCTTCTCCTGGCCCATAAGCGTTATCAGGACGGTCTCATAATCCTTATCCGTGACAAACTGCTTTTTCACCTTATTTCGAATTTTCAGCCTTTTATAGATGCGTCGATTCATCATCACCACGGCAGCCTTGTAATACTTTCTTCTCAGCGTTGCCTTTAGCTTCTTTTCCGCCCTCTGATTTCTTGTGCCCAGATAATATGCCAAGCCAGCGAAAAGGACAACCACAAAAATACCTATCAATACCCAGGCGTAATTCGTTTCTTCAGAAATCGTGTCCATGTCATCTCCCGATTCCTGATCTCCTGTACCTGTTTTCGTATTCTTGTCAGACTTATTTGCTTCCTTGGAGCTTTCGGCTGCCTTGGATTCTTTTGCCTTCTCCGATTCTTTTGATTCTTCAGATTCCTTTGTTCCTTCGGATGCTTTCGTCTCCTCCGACTCCGTACTCTCCTCGGATGCTTCTGACGAACTCTCAGATTCCTGCGGCTCCTCCTGTGAGCTCAGCGTTGCCTCATTTCTAGACTCCGCTTCCTCCTTACTGGTCGGCAAATTAGATAGGCCGTTGTCATAGCCAGGCGTCATTTCCACGGGAATCCATCCAATGCCATCCAGATAAATTTCAACCCATGCATGTCCGTTCCTGTCGATGACATCAGCGACATAGCTTCCATCCTCCTGTTCCTTGAATGCAGAAGGCTTAACGACATAACCAGACGCATATCTTGCAGGCACGCCCATGCTTCGAAGCAGGAAAACACCTGCGGAAGCATAGTGTGTACAATACCCCCTTCTGCCGCTGGAGCGCTGTAAGAAATGCTGAATGGGATCCTCTCCCTCACTCAAAGTATCCAGATTCCAGCTGTAGACGGAATTGTTCCCTCGAAGCACTTGGCTGGTCGTCTCCGCAATCAACATGCGTCTCTCATTAATGTTCGTTATGGAATAAATATTATGACCTAAAAGCCGATCATTCACGAAGTCATAAACCGCTAGCTTAAGAAGCTCCTCCAAATAGTTCCGCAGGGCTAGTTCATCAACATAGGTAGGATATTCCAGACAGGTGTCCTTCGCATATTGCTGATGCCACTCCCAGAACTCCTGCTCCTCCTCGCTTCGATTCAGCTTCGCTTCACTGTCCTTAAAGAACAAATAAAAGCTGTCAAAAAGATTGGCGTTCCACGCTTTAAATGTTGCTTTCTTCTGGAAGGCCTGCCTTTTTGCGATGCGTTCCTTGGAAAATTGAATGCCCACCAAATCCTTTTTATCTACGGCATACGGAAGAAGCATGGCCTCCAAAAATGCTCCTTGATAATTGACTCGATATTGTATCATCTGATAGTCCTGCCACTGGTTATCGGGGTATCGTATTCCCTTGAGGCGTTGATATTCCTCCTGATTGATGCAATCAGAAAGTGACACGGCAAGATATCTGTTAGCATCCTTCTCCTTGGTGCCGTGATCTGAACAAGCGGAAGCAAAGTCGCCCTCTGGCGTGGACCACGCGCCATTGCGATAGGTCGTTCCGAAAAAATCCTGAAAATACAGGTTGGAAAGCGGTTTTTGATCCACGCGGACCGTCATGACCTTCTTATCATGAAATTGTGGGGCAGAATTCACAACCTGCTCTTCCTTCTGAAGAAATGGCTCTTGAAACGCGGTGGATACATTGGTTTCGATTTCCTTCTGCAGCATCTTAGCCTCATAGGATTTGGAGAGCAGACGATTTGCATAGCCGCGGGCAAAAAGCCCGATCATGGCTAATACTCCGCAGAAGACTGCCGCCGTTACCGCCGCACTTACATAGATTTCTTTCTTGCGCCGCTGGCTTTTATAAATCATAAAGGTGCCTAGAAGCGCTACAAAAAACTGCGAAAAGCTCGGCGTTTTTCCAAACCACATAATGACGACGATGGTCGTCAGCGGGCAGAGCACAAAAAGCCATTTTCGCTTTCCCATCCCAGAAAGGAAATAGAGTACAAAAAAGACGAGAAGCGTTGCAAAGGTTAAAAATCGCGGAAGCTCGTCCACCTCGGCACCCACGATGGAAAGCTTTGCATGATAGAGATAATTGTAGGCATTTAAGAAATCGAGGATGAGTTTTTTGAGGCCACCCATCAGCTCCTCCTCATATTTCTTCCAATATCTCAAAAAGGATCCAAAAATCAAAATGGCTGGCAGCACCTTCGAAAACAATTGCACAAGGCGCCTTTTATCCCTATCGCCAATTCGATTTAAGAGGAGTCTCATGAAAAATTCATAGAAAAATGTCGTGCCAGACACGGCGGCAAACACAAGGAGATTTCCCACGCCCAGACCTGCTTCTTCACTGACCTGCTGCAAGAGGAAAATGGTAACAAAAAGAAGGAGGAGCATGGCAATGCCCTCCCAGATGGCTCCCGCGCGCAGCTCCTTCCAGCCCACGGCGGAATCCATGGTATGTTTCTTCCATTGAATTTGCTTTTTTGCCTTCCTGTTCTTCATTCCTATCTTAAAAACAGCTCCTCCAAATGATGTTCTTTGCCGCCATGTGCTTCTCCGTCAACCATCAGTGTCCCGTCTGCATACGCGCAGACACTGTGAAGATACTGTTCCCCCTTATATTTTTCCCGATACCGCTCTACCAGCTCCGTCTCCTTCTGTGCGGAGACATCCTGCATGTAGGTTGTCAGCGCGACATAAAAGCTTTCCTCATCATCCACGCGAAGCCGAAGCACGTCGCTGCGACTGCTCGACTGCCACGCCACGTAATGGGCACATTTTGCATCCATCAGCGTGAAGGAAAGCGATGCCATGTAATCCAGCATCCTGCCGTTGTTCTCCGTACCCTCCGGCATGAAGAGTACAATGGCACAGCCCTTTGGCAGGGAATCCTCCTTGACCATCAGCTTCTCCGTTCTCGCACTGAGCTTCCAATGGATGCGCTGCAATTTATCACCGTCATGAAATTCCCTGATGCCAAAAACCTCGCTGGGATCCATGCCAGGCTGATCTTCATCATAGTCCATGGTCTCGCCATAGAAATGCTTGACCCCTTCCCCAAGCTTTACGGGAACCTCCTCTAGCTTTGGAAGGATCATCGAATACGCTTTAGCCTTTCGGCGAATGGAGAAATAAAAGATGCCAAAGGGATCATAAATCCGAACCCTTTTGACTAAGAATTCATAATAGCCTGAGCGGTGAATGGTTACGCTTTCCGTGATAACGCTTTCTCCCCTGGGAACATCCTCCATCGAAACCCTGCGTTTTTCTCTTGCGGTCAGCTGATTTTCTCCGTAGGCCAGAAAAATTTGAACCTTCCCAACGGGAAAAAGATTTCGATTCCGTACCTCTGCGCGAACCTGAAATTTCTGCCCGCGCTCCGCGACCTTCATGGGAATCCCAAGGCGCACGTCCACCTTTCTTTGCTGCCATAAGAGCAAAAGAAAAGAAAGCACGGCAAAAACCACTACTGAAACACTCAGCAGTGCGAATCCCGTACTCTCAAAAATTAATGCTTCCCAGGCAAGCAAAAACGCGACAGGCAGAACCAACAAGAATCTCAGCACGGCATCTAGCTCCTTTCCATAAAGGATGCTGGCTGCTTCACGCTGCCAAGAATCTCCGTAAGCACGTCCTCCCGACTCACCTTCGCTACCCTTGCCTTTGTATTCAATACCAGACGATGCGTTGCAACGTCACGAAAAACATTTTCCACGTCCTCAGGAATGCAATATTCCCTGCCCTGCAAAAATGCCCATGCCATGGCCATGCGGCTGCAGGCGATGGTGCCACGCGGACTGATGCCAAGCTCGATATAAGGATTTTCCCTCGTCGCCTGAATCAGCTTTACCATATAGGCATACACCTGATTGTGAACGTAAACCGCGGATACGGCCTGTTTTATGGCGATCAATCCGTTCGCATCAATGACCTCCTGCATATGATCCACGGAAACACCCTGATTCTTTCCCTTGGCAATCGCAATTTCATCTTTAAAATCAGGATATCCCAGACTCATGCAAATCATAAAGCGGTCCAGCTGGGATTCCGGTAAGAGCTGTGTTCCCGCGCTTCCCTTGGGATTTTGCGTTGCGATGACAATAAAGGGCTCTGAGACCTTTCTCGTCACGCCATCTACCGTCCAGGCACCCTCCTCCATAACCTCCAAAAGAGCAGACTGCGTCTTCGGCGACGTACGGTTGATCTCGTCCGCAAGGAATAGATTGCACGCGATGGCGCCTGGATGATACTCAAAGCGGTCGAGTTCCTTTTTATACATGGAAAAGCCCAAGATATCCGAGGGCATGACATCCGGCGTAAACTGTACGCGGTTTTCCTTTAATCTCATCGCGCGGGAAAGTGCCAGTGCCAAGGTCGTTTTTCCAACTCCCGGCACGTCCTCTATCAAGATATGACCACCTGCGATGACTGCTGCAAAAGCCTTCCGAATACACTCATCCTTTCCCGTGACAACCGTGGAAATTTCCCGCATCACCGCCTGTGCGTTTTCATATAAAATGGTCTGCATGCTTAACCCCTCAATTTCTGATGTGTTACAATAATCTGCCTTTGTTTGCAACCATTTTTATCTTGACACTTTTCCATTCTTTTGTAAAGAATCCTAAAGAATTCTTAAGAAACTTTTTCTTAATAAATCCATCTGGACGGTATCAGATAGAGATACGGCGCCGTAAAGATCGCCATAAATAACGCTATTTTATTTGCCTGCTGCTTTGTAAACTGTCCCGTCTTGAAAAGTACTCTTTTGTCAAACACATAAATCAAAAGTCCCGCAACTGCAACGGCAAACAGCGTATAGAATAACGCGCCAACATTGCTAAAGGCGTTAAACTGCAACGCATTCATAAACTTTCCAAAATAGGTCTGATTATAATGCTTCGCAATTTCCTCTGTTGGCGGAATGAGCAGAGGAATCAGCAAAAGAAGGGACCCGATGAAATCTGATAAAAAGCCGAACAGCCAAAGTTTCCACGTGTGCTTTCGGAAAAACTGCTTCGTCAGCTCTGGGTTTTGTTTCTTTCCACAGATCGTAAACACGGCCCTGTCGATGACATAATTGGCTGGAAGCAGAATGAGCCAAAGCCAGGTCGGCAACCACACCAGACACCAAATGGGAAAAATCAAATTATACAATACTACCGTTTTCTTCTTTGTCTCCATAAGAAATGACCCCTTCTTCTTGATATTTCAAAATACCTCACCGTACTCCAATCCATTAAAAACCTTAATTTCGTAGAGGATCTCTCTGACATTTCACGCTTACGATCTCCCAATTTTCATTGAAGATCGTGATCATATAGGCATCAAAAATCTCGCTCGCCCTCTCATCCACCACCTGGAACTGTGCGGAAACACGGATCGTCTGATAGTCCGCATCCCCCACAATCTCTTGATTTAGGCGCTCCACGTCCCTAAGCGCTGGATATCTGTCCACAAAGGTCATATAATTACTTATACCCTCCGACAGTGCTTGTTCCGAAATCCTTGAAACGCTCAAAAGGGTATTCGCCTGATCTGCCAGCTCTGCCATGGTATAGGTTCCAAAAAGCCCTGGATCTACAGTCGTCTGCTTCGCTTCATCCTTCGCCAGCACTTCCACGACATAGCTACCACTAAACCCATCATAAAGAAGCTTTTCCGCTGCCTCCTCTGTGCTTGCCACGATATTTTTCTCTACCAAATCTTGAAGGCGCTCCTGTAAATATTCCTCATCCCGTAAAACTGCTTTTTTCTGACTTGCCTCCTGCGCACTCACTACGGCAAAAACGACGGTACCCACGGAAAGCACTAGAACAAAAGCAGCAAGAACCACATAATTCATTACATACTTTGTTTTCGTCCACCAAGCAGGAGCTCCCAGCTTTCCGGCCTTTTCCCGCCTTTTCCCAATCATTCGAAAAACATAGTAGCCAATCCAACCAAGAACTGCCACGCCTCCAAGGGCAAGATTGACCACGAACAGGCCCAAAGCACTGAGTCCTGGCATGAATCCGACCGAAAAATGATAAAACGTATCCTGCAGGAAAAAGCGAAGAACCATGATGACTGTCGGGATGCCAAAATAAAACGCCTGAAAACAGATTTGATTGCTTGCCTCATCAGGATTCTTTGCAAGCTTCCTTTGAAGAAAGATCCCCAAAAAGATGCAAACCAGTAGGATGCAAATCCAAACTCCCATCGGTATGTCAAATGTCAGATACCTCGCATCCACTGCCAGGGAATAAAAAACAATGCAGACACTCCACGCGATCACTAAAAGGCTCTGAAACAGATCCATTTTTTCCAGAAATGCCCCCAATTTTTTCATGCAAACCTCCTTTTGGCAAAAGACCGCTGCCTCTCTTTCCATTTTTATCATAGCGTAGGTCCTTCCTTTCTGCCATGGGGCATTCGTCACAAACTGCTTCCTTCAAATATGACAAATGTCACTCAAAAAACCACCTGCCTGGCCTTTGCCCTGCAGATGGTTTTCTTCTTGCACTTCATTCTGATACGAAACCGTATCTCTCTACTACTTCTTTCTCCAGTTACGATATTGCCCTGTCGTCACCCTTCCGTCCTTTGGCCTTTCCACTTGACTTGGAATCGCCCAGGATCGTCCGAATTTCGTCGCCCCCTGAATTCGCCCTTCCGTACACATGATTTGAACAGTTCTCGGTGAAACATTCCATTTCTCAGCTAATTCATTGATCGTTACGTAACCTTCTATCATACGCTTCTCCTTCAACAAAAAAGCACTGCCATAGATGGCAATGCTAACAACAGTTGCAACTGGCTGCCATTTTACAGGCCCTGTAGCTTTGCGTCGCAGCCTTTCGACTGCTTTGCCATTTATTTAAGATTAGTATACTCGTTCGCACGCAAATTGTCAATATTTTATTGCAATTTCTTATATTTTGTCATACAATTTCTCGCTTTATTATTCATCTGCCTCTCCCCGCAGAATTCCAATGCCATGCAACAATACTGGAAGGACGAACTCCAGGCACTCTGCCACGGCCTTCGGACTTCCCGGCAAATTGATAATCAGGGTTTTTCCGCGAGTCACGCTCACCGCCCTTGACAGCATGGCATTGGGCGTAATCTTCATGCTGTAGGCGCGAATGGCCTCCGCAATGCCTGGCACGTCCCGTTCCGCTACCTTTTTTGTCGCCTCAGGCATGTGATCCCTCGGTGAAAGCCCCGTTCCGCCCGTCGTAAAAATCACGTCTGGATGTGCTTCGTCGCAGAGTCGGATGAGCGCCTCGGAAAGTCCCTCCTCATCATCCGAAAGAATCTCCTGCGAGATTACCTCATATCCCTCTTCTCTTAAAATCTCCGCGATCTTCGGACCGCTCAGATCCTTTCGCTCTCCCCTGGCTGCGCGATCACTTGCCGTCAAAATTGCCGCACGAAACGGAAGACGAATTAATGTTACCATGTCACCTGAGCATACCTCTCCTCCCATGAGTACGCGCGCAAACACACCCTCCCTCGGCATGATGCACTCCCCGGTCTTTTGCGCGATTTCACAACCCGTATGGCAGGTCTTTCCGATCTGCGTCAGCTCTAAAATCACTTCTCCAATCTGAAATCTGCTTCCAATCGGATAATGCTTAAAGTCAAAGCCTTCGATCAAAAGATTTTCGCCAAACACGCCAGGCGGCAGCTCTACCACGCCTCCCGTCTTCTTCCGAAACGCTTCCACCTTCTCCGCAGAAAGAAGGCTCACCTGCCGTGCGCTCCCTGCGTGCGCATCTCCCTCTAATCCGTACTCCGCAAGGATTTTACAACACCCGACATCCTTTTTCACGGTACCCTTTTTTTCACTGATACAAACAGCAATGACCTTCCCCTGCTTCATGGGATCATCCTCCGATCTGATTCATGTTTCGAGCTTCCTTCGCCTCCTTGGGCGCGTCTAAATTCCCAAATCCATGGCATTTTGGCTTTCTCTGCAGGCCTTCCAATATGACCTTGCGCAGCGTCTCATCGTCGCAACCGCCTCTCACCAGCGGAAGGAGCGACGGCCCGTCAGGATAAAACAGACAAAGCTTGAGCCTTCCGTCTGCCGTCAGTCTCACGCGATTGCAGCTCTCACAGAAGGCATGCGACAGCGGGCTAATAAACCCAACGCGCCCCTGGAATCCTTGAAATAGAACATATTGTGCCGGTCCACCTGCGTCAGGTAACGAGCTGCTCTTTCGCTGCCCTCCGACTCCCTCGCATTCCCCATATTCCAGCTTTAACCTAGTCAGAATCTCTTCTCGCGGAACACCGCGAAGCCCGCTCGCAGGCCCGATTGGCATGAGCTCAATAAACCGCACGTCAACGGGCAGCTCCTTCGCCATTCCTGCAAGTTCCGCCATTTCACTCTCATTGACGCCGCGAATTAGAACGCTGTTTAGCTTGACGCGCATTCCCAGCGCCACGGCCTTTTCTATGGATCGCAGCACCCGATCCAGCCCATCCATCCCCGTCAGCTCACGAAAGGTTTCCGGTTGCTTGGTATCCAGGCTAATATTGATGTTTTTTAAGCCTGCTGCCAGAAAATCTTCCAGATACTCTTCCAACAAAATGCCATTCGTCGTGATCGCCAGCTCAGGCTTCGCCTCCAGCGCCCCTAGCCTTTGTACCAGGCTCAGCATGTTCCTTCGAACCAAGGGTTCGCCTCCCGTCAGTCGAATCCTTCGGATACCCATGCCCGTCAACACCTTGGCAATCCGTTCAACCTCCTCCAATGTCAAAATCTCATCATGCTTCAGGGCAGGAATCCCTTCCATGGGCATGCAGTACCTGCATCGAAGATTGCAGCGATCCGTCAGGGATATTCTCAGATAATCTATTGTCCTTCCATAAGCGTCGCATAATCCTGCGCTTTTTCTTTCCATACTATCATGATCTCTATTGTTATTTCCCATTCTGCCAGTCTCTCTTGCCGTCTTTCATCTCATCAGTTTCTTTTATCAATAGCGGTTCAGTGATTACGCCTCCGCAAGAAACAAAAGTCTCTCAGGATCCATTCGCAGACAAAAGCTCCCCGTCAAAACCCGTTCTTTGACCTTTGTCCATTTCGCCATATCCACAACCCAAGTCATCAGCGCATCCGGTGACTCCGACAGATTCCCTTGAACGGTAAAGCAAATCACCACCGAAAAGGTGTCCTCAATAACGCGCTCCAGCTGACAAGAAAATCTGTCACAGGGCTTATGCAGGACCTCTTCCATTGCATCATCATCCGTTTTATCTTCCACATATTGAAAATAATGGGCTCGATAACCGACATGCGTCACTTCATCTATCCGTGCCTCTTTTAGCGCTTTCTCCCCTTGTAACGGAGCAGCCAGCGTAAGTCCCCAGTCCTCTGCAAACCAAGTGCCATCTTCCTTTTTATGAATGCGGGAAATATTCTTGCATCCTGTCAGTCTTGCTGCCGCAACGCTCCCAGGATGATCAAAGAACGCCCGCTTTTCCTTCTGTTCCACGATCATTCCCGCTTCCATCACGCCAATCCTCTGCGCCATTCGATAGGCCTCATTGCGGTCATGCGTCACCAAAATGGAAGGTCCCTGATATTCCTCCAAAAGATCCAAAATCACGTGCTCCATCCTCGTCCGCATGTAATTATCCAGCGCAGAAAAGGGTTCATCCAAAAGAAGCACCTCTGGCTTAGTTGCAAGCATGCGCGCAAGCGCCGTCCTCTGGCTCTGTCCCCCGGAAAGCTCCGCGGGATACTGATTTTGGATATCCTGAATGCAAAATCTCCTGATCAGTTCGTCTGCATAATCCCTGTCCTTTGTCGCACAGGTAATGTTTTGACGCACCGTCATGTGCGGGAACAGGGCATACTCCTGAAAGAGATAACCAACCCTTCGCTCTCTCGCAGGTAAATTAATCTTCTCCTTCGAATCGAACAACACGCGATCTCCTAAGACAATCCGTCCTCGATCCGGCTTTTCAATCCCCGCAATGCATTTGAGCGTCATGGTCTTGCCGCATCCAGAAGCCCCCAACAGCGCAAAAGTCTCCTGCTCCACTGCGAATTCACTTTTCAGAAGGAACGCTCCCAGCCGCTTTTCAATGCTAACCTCAAGTCTCATGCCTGGCCTCCCTTCTTCCGGCCGCGGCCATGCTTCTGAAAGCCCCTGCCCGTAAGGTAATTCATGAGAATCAAAATAGTCAGCGAAAAGCACACAATGATCAGCACCCATTGCAGGGCAAGGCTTCGATTTCCGCCCTGCATGGCCGTGTATACTGCCACGGACATCGTCTGTGTCTTCCCAGGAAGATTGCCCGCAATCATGATGGTCGCGCCAAATTCCCCCAGCGCACGCGCAAACGATAACGCGGCTGCCGCAGCGATGCCAGGCCAGGCCATGGGTAAAATCACCTTTCGAAGGATCGTGAACTCGCGCATGCCCAGCGTGCGCGCCGCATGGATGAGCTTCTCATCCACCTGCTCGATGGCCCCGCGCGCCCCACGATACATGACAGGAAAGGAGATCACAATTGCCGCGATCACGGCGCCCTGCCAGGTAAAAATCACATGGATTCCCATGTCATTTAGCAACTGTCCAAGGGCAGAGCTTTGTCCAAAGGAGAGCAGCAAAAGAAAACCCACCACCGTGGGCGGAAGCACGAGCGGTATGGACAAAATTCCATCCACCACATGCTTCGCCCGCCGCAGATAGGTGACTCCCCAGGCCGCCAACAGCCCAAGGAAAAAGGTGATCACCGTTGCCGTCACGGCGATTTTTAAAGAAATCCATAACGGTGAAAGCTTCACTTTTTACTCTGCCGCCTTTACAAATCCATAGTCTTTAAATACCTTCATTGCCTCGTCTGATTTCAAAAATGCAAGGAAAGCCTCGGCCGTTGTTATATTTTTACTGCTTGCGACAACACCTGCCGGATAAATGACGGGATCACAGCTTCCCTCTGGTGCCTCAGCAACAATCTTCACCAGATCGGTGGAATAGGCATCCGTCGCATACACTACGCCACAGGATACGGCTGAGGTCTCGACCCAGCCAAGGACCGTGCGCACGTCCGTACCAAAGTTTGCTTTCGCTTCCACGGTCTCCCAGAGCCCAAGATTCGTGAAAATCTTCTTCGCATACTGACCCGCAGGAACGCTTTCCACTTCCCCGATGCCGATCATGGTCACGGTGTCCTTCTTGACATCCTCAAAGGATGTCAGTTCCAGCTTGCCGTCCTTGGGAACGATCAATACAACCTTGTTTTCCAACAGATTGCAGATCGTGTCCTCCTTCATCAAATTCTTTTCCTTCAGCGCGTTCATCTGCTTCTTTGCCGCTGAAATAAATAAATCCGCTGGTGCACCCTCCTCAATTTGCGTCTGCAGGGCACCAGATCCCGCATAGGAGAAGGTCAGCGTAACATTCGAATGCTCCCTCTCATACATCGTCTTCAATTCATTACATACATCCGTCAGGGATGCCGCTGCAAGGATCGTAAGCTCTGCCTTCTCCTCGCTTTGCTTGCCATCCTCCTTTGCCTCGGCCGCTCCCTTTGCCCCACAGCCTCCCATGGCAAGGAGCAGACTCATGGCAAACGCCACGCCCCAAAGCCTTTTATTTCCAAAGCCGTTCTTTTTCTTCGTCCTATTCATGAGGTTCTTCCTTACGCAGATAGGTTCCTGACTTTCCGCCGCTCTTCTCCTCGAGCCCGATGCCAGAAATCGCCATGGATTTATCGATGGCCTTGCACATGTCATAAATGGTAAGCAGGGCTACGCTGACGCCCGTCAGCGCCTCCATTTCGACGCCAGTTTTTCCTGTAAGGCGCACCTCACAGGTACATAGAATCTCCTTCCTTTCCGGTAACACTTCAAAATCCACGGATATTTTTGTCAAAAGAAGGGGATGACAAAGCGGTATCAGCTCAGGCGTCTTCTTCGCTGCCATAATCCCTGCAATTCTCGCCGTACCCAGCACGTCACCTTTTGAGACGGAGCCCTCGCTCACTGCCTTTAGCACGGCATCCCCCACGCGAATTCGCCCCGTTGCCCTGGCATACCGTAGCGTCTCCTCCTTTGCAGAGACATCCACCATCGTCGCCTCGCCCTTTTCATTGATATGTGAAAGCTCACCCATCATGTTTTCTGCTTACCCTTTCGTCATTTTATCATTCCATTTTTTGCTTTTAAAAGCCTCATATCCTTCGCAACAATGTCTTTAAGTTAAGCTTTCCATAACCTCGAGGGGAAGGTTTGGATTGTCTTTTTGGGTCTAAAGTCTACCAGAAAGACAATCCAAACCTAGCCCCGAGTTTTTTCCAAAAACTTTATTTAATGACATTGTCTTTTTCACTTTCCGAACCCGCAGTTGGGGAAATGGCAAATCTCGCAGTTCAGGCAGAGTCCCCCCTCCCCGTATTTCGCCAAATCCTCCGCCCGCAGCTTTTCTCCTGCCAAAACGCGCGGCAGCACCAGATCAAAAATCGTGCGCCTTGCATACATGATACAGCCAGGCAGGCCAAGCACGGGTACGGTTTTTCCTTCTATGTGGAGATACGATAACAGGAACATGGCGCCTGGCAAAACGGGCGCGCCATAGCTGATGATCTCCGCACCCGTATCCTTGATGGCTCCCGGCGTCTTATCGTCTGGATCCACGCTCATGCCGCCGCTGCAAAGCACCAGCTCCGCTCCCTGCCGCACAAAATCATGAATGGCAGCCGTGATTCGTTCCCTGTCATCTGGCAAAATCACCTGCCCCAGGCATTCTGCGCCATAGGCCTCCATCTTGCGCCTTAGGGTCGGTCCAAACTTATCCTCAATGCGACCTGCCGCGACCTCATTTCCCGTGGTGACGAGCCCATAGCGCACCTTCGGAATCGGAAGAATGCTCAGAATAGGAGTATTCCCTGCCACTTCCTTGGCACGGTTCATTTTCTCCTCTTCAATCACCAGTGGGATCACGCGCGTCCCTGCGAGCTTTTCTCCAGCTTTCACAGGCAGATCCCCGTGAATCGTTGCTATCATCATTTCGCCCAGGGAATTGACCGCCAAAAGCTTCTCCCGATCAAGCTTAAGGAGTCCGTCCACGGCAGCAAAGATCTCGATCTTCCCCTCGCTCGGCGCAGAGGCTCTCATCCCCGCATCGTCTCCCATGCAGATTTCGCGCAGAAGCTCCGCGGCCTCGTCCTCATGAAGCATTCCCTTCGTCTTTTCCCAGACATAGAGATGCTCCTTGCCAACGTCAAGCAGAACGGGAATATCCTCCTGCGTGATAATATGTCCCTTCTTAAAAACTGGTCCCTTTTCCACACCGGGAATGATCCGCGTAATGTCATGACACAGAACATGCCCCACTGCATCCTTCGTAGCAATTAATTTCATGCATTTCCTCCATATAAAGACCTTTAGCAGGACCTCAAATACCACGTGCAAACATCGTATTGCCTGTTTAGCGGATCACCAAAGGCCTTCCCTTACTGTAACGAGAAATAGTTCATAACACATGAAAAAATCCCCGGAATATCATCTTGTCCATACACAGGACAAGAAACTTCTTCTGGGGAAATACAGTCGGTGACGATGCAGATCAGCGTTTCAGGATCACAGACACTTCGAGGCTCGACGTCACGCCGAACGACCTCGATCTTCGGGAGCTTCGAGCTCTTGAAGCCCTCCGCAATACAGACGTCCGGGGGATTCGGAAGGGATTGCATCATCCGCAGCAAAAGCTCCGCATCTGCTGCCCCCTTCGCGTCCAGGACAAAGCTGGAATCCGAAGTCAGAATAGAGCACGCCGCACCAGCCCTTTGATACCGATCGGTATCCGTGCCGTCGACCCGCTTTACGTGATCCTGTCCATCATGCTTTAACACACCGACCGTAAAGTCGGCGCGAATAAATTCATTAATCAATTTTTCAATCAGGCCCGTCTTGCCGCTGTTATGATATCCTGAGACACAAAAAACAACAGGCAGGCTAAGCCTTAGAAACTCATCCTTTGTATTGACGTTTTTTACGACCCTAGGGTCAATGTTTGTATGCTCCAAGGACACGTACTTCGTGCGTACAGCCCTTAGAATCTCCATCAATCGATATTTTCCGCGCTGGATCAAATCCTCAATCACGGGAAGGACTCGCTTGGAATACATGGCAAGCAGGGGATGTACATGCTCCTCATCCACCACCACATAGGCATCATAGTCCGAGCAGATAAACTCTGCCAGATACTCCGCGATTTCTAAGTTTACAAACGGCATATCCGCCGCACAAATAAAGACATACTGCTCCTTCGCCTCGCTCAGGAGCCTGTGAATTCCTTCGATGGGACCAATGCTGTCCGCCTCATCATACACCACGCGCAGGCCTAAATGCTCATAGACCCCTCTTTCGGCCGCAGAAATCAAAACCTCCGGACAGCGTTTAAACTGCTTGGAAATTCTCGCGATCATGGTCTCATTATTCAGTTCCATCAGGGCCTTATTCTGACCCATTCGCGTGCTCTTCCCGCCAGCCAAGATGCCGACGGAGAAGGATGGTGTATGCTTTTTACACATTCGTTTTCCAGCAGCTCCTAAATTCTTATTTCCTTGGAGATCCAGCTCTTCCCTGCTTCCCCTTCGTCATGGGACATGTGCCGTGGCAACTTTAGAAGGGCATGCGGCGAATGGTTACGACGTCGCCGGGTTTTACGCTGGTGCCCGCAGGCAGGTCAAGATAGCAATTACAATTCATCAGATTACTCAAAACGGAAGATGCATGGCTTTTCGCAGGAAGGAAAACCTTGCCCTGCTTTACGTAGGCCCGAAGCAATCTTCTCGAGGCGTTTACCTTTTCATAGGGCGTTGCGAGAATTGCTTCCTCCACGCTTGGAAGGTACGCATCGCAGGCGGTTAGCTTAGCCGCAAGCGGCCAAAAATAATAATCAAAATTCGCAACGGCTGCATACGGATTGCCGGATAGGCTTAGGATCGGAATGCCATGATATACGCTCCCTATGGTGGGAGTTCCCGGCTGAATCTGCGCCCTTTGAAACCGGACATCCGCGCCAATCTCCTGCAAAATAGCAGGAAGCAAATCCTTCTTTCCGACGGATACGCCTCCCGTCGTGATGATAATGTCTGCCGCGCTTTCCATCGCATTTTCGATCGCGCTTTGAATCGCCGCTTCCTCATCCTCGCAAATCACGTGCGTTGCCTCAAATCCAGCCGAAAGAAGCGACGCCTCCAGCATATAGGCAATGCTGTTATAGATCTTTCCGGACGGCAGGGGAGAGGAAACCTTTACGTCCACCAGCTCCGTGCCCGTCGATATGATCTGAATGTTTAATTTTCTTCTGACGGGAACCATTGCAAAGCCAAGACTGGCAAGGGTTCCGATCTCTATGCGCCCTAGTCTCGTTCCCGCCGGAATCACGATGTCTCCCTCGCGAATGTCCTCACCCACGGCACAATAGTTTTGAAATTGCTTTACTCCGCGGAAGATCTGAACCTGCGTTTCACCATAATCCGTATCCTCTTCCCTCACGACCGCGTCATATGCGGGAGGAACCTCTGCACCCGTCATGATGCGAAGCGCCGTGCCATGGTCCATGCATTTCACGCTATCAGCTTCCTGTCCTTCCACATTTCCAGTAAGTGGAAGACTCTCTCCAGCCAATCTCTCCCCGATGACGCGAAGCACCACGGGATGCGCTGCCGTAGCTTCCGCAACCTCTGATGCCCGAACGGCATAGCCGTCCATGGCCGATTTCGGAAAGCTTGGCACGGAGAACGGGGCCCTGATATCCTCTGCAAGCACGCGGTTCATGGCATGAAGCAGAGAAACCTCCTCTGCTTCAGAAACGCAAGCATGACCTGCCAAAAAAGCCTCTAGTGCCTGTTCAATTGTCGGTGATTGTTTTGTCATTCGCTTATTCTCTCTAGCTTCACGGCGCAGACCTTGTACTCGGGAATCCGCGCGAAATCATCCAATGCCGCATTGGTCAAAGCATTGACGGGACTGTCTGGGAAGTGGAACGGCATCCAGGTTTCTCCCTCGGATACCTTGCGTCCCACTCTTGCCGTCGCTGTGATGCTTCCACGCCTGCTGCTGACCTTGATCCGCTCGCCCTTTTTAATTCCAAGACGCTGTGCATCCTTATAATTCACCTCAATAAAGCCTTCTCCTGAAATTTCCATCAGTCCAGGAGCACGGGAGGTCATGGCCGCCGCATTGTAATGATACAGGATTCGTCCCGTCGTCAAAATCATCGGATACTCCTCATCTGGAAGCTCCTGTGAGGGCTTAAAGACAGCAGGGTAGAACAGTGCCCTTCCGCGTGCAGGCTTTCCTGCATGCATGATCGGCGTGCCAGGATGATCCTTCCCCTTGCAAGGCCATTGCAGGGATTCTCCCGCATCCAGACGCTCGTGTGAAATACCTGCAAAGCTCGGCGTTACGGATGCGATCTCATCCATAATCTGCGCCGCGGTCAGGTGCTCCTGCGGATACCCCATGGCATTCATCAGATCAATCAAAATATCGGTGTCGAGGCGCATGTCTCCCTGCAGGCTCACAGCCTTGCGAATTCTCTGCACGCGCCTTTCCGTATTCGTAAAGGTACCTTCCTTTTCCGCAAAGCTTACGCCTGGCAAAATGACGTCCGCATACTCCGCGGTCTCCGTCAGGAAGAGCTCCTGCAGCACAAAGAACTCAAGACTCTTTAGCGCATGCTTGATGTGTTCCGTGTCTGGATCCGTCACGATCGGATTCTCACCACATATGTAAAGTCCCTTAATTTTCCCTTCGATTGCAGCAGGGAACACGTCCGTTGCCTTTAATCCAGGATTCGGATTTAACTTCATGTTCCAAGCCTTCTCAAACTTCTCGCGCACCTCGGGATTGTCCACCTTCTGATATCCAGGATAATCGGTGGGCATGGCACCCATGTCGCACGCTCCCTGCACGTTATTCTGTCCGCGAAGAGGATTTACGCCGCAGCCGCTCCGTCCAAGCTTACCGCAAAGCAGTGCCATGTTGGACATGCTCATAACGCCCTCCGTACCCGTCGAATGCTCGGTGACGCCAAGGCAGTAAATGATGGGAGCCTTCTTCGCCGTCGCATACATGCGCGCGGCCTCCTCAAGCTTCTTGGGATCAATGTGGCAGATCTCTCCCACCTTCTCAGGGGTATACTCCTTTACAAGCTCCACGATCTTCTCGTAGTCCTCGGTGAAATTGTCAATGTAATCCTGATCCATCAGGCCTTCCTTGATGATCACGTGCATCATGCCATTTGCGAAGGCCACGTTGGTTCCCGGACGGAGCTTTAAGTGAATGTCCGCGTCCTTGGTCAGACCAATCTCACGCGGATCTACCACAATGAGACGCGTGCCGCGCTGCACGGCCTGCCTGATCTGCATGCCGACCACGGGATGCGCTTCCTCAGGGTTCGAGCCCACCAGAAGAATGCAATCCACGTCATGCGTGATGTCATAAATCGGATTCGTCATGGCACCAGAGCCCAAGGTCTTCGCAAGACCAGCCACTGTCGCGGAATGACAGACACGCGCGCAGTTATCCGTGTTATTCGTTCCAAAACAGGTACGAACCATTTTCTGTACCATGTAAATGTCTTCATTTGCGGAACGAGAGCAGGCAAAGCCAGCCAAGGCATCTCCGCCATACTGCTCCTTCAGTTCCATAAAACGCTTCGCCACATAGGAAATGGCCTCATCCCATGTCGCAGGCTCAAGCTCGCCAGTCTCCTTGTTGCGAATCAGTGGCGTTGTCAGACGATCCTTCGCATGGATGAAATCAAAGCTTCCGCTTCGCCCCTTGACGCAAAGGAGTCCGTGGTTGGACGGACCATCCGCCGCCTCCACGTTCACGACCTTATTATCCTTGACCACCAAATAGAACTGACATCCCGTCGCACAGTGAGGACAGGTGGTCAGCACCTTCTTCGTCTCCCAGCTGCGGAACGTGCCCTGACGCTTTAAGCTCAATGCTCCCGTAGGACATGCCGCCGCGCAGTTACCACAGGTCTCACAGCCCGTCTTCTTCCAATCAGGTCCAAAGGGGGCCTCCACCGTATGGAACACGCCAGTCCGCCCACTCTGCAGGGTATGATTTCCCGCCGCACGATTGCAGACGCTAATGCAGCGCTGACAGTGAATACACTTGCTAGGGTCATAGACAAGGTAGGGATTGTCCTCCAGCTTTGGAAGCTTATTCTCGATTTCGCGCCGAGAACCCGCATACGGGGTCTCCTTGACGTCATAATCATTACAAAGCTTTTGCAGCTCACAGGCAGCATTCTTCGGGCAATTCAGGCAGTCCACGGTGTGATTCGAAAGAATCAGCCGCAGCATTTCCTTTCGATACTCCGTCAGCTTTTCTGACTGCGTCGTGATCACCATGCCGTCCTCAATCTTCGTGCTGCAGGCTGCAAACATATGATCATAGCCCTCAATTTGCACCATGCAAAGACGACAGGAGGAAATGTCACTGTAATCCTTGAGATGGCAGAGGGACGGAATCTCAATCCCCTGCTCACGGCAGAAGTTGATGATCTTTTTTCCTTCCTGCGCTTCATATGAACGGCCATCCACCGTGATCGTTACCAGCTTTTTTGTCGTTTCTACCATGCGCATCTCCCCCCTTCCATGGAACCACAGCCGAAGTGGTCACATCTAAGACATCTGGAAGCCTCCCTTTGTGCTTCCTCAGGTGTCATGGGAATCTCTACGTGTTCAAAGTCCTCACGCCTCTCGAACGGATCGCGCTCCTCGATCTCCGCGCGTCCCGTGGGAATGCATTTATTGGGCTTTGCCGCAGGCGCCGCGGCCTCGCAGAAGATCTTATGGTGGTAGCCCAGATACTCATCAATGTTATGTGCAGCAACCTGTCCAGCCGCAATGGCATTGATTGCCGTAGAGGGTCCCGTCACACAGTCTCCGCCAGAGAAGACTCCGTCCACGCCGCTGATGGCGCAGGTTTCGTCTGCCAAAATTCTGCCTCTGTTCACAGGAATTCCCGCCTTTTCAAAGTCAGCCACGTCACAGCGCTGACCAACGCCAAGAATCAAATAATCACATTTAAAACGATAGGGGTACGCACTGGAATGCTCCGTCGTCACAAAGCCAAATTTATCATACTCTCCAACGATCTCTGGCTGAAGCCAAAGCGCACAAATATTTTCAGGATCATTTTTATCCGTCTCCAGATGTAGGAAGGAAAGAAGTGTCCGAAAACGCACGCCCTCCTGCATGGCGCTTTCGATCTCAGATGCCAGCGCGGTATAGTCATCCCGCTTTCTGGTAAAGACATGCACCGTCTTTGCATGAAGCCGCACGGCCGTGCGCGCTGCATCCATGGCCACGTTACCTCCGCCAATCAGCGCTACTCTCTTATCCGTGAGATCGATCCCTTCTCCATTTGCAACAGCCTGCAGGAAATCCGCCGCAGGAATCACGTTCTTACAATTCACGTTCTCTGCGGGCATGCGATTGCCAAGCTGTGCACCCAATCCCAAATAGACGGCATCATACTTCTCACGAAGCTCCTCCACCGTAATGTCGCGGCCAATCTTTGTATTGGTATGTACCTCAATATCTCCCGCAGCCAAGATGGCACGAATGTCCTCGTCCAATCTCGCCTTCGGCAGTCGGTATTCTGGAATGCCGTAGCGAAGCATGCCGCCCAGCTTTTCATGCTCATCATAAACCACGACCTTATGTCCCATCAGCGCAAGGAAATACGCTGCCGTCAGTCCGGAAGGACCTCCGCCAACAACACCTATGGTTTTTCCCGTCATGACGTTGGGCTTCGGCGTTTTCACCTGATCCGCCGCAATCTGATCCACGGCATACTTTTTCAGACCGCGAATGTTAATCGGATGATCAATGATGCTTCTTCTGCACTTCTTCTCACAGGGATGCTCACACACCATGGCACATGCCGTCGGGAACGGATTGCGATCCCTGATCATATTGATCGCGCCGGCATAATCCCCGTCCTTGATGAGGGCAACATATCCTGGAACGTCCACGTGCGCCGGGCAAAGCGTCATACAGGGAACCGTCTGCAGCGAATCCGTCGCACACTTGCGCTGCTTAATATGACTTTCATATTCGTCGGCAAATTCCGAGAGGCTGTCCAGAATGGTATTGGCCGCCACAACGCCAACGGCACAGTCAGCCGTCTCCGCGATCATCCTGCAGAGCTTCTCCAGCTTTTGTAAGGTCTCCTCCGTCGCGTCTCCGTTTAAGATGTCACGCAGCATCCGCTCCGCCTCCACCAATCCGTCACGACAGGGAACGCATTTCCCGCAGGATTGATTCATGGACATTTGTAGAATGGAGCGATACATCACCAGCGGACACATGCCTGGCGGATAGGAAGTCATTCTGGATCGAAACTTATTCAGGGCAATATCCATGCGATCATTGATATTTCCCCGCACAGCCAGCTTTCTCAACATATGTCACCCTCCATATTTTCAAGTCTTTGATCATCTCATAAATGCATCCGTAATTTATAAATCTCCTATGTTAATACTACTATTTTTTGAGTAGTAAATCAAGAAAATCTCACCCAGCCATGCATAATAAAAGGTTCCTCTTGTTTTCACAAAAGGAACCTCCCACACTAAAGCTTCAATTTTTTGATCCTCTCCTGCGTATACTCAGCAATCTTTTTCCACAGGGAATTCAGCTGCTTTTTGTGCGTACAGAGCTTTTCCGTGCAGTTCTTGCAGTGCAGGTATCCATTCGTCGTTTCAGAAAACCTCTCAGGGAACCTAAAAAAGGTAATCTCCCACCGTGCCAAAAGTGCCATGGAAACCACCAAAAGACTCCACGTATAGGCCTTGTCCACAAAAAACAGGGGCGTAAACATCATGGCATAATCCCAGTTATAAATGCGACAGGTACAGCAGCATTTATTCTTCAAAAGCCATGATTGAAAAGGACAAAAGAACAAAATACAAATCATGTCACAGACGGAATAAAAGGAACAAAGCAAAATCATAATCCCGTCATCCAAAATCCCCCGCATGTGAAGTGCACCAAAAATACCGTTAAATGCAATCCAAATTAGTGCCACGAGCATGACTGCGTTATTGTCCTGTATCTCAATCTTGGTCTGACCCGTTTTGACGTAATTCTTCGCAAACTGCTTTTGACAACCTGGACTTTCAAATTTCGACGGAAAAAACCGAAGGATCATTTCCACCAGGAAAAAGGCCCAAATAAACACCAGCGCTGCAGGGTGACTTTCTATGACTTCCTCGATATCCATGCCGCCTTGTAATCGATAAATGATATAATAGACGAGCAATACTAAAAACATGCACGAACGGGCCACCAGCCTCACATAGTGATAGGTACTGACGACCGTCAGCTTGATCTTTTTCTTACCTGCTTCCTTCTGCATTTCAATTTCTCCTACTTTTACACATTCTCATCTTTGCCTGCCAGCTTTTGACTGATGGCCACATATTCCTGAAGGAACTCATCGGCATCCTTCAAAAGAAACTCCGTATCCATTTCCTTCGCGGCAAACTCATGTTTTTTTGCCCTCTCACTGAAGGGCTTAAGCCCTATGGTCGCCATGGAGCTTTTCAAGGTATGCGCATCAATTGCGTAGGCCTTCCAATCTCTTTCGACAAGACTTTTTCTCATTCTCTCAGAACGCTCAGGGCACTCCTTTGCGATGTCAGAAACAATTTCCTCCAAGAAATCCACATCCCCTGCGCAATAGCTCAGCGCCGTGTCATAATCCAACCCATCAACGGCCGTCAATCGTTCCTTTAGTGAGGCGTTCGGCTTAGAAATCACTTCCTCGCGGGCAGTCTCCTTTCCAGGCGCCTGCGCTTCCTTGCCTAAGATCACCTTCTCCTTCGGAAGCAGATCCTTCACCGTCTGCTCCAAGAGCTTTGCATCCAAGGGCTTCGTCAGATACTCGTCAAAGCCCGCATCCAGATAGGTTTGGCGGCTTCCCGCCACGGCATTTGCCGTCAGAACCACCGCCTTGGTGTTTTGATTTCGCGAAGTCTCATCCGTTCGAATCCCACGTAGGGTCTCCAAGCCGTCAGGTGAAGGCATCATATGATCCAAGAGAATCAAGTCATATGTTTTCTCCCTGCACAGCTCCATGGCGTGTGTGCCCGTGCTGCATAGGTCAAGCTGAATTCTCGTTCTCTTTAGGAAGAGCTTTACGATGGTAAGATTCGACTGATTGTCATCCACCGCGAGGACCTTTGCATCAGGAGCCATAAACTCACAGTCCTCCACGGCACCCTTCTGCTCCGTTCGAGCCTCCATGAAATCACTTTTCAGTGGATCCTTGCTTACATATTTCACGGGAAGCTTTACCCAAAACTCAGAGCCAACTCCAAATTCACTCTCCACTCCAAGCGTTCCGTTCATGGAGGTGACAATACTCTTTACAATGGCAAGACCAAGCCCTGTTCCCTCGATATTGGCGTTTGCCTTGAGGTCCACTCTGGAAAATGCTTCGAAAAGCGTCGCCTGATCCTCCTTCCGAATGCCCTTTCCCGTATCCTTCACAAAAAGACAAAGCTCAAATCCTTCCGCCGTTTCGCTTCCAGCAAGACGAAGCGTGATCGTTCCCTTGTCCGTATACTTCACCGCATTGTTGATATAGTTGATCAGGATCTGACGGATACGAAATTCATCGCTGATCAGCTCATTCGGGATGGCATCCGTAATTTCCGTCTTTAACTCCAACTGCTTTTCATCTGCCCGCTCCTTGACCATGGAGAGCACGTCCCTCAGCACGTCAGACAGTAAAAACCGCGCTTCATTGATTTCCAGCTTTCCCGCCTCAATCTTGGAGAAATCCAGCACATCATTGACAAGCATGAGCAGCATTTTTCCAGAGGATTTGATATTTCTGGAATACTCTTCAATCACGCCATCCTGATTCTCTCGCAGGATCATCTCATTCATGCCCAAAATGGCATTGATCGGTGTCCGGATCTCATGAGACATGCTTGCAAGAAATCTGGTTTTCGCCTCCGAAATAGCAATCGCGTGCTGTTTTTCCTGATTGATTTTTCGAAGGTCATCCACCTGCTGGATGACGATAAACGCCAAAAGAAAGCCTAGTCCGACGACCATGGGAATCGCTTCATTTGTGTCGGAAAATAAAATCAGTAGTAATTCAACGACACAACAGATGAGAAATCCAAAAAAGCCAATGAAGGTATATCGATAGCGACTGATCCTTCCCTGGAAGGCATCATAAAGCAAAATCGTGATCGCCAATACTGCCATGCTGACAAGGATGAGATTCCCGATGGTTCGCATGCGATAAAACGGCCAAATGCCCGTAAAATGAAGTAGCGGCCAAACGACTGCATTGATGCAGGAAATCATCATGACAATGGACATCCCGATCCGATAGCGTCCTCGCTGGACGGAATTTAAGTAAATTGCAGGCGCAAACGGTATCATAAAGCAAAGCATGTAATTGATGGTTCCGTTTATGTACTCCATGCCAAAAATGTAGGGAAATAACGAGGAATCCGTAAGGATCCAGCAGGCAATCACAAAAATGCCTAGGGAGCCATAGGTCATGTCCAGCTTCATCCGATACCAGTATCTCAGGACGAGGCTGACAATAAACGCAACAAGGGAAAACATCAAAACGATGGCCGCAAGGAAAAAGGAAAGTCCTTCTCGCCGCATCAGATAGCTGAATGCCCCGTAGCGCGTACTGATAAAGGTTTCCGGAACGATCTGATCGGAATTTTTGCCCGGGGAAATCATCATTTTGACTTCCGTGCCAGCATCAGACGCATTCAATGGAACCATCACGTGAAACCTTTTTACGGTGCCACCTGGAAGGCTGACGTCCCGTTTTTCTACAAAATCCTTCCGCAGCTGCCCATCTATGTAAACAGCAACGTCCGTTCCCATGTCAAAGAAAAGATATTCTCGATCCTTAATATCCAAAGGAAGCGTCGTAGTGATCGTTACCTCCTTTTGATATGCCTTCTCCGCCTCATAGGAGCGGCCTGTCGTAAATTCATTTCCTTCGCCGTCCTTCACGGTCCAGCTTTCGATAAACTGGAGCGACTCCTTTTCGAGGGGATTCGCCCTATGGATGACACCATAGTATAGGAACAGAAGGGAATTAAACACTAACAGCGTGCACAGAATGATCTTTACTGCCATACTGCTGATTTCCAAAAGTCCCTGCTTATTCCGCTCTTCCATGAATGTCACCTCCTTTGTAGCCTTGCCAAAACGGCATTCTTTTCCACATAATTCTCAACACTGTTTTCTAAAAGCTTTCGTCCTGATTGCGGCTTCCATAGCCTTCGCCCCAGATCCAGGGATCCCAGGCATCCCTCTTTCCCATGGAAATCCGCTCCCTCACGAAATCCGTCTCCTGATTTTTCATAAAACCGACGGAAAGTCTGCTAATTCCATCCGTCATCTTGCCGTCAATCATCTTCACTAGGTCATCAATCTCTTGATCCTTTGACTCCATACAAACCTCCGAAATGAACGCGTTTCATCCTCTCTGAAACATTAAAATTGTAACCTATTTCAAGGCATTTTACAATATATACCTCTGACTATCCTCGAAGAAAAAAATGTGCTAAAATGAAAAAGAACTTTCCTAAAAAAATTTACGGAAATCGCCAACCTTGACTTCTAAGCCCTCACTATATAGTCATAAAGGCCTGAAAAGAAAGATTCTTTCGAACTGGGAGGAGACAATGGAAAAACAACTGGTAGATCAAATGATGGAGACCTACTTTCATAAGATCTACGGCTTTGCGGTCAAAAAAGCATACTCGAATGATGAGGCGCAGGAGCTCTGCGCGGAGATGGTAAAGGAGGTTTACCTCTCCCTGTTGAGCGCGGAGGCCATCGCCAACCTGGATGGTTATGTGTGGCGTATTTGCTCCAA